>JAFLJQ010000157.1 GCA_022712915.1 Gammaproteobacteria bacterium | reverse complement strand
TTGTGTTTAATAATTGGATTGTTAGTATGTATCATTGAGAGTTGCCTTTTTTGTTTTGATTTAAAGTTTCAACACCTTTATCAAAACGGGTAACGCTCACTTTTGCATGTGATTTGTCAGATCCGGTCGGAACTAATACAGCTCAATCCTGATTACATATAAAAAATCACTGCTGTCCCATTAACTTTTCTGAATTCAAGTAATAAGTGCATAACCAGTTAACGTCTTGTGTATGATGCTGGTTAGCTCTTCAAACACCTCATAAGGGGTTTTAAATTCCAAACATTTTCTGGGTCTGCTGTTAAGCTTGTGTACAGCCTTAAATACCTGTTTCTTTGCCACCTCAACCAACTCCATTGACTTGGGAAAACACTGCCTCAACAAACCATTCGCATTTTCATTTTGGCCGCGTTCCCATGAATGATAAGGTTATGCAAAATAAGTATCACACCGCAATTGCTTAGCAATTTCCTCATGAAAAGCAAACTCTTTTCCATTGTCAAAAGTGATTGTCTTTACAAAGCGTTTTAATGGCTCAAATAAAGTGATCATCGCATCCGTCACTGAGTGTGCTTTTTTACTACCCGTGGGCATAGCCAAACGTAATTTTGATTTCCTGTCATTTAAGGTCACAATGGCTCCTTTGTGGTTTTTACCCATGACCGTCTTAGCCTCCCGATTGCCTACTCGGTGACGTTTATTCGCGACCTCTGGGCGTTCATCAATGTCAGTTCTCGGGATACCATGGCGGTAATGGGCGGCTCCATAACGTTTTCTGTGGGTTTTATTTTGATGACGGCGATGTTTATACAACTCACCACCTGATTGTTTGTCAGTCAGAATATAGTGGTAAATTGTTTCGTGATGTAAGTTCAATATGCCGTCACTCTTCAAACGTCCACAAATCTGCTCAGGACTCCAGTCTAGCTTAATATGCTTTTCAAACATCAACTTAACGTCATCTGTCAGCTTTAGTGCTTTAGGCTTCATTTCATGGCATTCTGTCGTTAGTCATTCCGTTTGTTTATGACGATAGCCTTGATGCCCAGTATTTCGGGCAACCTCTCTGGAGATGGTGCTTTGTGAGCGTCCAAGTGCTCTTGCAATTTCTGTCAATGCCATCTCGTTTTTCAGTGAAAGTTCTATATAATGTCTTTCTTCAATACTCAGGTGTGTATAGCTCATTTGTAGCCTCTGCTTTCGGTTTCGTAGCCTGGCATTGTAATCTTGGGTCTTGTTCTACTTACAGGGCTTTCTATTCTCAGCTACATCAGAGGTTATGCACTTATTATACGAATTCAGGTTTTGCAAATTAATTAGGATTTACCAAAAAACATTAAATTAAACCATAGGAAACTACTTAACTATTATGCTTATCGATATTATTGCTGGTGCGCGCCCTAATTTTATGAAAATAGCGCCTATTATCAAGGCGCTACGAGAACGACAAGTAGCTGGTGGGAAATTGCGTTACCGACTCATACATACAGGCCAACATTATGATAGCCGCATGTCCGGTCAGTTTTTTAAGCAGCTTGGTATTCCTGAGCCTGACTACAACCTGGATGTGGGGTCTGGCACACAAGCTGAGCAAACTGCAGCAATTATGATTCGTTATGAAAAGCTGTTAATAACTCACCGCAGCAGTCTTTGTCTAGTTGTCGGGGATGTCACTTCTACTATGGCTTGTGCTATCACGGCGCAAAAAATGGGGGTTCAGGTTGCGCATGTGGAGGCAGGCATCCGTTCTGGTGACTGGGCTATGCCCGAAGAGATAAATCGAATGGTGACTGATTCAATTACAAATTACTTTTTCACAACAAGTGAGGTTGCTAATCAAAACCTGCTTCGAGCTGGCATGTCAAATGAGCAGATATTTTTTGTTGGCAATACAATGATTGATACTCTGCTTTCCAATATAGACAGGTTATGTGCACCCATATTCTGGGATGACTTTAGGTTAGAGAAAGGTACATATTTTGTTCTCACATTGCATAGACCCTCTAATGTTGATTCTATAGAATTATTTCAAAAAATGTTGAAAATAATCGGGGCTAACACACGAGGGTTGCCAGTTATATATCCAGCACACCCTCGTACAGCGAAAACACTCTCAGGATTAAAGGAACTGCCGAAAAATCTGCATATAGTTGAGCCACAATCATATTTTGAGTTTAACTATCTTGTAAAAAATGCCTTGGCTGTAATTACTGATTCAGGCGGTATTACGGAAGAAAGTACTGTAATGGGTGTACCATGCATGACGCTACGTGATTCGACTGAACGTCCAGAAACAGTAAGTATTGGAACTAATGAACTAATCGGTACTGATCCGACAAAGTTGAAGCCTGCTTTTGATAAGCTTTTTTCTGGAAAATGGAAATCTGGCAAAATACCTGCTAAATGGGATGGAAAAACAGGCTGGAGAATAGTTGATGTGTTGGAGACTATGTTTAGTAATTCTTTAAAAAGTAGTGCGTAATGGTTGATTGAAGCTGTATTATTCATACATGTTATGAATATAATGACTGGCGTTTTAAAATGCTCAAATGTCTGCCTCCTGTAGGCAATTCTATTCAATTAGACGGTCATCTAGATCCTGAGCAGGTTTTGACGAAGGTTCTGGGTTCTGATCCGCATCTCTATGCTTCCGGGACGATGGCGCTGGCGGCTGCATTAATAGCAGCCAGAGATTGCCTGACCCCGAGGTAATACTGCTAATGCTCACCAAATTGCGAGAAACAATAGGCCATCAAGATAGCTTGTACCGGTTAACAGAGCACATAGAATTAGATGATGCCTTTGTTGGCGGGAAGCAAAAAAGTACGTAAGATCGAGGTGCCACGGGAAAAAAGCCCATCATCGTGGCCTGTGAGAGCCAAGGCGATCGAGCAAGAACTATTGCGATACAAGTGGTAGAGTGAATCAATTATGAAACGGTTGATCAGTTTTCAAAACGAAAACTCATGCCAGAACAATTCATGTATACCGATGCGTTTCGTGGGCTAACTTCCTTGGCAAACACACAAAAGCACCTTCCACGGGTGACCCCTGCGGAAAAAGTAGACGAGTGGTTGCCTTGGGTACACATCGTCATTAGCAACCTAAAACGGTTTTTGCTGGATACATTTCATGGTGTACAAGGAAAACATTTACAAGAATACATTAATGAATTTTGCTATCGATTTAACCATAAACATTAGGAGTCAGAAATTCCGGCCAGGTTATTGGCCGCATGCGTGACTCATTTACCCGTAAAATCGTGCTGAGTTATCTTTAGAGGCAAGTAAAATAATGTGATTCACATCAACTTTGATGACATGCTGTCTATGTTAATTTCACAGAATCGATTATGGTGTTGTGAAAATGATAGGTGCCAACCGAAACGGTTCTCACATAATTAATAATAGGATCATCAAGCAACGTTTTGAAACACATTCATATTTTAATTATGAGACACTACTCACATAAACAAGATAGTTTCTCACGCAATAAGAGTGGTTGAACGACTACTAGTGACAGTAATTACAGCAGTTAGTTGGAGAGAGTTAAATGAACTTAAAAACCACATTAATATTCTGGCATATAACAATATCTTTCTTATCAATACCCTCTGCAAATGCGGAGGTTATACTCCACGATTTTTTTGATTCAGGTAAGATGGATATAACCAACCCATATGGGTTTGCATGGGAAGCAAATAATAGAACCTCTATAGTTATACAAGACTCTAGTGATGGCCCAGTTGCAGTGTATAACAATCGTATAATTTACAATATACACCCTACGACAATGCCCGATAATACAACGAGAAACTGGACGCCCAAAACAGGTTCACATTCATTACGTTTTAATTATGCTGCAGGTCAAAACATTGCTGAACAGCGATTTAAGTTAGGCAATCCAGAAAGAGACATTTGGATACGGTATTGGCTACGAGTACCAACGAATTATAAACATGGTATTGGTTCCCCGTCTAATCATAAGCTCCTTGCAATATGGATGGATGCTTATGAGTTTAGCGGTACAGGTACAACCTGTGTATGGGAGACTTGGAACGATGGCAATAATGGTTCAAAGGTCGCATTACGATATGTTAATCCACAAATCACTACAGCGCACAACCAACATACACCCTTCATCACTTATCCAGAGGATCAAGGCAGATGGATGCAACTTGTTTTTCATTTGGTTGCAGCAACTAATAGCTCATCCAACGATGGCTCCATGGAATTATGGCGTAGGTGGGAAAATGAACCCTCGTTTACTAAGTTGCATGAATGGCTCAATCAGGACATATTTACAAACGGTAGTGTGGATGGATTTAAAGCTGGTTATATAATGGGGTGGGCAAATGCACCTCATGATACTAATACTGAATGGTTGATCGATGATTTTACAGTGTCAACCACGTCACTAATATCGCTAGTAGTGCCAAAGTCACCGGAATCCGTAAGAGTCACACCACAATAACTACTAAACACCGAAAAAATCATGTAGTTAAACTATGCCGACCAAAATTGTACGGCATAGTTTTCTTAAATCAACGGGCATCTTGCCAAGAAAGAAACATTAAAACTGCCCATAATCTATGTGAATGATCATTTTCTCCATGAATATGCTCATCCCATACTTTTCTAAGAACGTCCAATCTAAATATTTCTTGATCTGATTTAGGTTTTCTGAATAATAAATCTTCAGCCCACTCTCTTAATTCGCATCTAAGCCACTTCGATATTGGTACTGAAAACCCCATTTTAGGCCTCTCTACCAAATGATTCGGGACATAGCGTTCCAATACTTTTCGAAGCACCCATTTTCCATTATTACCTTTAACTTTAGCTGACATTGGTAAGCGCCACGAGTACTCAAGAACTTCATGACTCAATAATGGTAACCTGGTTTCAAGACTGACACTCATACTAGCTCGATCAACTTTCGTCAGGTTATCACCTGGCAGATAACTAAGCTGATCCCAGTACATAGCTTCTTCAATAAAACTTCTCACAGGTGGATAGCTCTCTGGAATACTGCTATAGCCTACCTGATATTCTGGCAACAGAACAGTATCTGGGGTATCCCAATAAGAAATCAAGTAATCGTATCCATTTCGAATATTTGTTTTTTGCAAGAGACCTGCAATTTTTTGCACTTTCAAACCCAACAATTTATGTTTGTTTTGTTCATGCCTAAATTTGCTGCACAATGAATACGACCGATCCCAGAATTGAGGGGAAGGAATAGATAAAAAATTACTCATTGTTTTTCGCAATCCAAACGGTAACGATTCAACTTTCTTCCATATACCTGATAGCCACATATATCGATTGTACCCAGCAAACAGCTCATCGCCTCCATCGCCAGACAAACATACAGTCACATGTTGTTTTGCAATTTTTGAAACTAAATATGTTGGTATTTGTGATGAGTCAGCAAAAGGTTCATCATAGATGTCGTGCAAATTTGGTATAATATTTAACGCATCTTGCGATGACGCAAAAACCTCATGGTGCTCACTTCCAATATATTCAGCAATCTTTTTTGCATAAATAGATTCATCATACTCTTTCTCATGAAACCCAATAGTAAATGTTTTAATCTTGTTAACTGATTCACCTTGAGCAATGGCTGATACAAGAGTCGAATCAATCCCTCCTGATAAAAAAGAACCAACACCAACATCTGCAATAAGTTGCCGCTTAATTGTATTTATGAGTAAGGTATCAAGTTGATCAACCGCTTCTCTTTCAGAACCGATCGTTGTATTGATTCCCTGCGTAGCCATATCTATGATATTCCAATATGGCACTGGACTAGGTAATCGGCCGCTAATGACATCTTCAATTCCAACAGTTAAAATTGTACCGGGTATAAGCTTGAATATACCTTTATATATCGAAAGAGGCGCGTTGATATACCCGTACTTCAAAAAACCTGAAAGTGCATTTTTATCGATTGTTAATTCACTCTTGAGAATAGATTCAATCGATTTTAATTCTGATGAAAAATAAAAACCCTCTTCAACAACCCCATAATAAAGTGGTTTTTCACCGATACGATCTCTACATAGAGTTAATGTCTGTTTTTCAATATCCCAGATTACAAATGCGAACATACCAACAAACCGTTTCACGGCATTGTCAAGACCCCACTGATCTACTGCTGCAAGTAGGACCTCTGTGTCAGAATGACCAGAAAAACTATAACCTGATTTTCTTAACTCAACCGCAAGTTCTTGGAAATTATATATTTCACCATTAAAAACAATCCAGTATTTTTGAGATACAGAATTCATTGGTTGATGACCTTTTGGAGATAGATCATGAATAGCTAATCTAGCATGCCCCAAAAATACATTTTCAGACGGACTTATCCAGAACCCCTCGCTGTCAGGTCCCCGATGTTTCAACTTGGATAACATGACTTTACCGGCTGATTCTATATAACCAAGTGAATCTGGCGATTTAATGATTCCAACTATGCCGCACATTTTTTAATCTCAGATATAAAATAGTAATAAGACATTTAAACACATGATTCAAATAAATATGACAACCGCTTTCCAATTTCAGTGTAACTGTACTTTTCTATAACCAGGCGACGAGCAGAATCCCCTATGGATTTGCGATAATCAGGTTCACCGATTAATTTTTTTATATTTTCAAGATACTGAGCAACGTCCTCAGCAAACAATACATCCACACCATCTGTAACCGATATCCCTTCACAAGCAATTGGGTGAGAAACAACAGCCTTACTCATTGAAAACGCATCCAGTATTTTTAATTTTGTACCACCACCATCACTAATAGGACATATAAAAATAGAAGCCGCATCCAAGTAAGTTCGCACATCATCAACAAAACCATGAACTATAAACTGGCTATCTTTTTCAGCCAATCTCACGATAGCTTCAGGTGGATTTGCACCAACAATATCAAAATACACATCAGGCATTTCCTTTTTTATAACCGGCCATAGCTCATTAGCAATAAAGAGTACAGCTTCTTCATTTGGATACCAGCTGAGCGTCCCAGCAAATATCAAACGTATCACATTATCTTCTTTATGACAGGGCTTAAAGTATTCTACGTCAACGCCATTCCGTACCTCCTCAACACGACTGCTTGGGGATATTTTGAGTAAACGTGACTTATCAATTTCCGAACATGTAATATTCAATTTAAACTTTGGGCAATATTCCTTCTCAACGCACACCAATCTTCTGCCTTCTTGTTTGAAGTACCATTTTTTGAGAAAATTAGATTCGTTAATGGCGCGCCGAATCAACATATGTGATTCAATATTATGATGATCCAGCACAGCAGGTATAGTGCCAATATTATGTAGGTACGGAACTAAGCTTAACGTATCAAAATGAATGACATCATAAGAATTAGATGCTATCAACTCTTTAAGTCTATCATCAAAACATTTCGACTTTAGCCAGTTAATATTGTAGGGATCTCGTGTAAAAAGACTCTTTACAGCCAAACTCGTCTTACCCCACCTACGAGCTTCTGAAGGTATAGAAAAAAATTCTACCGCACGGCAAAATTCAGATAAGTTATTTTTTGCTTCAAGCAAACCTTCTTCTAAGTTATTAAAAAGTGGACCAATCAAACCAGGCTGATTGAACGCTAACAAATCAACCTCATGATACTTGGACGCCTCACGAAGTAAGTAATAGGCTCTTTGAAGTACGCCACCCTTAGGAGGGTATGGAACCAAGTGCGACAACCATAATACTTTCATTGAAATACCTCAACTCAGGAATCACTATCTATTCTAAATATGCACACCTTACCGCATAGTCATAAATAAATTATAACACTTACAAAAATACACGATTAATAAAATTTAATTCGTATCACATTAGACATCACAAACCAATAACACATACAATTTATGGATACCATTAAGATGATAAGATCTTGTTTATAATCAAAGCTGGCAGCTAAACTAGCATGATTCATTAGAATGTAACAGTTTCAGTTGAGTCATAATCTGCTTATTATTAATATCCAAAGTATTTCATATATTTACTGCATATCCTTTCTATGGACGTAAGGTTGACTTCACCAAAAAAACTTGCCAAATTAACATCCTTTTGCCCTTTAGATTGATATTGAACGTCAACATATTTTGCTATCGATGTCGTACTTTGAAGCCCCAAGTCATTAGCAAGGTTGGTAATAAACCCTTCCTTGTCCTTCAGAAAATCCTCATACTTAACTAAAATTAAATCATCAGCATGATCAGCGTATATTTTAGCAGCGAGGTTCCAACGATGCGCTAATTTTTCTATACAGCTTAATGAATTTTTATCGGCATATTCCTGTTGCGGAAGTTGCCCTGAAAGAATCAGTTCCCAATGATGGTTCCCTTCCCTCATTTCCTCTATTAGAGGTGACGGGTTTCGGTTAGTTCCAGGCATCCCAAGGCGATTACAGATGCTCCTAATCGTATCTCGCGGATCCCTGATTATGAATACGAATTTTGCGTTTCTATAAATTTTTTTAATCGCAGGGTATAAAAATATAAAATCTGGATCTTTGATGATCGGTTTACCAAACAGATGTGGATATCTTCGACAATACCAAGCAATTTTTTCAGGTTTTTTTATCAAGCTTCCTGCAGTCTGACCTAAACCTTTATCAAGCACATACAAAGGGTCACTACTGTATGGCAGGCCAGAGACTTTACTAAGCAATGCAGCAACAACTGTTGTACCCGTCTTTTGATGACCAAGCACAATAACATTAACATTGCCTTTTGGAAACACGGCCATGCTTACAAAATTTGTTATTTTATTAATCATATTCCACCATTTTTTATTCCATTGAACGCACCGGGAAACGTGGGACATCGAAGCTTGGCATTATGTTTCGATCATTTCTTTGAATATTGTTTAACTAAAACCATCATTACATCGTGATAGGCCCTCGGTTTGAATATCAAAATTAAAGCAGCATAGACAATAAGACCAATGACCATTTGAAATATAAAACTCAAAAATGCTCCATAGACTATCAATTTCATGCCGCACAACCACACTACAGCACCCATCATCACACTTAAAATAAAGGTTGGGTAAATATTATTAAGAATATCCAATATACTCAGTTCAATAAGTCTTCCTGCAAAATACCATGTGATAAACACGCCTAATATCGCAGTCACAGCAAAACCTATAATAACACCATCCAGGCCCCACATAAGGCCAATAATTATTCCTGCAATCTGTATGGGCTGGCTGATTAAATTGACCTTTAATTGTAATTTTGCTTGACCAAGAGACTGATAAACAGCACCAGTAACTGTTGCAATAGATACAAAAAATCCTACCACACAAAATACTTTAAATATCGGAATAATACCTGCCCATTGTTCACCCAGAACACTTAAAACAAACGAATCCACAACGACAAACATCCCGGCCATCATGGGGAATGTTATAAGCGAAATCGCCCTGGTGACGCGTTGATATATATCACGAACTCGCGCCCTGTCATCCTGAATTTGACTTAATGCTGGAAACATAACACTACCAATCACTTGTGATATGTTCTGCAAAGGAAATAACATCATCGTATAAGCCTTCTCATACAAACCAAGAGATGTTGCGCCCAGGAATTTACCAATTAAGAGTTTATCAACCTGTAAGGTCGTATATCGAAGTGTGCCCGTTAAAAATACACTTGAACTAAATCCAATGAGGTCTCGGAGAGCAGTAACACTAAAACTGAACTGAGGCTTCCAGCGACCGACCAGCCAAACCATTAAAGTCGTAACTATCCTTTCTACTATCTTTTGAACTACCAGACTCCAGTATCCATAACCTGCATTCGCCATAGAGATAGCAACCACGCCACTCAAAATCATTCCTGACAGGTCTACCAAAGCAAGTTCTCGAAAAGCTAATTTTTTACTTAATCGTGCTTTCGGAACCATTGCCAGAGCACTAATTACAAATACCAACGACAAGACCATTGTCATTTTTTCAAGGTCTGGTTGCTTATAAAATATCGCGATGTACGGCGATAATTGAAATAACATGAAAGCGAGAGCAAGACCAATCAGATTATTCAACCAGAATACTGAACTAAAATGTTGCTCAGTAGTATTTTTTTTCTGTATTAGTGCTGCGCCAAGACCGACGTCTGCAAGTAGCGTGGCGAAGCCTATCACTATCATGGCCATGGCAACCAGACCAAAATCTTCTGGCACGAGCAATCTTGCTAGGATAATACCAAAAACAAGTGAAATCAGCTGTGAAGTAAATTTGGAACCAAAACTCCAACCAAGCGCATGTACAGTACGCGTTCGAAAACTACTCACTCAGATTGCTCTCTAAATATATAAATTGAAAATCTCATTTGGTTTACCGAAGATTCAACCATCATAACAATTCATGTAGCGCTTGTTCGAAACACTTTAATGTCTCGTCCGCATTGTGTTGCCAGTTAAACTCAGACTTAATCCGTTCCCAGCCTTTTCGGCCAATACTCTTAGCCAGCTCGGGATGAGTTTTAAGATATATTAATTTCTCAAGAATATCATTTGGATCATTTTTACATAGAAGGCCGTCAATGCCATCAACAATAATATCTCTCATTTGACCATGTTCAGATGTCAACACAGGGGTCATAAATGCCATGTATTCAAATAACTTTGTTGGGGACCCATGAAAACCAAATTCTGCCCACGGCCATTCAGGTATTAGGGCAACACAAACATCGGCTGCACATATCGCATCTCGAACTTGCTCTTGATCAAGTTTTTCTTGCACGATGACATTTTCTAATTGAGGTAAATTTACTATTCTCTGATTCACCGCTAAAACAAATCGCAGCTCAGGCGCTTCGGTCTTTGCTAAATCAATTACACGATAGAGAAAATTCAGGCCTTGCCAAGGGTATATTGCGCTTCCAGTGTATAAAATTGTAAATCTTTTGCTTTTACGTTTGTCACGACGGGATAATATTTCTGATTCTGAGACAATTGGACCACCATTTGGTAAAATTTGAAAATATTTAATCCCTAATTTTTTTTCCGCATACATACCAACAGCTGAGGATACACATGTGGCAAAAATCACATCTTGTGATAATTTCCTCCGGTGACGTTCTTCCAGCATGATAGATGGCTGTTGCTTAAACGCATGAAACCATCTCCTGAATATACGAATATATCCTTCTTTTTTTTGATTAGTCGAACAACCCATACCTCCTAACCAAGAAAAAGCAAGGTTTTCATCTGCTGGAGAATTAATCTCCCACACCACTGGAACATTATTGTGTTTGGCCCGAGCCATACACAAGGATAGTGTTTTCCAGTGTCGGGTTGACCGCGCATCAATCCGTACATAAAGCACATCAATGTCTTCGTTAAATGCCTGAATATCTTCTAGCTGACTATTAAAATTTGTTACGTTTGGCATGGTTGGATCATCGACCACGCATACGGTATGGCCCTTTTGTACAAAACCCTGCGTCAACTCATAGGCGTGACGATGATTGCCTCCTTTCGGAGGATATGCATGAAGATCATATAGATAGCCAATTCGCAATTTAAGTCTCTCTTTATTAACCTAGTAATTTTATCAACAATGTCATCGTTGAAAGATTCAATTGGATTATATACGTATCAGAGACTATATGAGAGAAGTAATCGCGCTGATTTGTTAATCAATATCACTTAGGTCTTTTACTATCTATCAGTATCAATATTATCATATACTATCTTTTTTTTGCCGCTAATTATACATATTAGTTGGCTGTATAACCATAAACTGAAGGATAAATTAGTGATGAATCGACAGTATGAGGGCAGTCTGCTCATGGTCTCGAATTACCCATCCGATACCGCTTATGCATGGTGGCTTATGGAGCACTTCTGGGTGACACTTTCCAGGCTCCATGACTCGGCAGGATTTAAATCTTACCTTGCTTATCCTAAAATCAACATTTTATCCGAGATCGTGATAAACACATCGATCACGCCGGTTGAACTGACAATACCATGGACTAACTCAGAGGAGTATGCACAGGTTAAATGCTTTATCAGCGAGAACAATATTCGATTAATCTACTTTACAGATCAACCCTACCGTAGTTTCCAGTACATATTATTACGACTAAGAGGGGTTAAACACATCGTCATTCACGACCATACCCCAGGAGACAGGCCTCCAGTAAAGGGCGTGAAAGGCTTTATTAAAGCCACAATTAATAAGATACCCTGGATTACTGCCGATAAGATTCTTTGTGTCTCAGCATTAATGCGTCAACGTAATATTCTTAATGCACGCATTCCCCCTCGCAAATGTGTAGTGGTACAAAATGGCATTCAGCCAGTCATCTGCACACCTGAGAAATATGATTCTCTCAGAAAAAGTCTCGAGCTCCAGCCGCAAAGCACGGTAGTAGTCACTACCGGTCGCGCGCATCCCTATAAAAGATTTGATTTTATTATTCAATGTGCAAAAAAGCTTAGAGATACCGCGCCTGATTTGGATGTCGTTTTTTTACTCGTAGGTGGTGGGCCCGCTATGCCGGAATTAAAAAAAATGGTTTCAGATAATGGCCTTGAAAAATCTGTTCGACTGCTTGGCTTCCGCAATGACACCAGGGATCTACTGTGCATATCGGATATCGCCTTGCATGCTGCACTGGGAGAGGGTTTTTCACTATCGATACTTGAATACATGAGCGCTGGACTACCCGTGCTAGTTCCGGATATCCCCTCTGTTAGTCAAGCAATCACACAAGGTAAGACTGGGTTTATTTATCCGAAAGACGACTGCCATACTGTTGCCTTGCTTCTAAAAGATTTAGATATTGATTTTAAGCTGAGGACAAGGTTAGGAAATAATGCTAAAAGTAACGTGGATAGCAGGTACACTCTAAGCGCGTGCACAAATCAGTTTATTGAACTATTTAATAAAATACATGAATGATTAGTGATAAAATTTTTGTGATTAATTTTTTATAACCCACTCAACAGTTATAATGTATTAAAAAAATAGGCTCTTCAGCAGAATTCGTGGGTAAAAATTGGTTCAGGTAACGCACCTAAGGTATGATATAAAGCCATTTTAGCTGCGTGGAAGGTTCGAAAACCGTATGCCTTTCTGATAGTCAGTTTCACTTTGGTGTTAAATCTCTCAACCACACCGCTGGACATTTGTCCTTTTGCCTCAAACCAGTTCAGCAAGAGCTTGCGGTGACGACGCAACATTTTTGCCACTTTCTTCATTGGTTCAATCTTGGAGCGCATTATTTTAGTACACTATATTATACATAAATTGGCCCGCCCAATATGGTGATTGATAAGTCCAGAAGAATTGAAACTCTTCTTTCAACAAGTAGCTTCTAATCGAACGTAAATTATATTTCAGCAATTCGGATAGCTTGCTTTCCTGTTTGTCCGTCAAATTCTCAGGGCGCTTTAGAAGTAGCCAACGGCTCTTTGTTAACACAGGTTCATAACCTGTGGCGCGCAGTTTTTTGGCCTCTTGGGCACGAACCTCATCTATGGCCTTATTGACATGCGCCATGATATGGAACCGATCCAAGATGTTAATAGC
>JAFLJQ010000258.1 GCA_022712915.1 Gammaproteobacteria bacterium | reverse complement strand
CTACCATTAATTTTGCATAGTCCAATTTCTGTTCAGGGCTGAAACTGACTCTCGCTTTTCGTGTCTTCGTCATAAGTACTCCACTAGTTTTTAGGTTTATTAAGCTATAATACCTTCCAACTTTATTAGACCACTATAGTTCCAAGGGGCTATGAAATGCCCTTTTGGTTGATGGGGTTCCTAGGGGAGATATGAAGTTCTCCCTTGGCCATGGGGGTTTTTGGGGGTAGCTTGGAGGCTCCCCTGAATGGTGATTGAACGGGCATAAACTATTTCTTTAATATCCCTTAAACCAACTCAAGCCATTTATCGGCGAGTTCATATTTGCGCGACTTGTTAGCATCGCCGTGTTGGATGATAAATTCATTATCTACCCACTTCTTACATAAATTTAGTGCGGTTCGTGGGTGGATATTCAGCAATTCTGCAATCTCGCGGGTAGTAATGTATTTGCTTTTAGAAAACAAGCTAAGCACCTGTTTTTGTCTTTGATCCAGTTCACGCAAAAGTGTGCTGTAATCTGTTTTCTTATCTTTTGCCGCTTCACTTGCTTTCAAACGAACATTGGCAAATGCATCAGCCATTCCTTCACAGAAATAAACAACCCAAGCGGTAATATCCGCCTGTTCTCGCCCAAAATAATAGTTGTGAGATTCTCCAACGGTAAGGGCGTTATAGTAATCCTGCAAATTCGTTGCGTAATATTCTTCAAGAGAATAAATACCCTTTAGCCCATAACCAGATTTGTGCAACACCAAGTTTGTAAGTAAGCGAGCCGTTCGCCCATTGCCATCATAGTAAGGATGGATTGTGGCAAATTGATAATGTGTAATAGCAGCAATAATAGGTACGGGTAGTTCTGCTTTGCTGGCTTCTTCATTTACCCAACCTATTAAATCAAGCATAAGAGCAGATACATCTTTGGCTTCTGGCGGCATATAAACTATAGAGCCACTAGCGCTGTCTTTAATAACATTCTGTCCATCGCGATACGGTGAGGGGCGATTTTTACCATCCATCACCAACCCATGCAAAGTTTGAACATCACCCTCATCAATTTGGATTGCTTTGCCTTTTATGAGCGCATCCAGAAAGTCGAGTGCTTGGTAATAGTTTTTGACCTCTCGCTCATCCCGCTCACGGTTAGGAAATGTACCACCATGAAGCACATCTTCCACCTGTTCTTGTGTTAAGCGATTGCCTTCAATTTGTGTAGAATAATGTGTGGATATGAGACGCGCAGATTCACGCAACGAGGTAAGTACCGGTACAGTTATAGGCAAACTGGAAACAGCCTGACGAGAAGCCTCTATATCCATCAATAGTTTTGAGAGAGTAGCTGTTATCTGAAAATTAGGCGTAAACACCATTCAATATGCCTTATGTTTGTGACAATAATTATTCTAACAAGATTCGTACAAACTTCCAATAATATTCTAATAAACTTCGTGCTAAACATCGTATCCAAGGTCGCTCCTTGGTCGTAACCCACTGGCGATACAGTGGTCGGAATTAAGTACCGAAATGCTTACGGCATCCAAACGGCGAACGGTTGGTCTTAATGAAATTATCAAGGGTATCCAAAGGGGGCTATGAAATGCCCTATTGGTCATGGGGTTTGGGGTTTGGGGTAGCGCGAAGGCTCCCCAATGGTGATTGAACGGTCAAACGTTCTATGATGCATATAGCTTCGATAGCGAAAATGCACCACACAAGCTCTTGCCTGAGAATGATAATTCGAAGCTTAGAGCGGCTCCTGAGGATAGAACGGACGGGGAAACGTCCTTCTCAAGATAGGTGCGGGTGGGAGAAAATTGGGGGTTTTTCCCGATTTTGTACTACACGTACACATCTTGCGGTCATCCTTAAGCCAAACCAATAGCGGGACTATGTTGCACCTGCACACTCTACAGCTCTAGCGGATCACCCAAAAACGGATGACGGGGTAACGTAGCAGAAACACCACATGACACGATAACCTAAATATCGCACAACACAATAACCTAAAACCGATAAAACAGGACAAGCAATGAATATATTGCTTTTCGATAAAAAAGAAACCAATATGATTCTTATATTGAGAAAGCAACACATCAGTTTCCTATGATGAAACCATTACTTGAACAACTAAAAAATCGCAGATTAACGCTCGGCCTAAAGCAAAAAGACATATTGCTTCGTATCAGCGTATCACGCCAGCAGTATTAGCATTTAGAGTCCAAGGGCAATCCTAGACTAAACACCCTTGAACTCATTGCCAAAGGACTGAAAGGTGAGTTGATGCTGATACCTACAGAAAAACTCTCCCTCGTAAAAGAAATTCTAGAAAATGAAGACTCCAAAAAAAGTGAGGAAAGCGCGCTCGCAAATGACCCATGGAAGAATTTACTAGAGGATGATGAATAAGCCCAAACGATCAAATAATGATTGAGACGCTCCCCCTCCACGTGTAACCATCAATCAAGCAACAAGCTTACACGCAGACATATGCTTTTCAATCCGAATAATAATGTCACTTGATAACGGGTAAATTGGCTGGCTCTTTCTCCATGCATCATAAGTCGCCTCAACAGTTTGCTTTACTGCATTCAAAACCAGATATTCTGGTACTTGAGCTTTTTTTACCAGCGTTTCAAAATGCACTAAGGATACGCCGCTCATATCCTTTGTTCTTGACAAGCTAAGAGCCAAGCCGTCATTTGGGATATACGGCACGGTTGATACAAAATCATAGGCTGGGGTAAGCTGTGGTGTTCTACCATCTGGGTAGATAAACGACCAGTTCTTGAGGTGCATATCACCATTACCAATCATGATGTTGAAAACGAGCCGCCGGATAAAATCAACCAGCCCAGCTTCTCCCGTCAACGTCCAAACCATATTTGCAATATTGGCATAACTGACTTTGCTGTATTTAGCATCTGGGAACAGGCCATATACTTGCGCAAAATCTTCAATATGAATACGCGCGCCCTCTTCCCCACGATCAAATCGCTTTATTGCCAGTGCCTGATTACCACTGATAGCGCCAAGATCAGGCAAACCAACCACGTCGCCCAAATCAATCAGACGCGTTTCTGGCACATCTATGCCGATTTCACGTGCCAATTCCAGCATTGACCATTCATTCTCTGGAACACTGGCAAAGTTTTGAGCAGGCAGCTTGATAATCCAATCTCCGCCAACGCCACTAGCAGGAATGGTTAAGCCACCTGTGCTTTCAGCCAGCGCAGAGAATTTTAACTGCACACCAGCCAAAGAAAACCGATACGGGGTGCTTGCCTGAGCCGCCCTCTCTCCATCACTCTCTTTCATATCAACCAAAGCATCAAGAGGATTGATAACGACTGCGCCAGACAAATCTTCACCAAGTAATTCGATAAGCTTAAATTCTCTGGCTGGCTTAATTTCACCACGCGCCGCGAGATAATCACGCAAATGACCTTCAGGAAGCAAATTAGAGAAAAACGGGGGCAGCTTTGTTTGAACCGTTCTGCTTTCGGGGATTAAATCGCCAGAACGCGTAAAAAACGATTGGCTGAGGACTGGCCTGTTAGGCTCATTTAGGTATGACTCTTCAAAGGCAAAAAAACTGCGGTCACCCGTAACAAGAGTTAGCTTTCCAACCAACATATCGCCAAGGCGTACTTCAAGACGATCCGTCATTGCTCATCCTCCTCATCAATAGCCCACATCGGCTTTTGAGCATCTTCACCGCTTATGAGGGATTTGATGAGCGGCAACATTTCCCTTGGCACTAGCACCAGCTCTTGATTCAACAAACGCGCCATATCTGTCACAGTCGAGAGTCTTGGATCAGTTGCACCCTGCTCGATCTTCGAGATGTGGCTTTGAGGCAAACCAAGTTTGCTCCCAAGCTCTGATTGCTTGAGCTTCAGCTCAAGTCGGTGCTTCTTTAATAACTTAAGTATCTCACTCATGAATATATACTATTACATATATATCATATTGTAAATATGTTATTACAGCTATTACCAATTAAAGGAACGGCGCACCGCCTACATGGCCGCGCAGGAAGAAGCCCTGCGTAAATCAGAATAATGAATACTGGCGTGAGTTCACCTGCTTTGATTTCCACTCTGGCTTTGCGGCTTCATGCTCCAGCCATTGGCGAACATAATCAATCGGTGAAGCATACTGATTGAGACGTTCTTCCTCCATAAAGCTGGATGTATAACCCGTGCCGGTAATCGGTAGTGGTGCTTTTGGTGGATCAATTGATCTGATCTCCAGATGCTCGATAACGCCCCAACGCTTGTGAGTATGGGCAATGGAAATCTTGATACCTTCCCATTCAATTTCATAATTTTTGCTTTCCATGACATTCCCTTTCCCTGGAAAAAAGAGAGGCCTATTGGCCGCTCTCCTGATTTGCTTTTGCGCCGTTGGCTAGGATGTAGAAACCGCCATCGACGATTTGCGTTCCGTGCAGTTTGACGTATGTTTCCTTGCCTTCAGCCACCCACGCTGCGCCTATAGTTTCAAAGCGAGCATCTTCACCATGACCGACTAATGAGCGGACATAATGGGTTGGTTTGTTGCCTTTTGTTTTTTGAGTATTCATTTTCAAGCTCCTTTGCTTAAATTTTAAGGCCGAAACTATTTCCGTACCTTGTGAAGACATAAGGCCAGTCAGGTTTTCGGGGCGTGTCCAATGATTTTGTGGGGGACTGCTTAGAGAGTCTTGCTCGCTTTAGAGCTAGACGAGCTAGCGGGTAAAATTATTTGATACGCCACGAGCGTCTGGCAGTATTCACAAAAAAGGGACGAGAAAGATTTGGCTTTTGGCTATAGTGCAAAGGAGTATTTGAATATCCAAAAAGGCCAAAGCAAATTATATAAATGGCTGTATATAACGGTTTTTAGAAAATCTTAACGAAATATTAAGCAATTTTGGGTTGTAATAAAGGTACAGCAACGCCATCTGCATCAAGCAGATCTAGTCGATAATATTGGCAACGCTACATCAATGATCATGGGTGAACACAATTCAGGAGGCGCAAGCTTCCTGCCAAGGAAAGGAATTGCCCTATGGAAAACCTATTCAAAGGTTTAACCCTCAAAGCCACATTCGAAGCACAAGTAGCCGCCGCGCTAATGATCCAATCCAACGCTTTAATTCCAATAAAGCTGGCGGTCAGGCTTTGCGGAATATCCAGACAAGAAATAGACCGCCGAGTTAATAACGGAACATTCCCAAAACCAACAAAACTCTCGGGGCGAAAAAAGGCAACGCGCAAAGCGTTCTACCTAAAAGACATCCACGACTGGATCAAAAACCCCCACACCTACCGCCAACCGGAAGAGTAAAAGTTACCCACAAAATTCATAACTCTCAATAAAACGGCATTTTACCGTTATTTTTTGTGAGTAGCCCAGTGAGTAGCCCGAGGTAAATCAGCGTTTTTATATAAAGGGCACCTCTAAATATCCAATAAATCAGAACAAATTAAAAAAAAATAAAACAGTGATAGTGAATCACTGTTAATTACGATGATTTATTGCATTTTTAGTTGCATTTACCTCGACATCTTAGCGAATTAGGCCATCA
>JAFLJQ010000254.1 GCA_022712915.1 Gammaproteobacteria bacterium | reverse complement strand
AAGGCAGCGGTTCTGCGTGCATTAGAATACTTGTCAACGAATGCAAAACGCGCTCACCCTGAACGTGATAGGTTGTCAGGTCGCGCTAAGCTTGGATTGACGCCTGTTTTTTGTACAGCTTAAGAACTAACGTATGAGGCATTAATACTCTCTGGATATTACGGCCATTAGATGGTCAGCCGGTAACGGGAGATAATGGAACCACCATTGCTTTATTGGCCCCAAACCGAAAGTCAGTGGATTTTTTTCATGCAACGGCACTTGAACTAAATGCAAAAGATGATGGGAAGCCGGGTATTCGTGAAGAAAATCATCCAAATTTTTATGCGGCTTACATCCGTGATGTTGACGGTAATTATATTTGTGCCGTATGCCATGATGCGGAATGAAACTCGTATAGAGTCTCTATGTATTGAGGCGGATTTATATGCGGGCAGGTAACCTAAAAAAGGTAATTAAATAATGACTATAAAGGGCTCATGTTTTTGCGGTTCTGTTACATATAAAATAGAAGGGAAAATACGGGATACCCTTTCATGCCATTGTTCCATGTGTCGAAAAGTGTTTAGTGCTCAAGCATCGGCATATGCATTAGTGGAGCCAGATGAGTTTTCGTGGGTATCTGGTAGCGATCTACTTACTTGCTATGAGTCTAAAAGTGGTGCAGGGCTACAGTTTTGTCGTCAATGTGGCTCAACCCTTTGTGGCCTTTATAAAGGCAAGATACATGGCGTTACATTGGGGTGCATAGAAGGCGATCCAAAAATTACATTAGGAATGCATATTTTTGTAGGATCAAAAGCATCATGGGAAACGATTCCCGATGATGTCCCTCAGTATGAAGAATGGCCGCCAGATAATAATCCTGGTGGAATTAAAATTAGTTAACGTGCGATACGCGCCATTAAAACAATCTTGCAGACATTATATCAGGTGGCTTTTCACAAAAATGCTATGAGGGATGTTCAGACCCTTTAACATAAGGGCACTTCTAATCCTGCCAATGTATCAATTTAATAATATAAATTATATGTGCAGACATTTGTATGGATAGAATGTAAAGTATTTCGATATTTTAGAATGGCAAAGTTGTTACTTTGCCTTTATACAGTTAAATGACATATGGCAGATCAAATCGGAATAGAAACCATCGCCGCCCTGGCCACACCGCCGGGCCGTGGTGGCGTGGGCATTGTGCGCATCTCCGGTTCAAAGAGTGCCGCTATTGCACGGGGTATGCTCGGTCAGTTGCCCCTGCCCCGCAAAGCCTGTTATCTGGATTTTCTGGGTGATGATGGCACGATACTGGATAAGGGTATTGCCATTTTTTTCTCAGCACCGAACTCTTTTACC
Source organism: Gammaproteobacteria bacterium (assembly GCA_022712915.1). GTDB lineage: Bacteria > Pseudomonadota > Gammaproteobacteria > UBA6429 > Thiohalophilaceae > JAHEDB01. The sequence goes on along the minus strand of JAFLJQ010000254.1, from coordinate 8,930 downwards.
GGGGAAGATGTGTTGGAACTTCAGGGCCACGGCGGCCCGGTAGTCATGGACATGTTGCTCAAGCGCACATTGCAACTGGGTGCCCGCCTGGCGCGCCCCGGTGAATTCTCTGAGCAGGCCTTTTTGAATGATAAAATCGATCTTGCCCAGGCCGAGGCTATAGCTGACCTGATAGAAGCCAGCTCAGAGCAGGCGGCGCGTGGTGCTATGCAGTCCTTGCAGGGTGTATTTTCCTGCAGCATCAATGATCTGGTGGAGAGTCTTACTGAGCTGCGTATGTTTGTTGAGGCGGCCATCGATTTTCCAGAAGAGGAGATTGATTTTCTGGCTGATGAGCGCATTGGCCAGCAATTAAACGCTATATATACTCAGGTGAAAGAAGTGCTGAAATTGGCTGAACAGGGTGCCTTGTTACGTGAGGGTATGCATGTTGTGTTGGCCGGTCAGCCGAATGCTGGTAAGTCGAGTTTATTGAATGCCCTTGCTGGACGTGAATCGGCCATAGTCACTGAGATAGCGGGAACCACTCGTGATGTATTGCGTGAAGAGATTCAAATTGATGGCATGCCCTTGCATGTGATCGACACTGCTGGGTTGCGGGATAGTGACGATGTAGTGGAAAAGGAAGGTATCAAGCGCACGTGGCAAGCCATTGAACAGGCCGATCAGGTTTTATTGTTGGTGGATGATCAGGTGGGCGTGACACAAGCCGAGCAACAAATTCTCAAGCAATTACCGCAGAACATTGATGTGACCTTTATCCATAACAAAATTGATCTCAGTGGTAATAAGCAGGAACGAATCGAAAATGAACACGGTACACTTATACGTCTATCGGCCAAGCAGCTTTCCGGTATTGATCTATTGCGGGATCATTTAAAGACCCAGATGGGTTACACCGGAGTAGGTGAAGGTAAATTTATCGCAAGACGTCGGCATCTTGATGCTTTGCAACGGGCACTTGTACAACTGAGTACCGCAAAAGAACAATTGCACCATCATAGCGGTGAGTTGCTGGCTGAAGATCTGCGACAGACACAGCAAATACTCGGTGAGATCACAGGACATGTTTCATCAGATGAATTGCTCGGCCGGATATTCTCAAGTTTTTGCATTGGAAAATAATTGCCTGTGAATTACTGCGGTAAAAAGTCATGAATGCAATGCTTCAATGTGCAGTTATATATGGACAGGGAGATAAGTGATGAGTTATGAAGATCAGGCAAGAGCTTTACTGAACTCAGCCAATGACAGTGCAAAGCTGGTTCGTAGTGTGCATTTAACATTTATGTTGGTCACCGCATATATTGCTATCGTGATTGGCTCGACCACTGATGTGCAATTACTCAAGGTCAGCCCAGTAACTCTGCCCTTGTTGAATGTTAAACTGCCTATTCTGGAGTTTTATCTGCTGACACCCTGGTTGTTGTTATTTTTACACTTTAATCTTCTATTGCAATGTTATTTGTTAGCGAACAAGCTACATCTGTTGAATGTGGCTTTGAGCAAATGTAATGATGAGGTGGCGGTAGCCATGCGCAATCGGCTGTTTAGCTTTGCCTTGAGCCAGAATATTGCCGGGCAGAATCATTCTTCGATAATTAGATTTTTTCTAAATAGTGTTATTGTTTTTTCCATAGTGGTAGTACCTTTAGTGTTACTTACCTGGGCGCAAGTTCGTTTTATTCCCTATCACAGTGAAGCGATCACCTGGAGCCATCGCATGGTTGTTTTGCTTGATTGCCTGTTGTTATGGGTTATCTGGCCCATGATTGTCCTTCCTCAGGACAAATTGAAGCGCTGGGTGGAACAAAATACGTTATGGGTGAAAAGGTGGATAGGCAAGTCTTCACTTACTGTTCTGGCGAAGGAAAAAATTATCTTTCGAGGAAAAGGGCAAGGAAGTTTAATGATTAGCAGTGTTACTATGTTGCTTATTTCATGGTTTGTTGCAGTGCAACCAGATAATGATAGCCAGGGGAGAAAGGCTAGTCAGTTTTTCATGACGGAAATATTGTTTAACTTACCCGGTAAACCGTTTCGTCAGGATTTATATTTAAAAGACCAAATGCTGGTCAAGGGTGAACCTTCAGCAAGAATTGAGGTGGCCCTCAAGGGCCACAATGAAGCAGAAAAAAGTGCTGCTTTAAAAGAGGTTACCGGTTTATCGTTGCAGGGGCGTGATTTACGTTTTGCGACATTTGAAAAATGTGTCATGCCGAAAACCATGTTTGGTAATGCAAAGCTTCAAGGGGTTGTAATCAACGATTCCTTTTTACAGGAGTCAAATTTTCTTGATGCAGATTTGATGCGTAGCCAATTAAAGGGCGCAATATTGAATCATGCAACATTGAAAGGGGCACAACTTATCCTGGCCGACATGCAGTTAGTCGATCTTGTCGGAGCTAAACTTCAGGGAGCGGTACTGGTTAATGCTAATCTGATGGGGGCTAAATTGATGGGTAGTCAGCTTCAGGGCGCCGCACTAGATTCAGCCAATTTTCAGGGCGCAGATCTCAGAGGGGCCAAGCTTGCAGGTGTGACATGGCTGGGCACTAATCTGGTTGGGCGTATCTTGATGAGGATAAAAAAGCCTTGATCAAGGAAAAAAGTATCAGGCAAATTAAGTGATGATATTTAAATTGTTTTACGAGACCAGAGAGATCTTAATTTGAATTTGCGCGCACTGATTATGATGTCTTGTTCGCTCTTGCTTGCAGGTTGCAGTACAGTCGGTTATTACGCCCATATCATGAATGGCCATTATGACCTAATGGAGAGTGAAGAGGATATCGAGGATATTCTTATATCAAACAAATATGATGCGGCGGTAAGACTAAAGTTATCTCGTGCACTTGAAATCAGACGGTTTGCCAGTGATAAGTTGGGATTGCCGGATAATGATAGCTATAAGACATTCGTTAAACTAAATCGTAGTTATCCAGTCTGGAATATTATTGCGGCTGAAAAATTTTCAGTGAATGCGAGACAATGGTGTTTTTTGTTTGTCGGTTGTATTAGTTACCGGGGATATTTTAATGAAAAGGATGCCGAAGCCAAGGCTAAAGTATTAAAGGATGAAGGCTATGATGTTACCGTTTCTCCTGCGGCGGCTTATTCCACCCTCGGCTGGTTTGATGATCCCTTGTTGAGTTCCATGCTTTATAAAGAAGAAACCCATCTGGCCGGGATTATTTTTCATGAACTGGCTCATCAGAAAGTATACATAGATGATGATTCATCATTTAATGAAGCTTTTGCCACGACAGTTGAACTCGAAGGTGTACGCCGCTGGCTTGAGGCGCAAGGTGACGCCGTTGGGATAAAAAAATACCGGCAATACAAACAACACCAACGTGACTTTAATGATTTGTTGCAGGCGACAAGGAATCAACTTAATAGCCTGTATAAAACTCAAAAAGAGGAAACGATGTTGTTTGCCGGAAAAAAACAGATCATCTCCACCATGAAGCTTGAGTATAAAAAAAACAAAAGACAATGGGAGGGCTACTCAGGCTATGACAATTGGATGCAACGTGATATTAACAATGCGGACATGGCATTAGTGGCAACCTATCATGAACTGGTGCCAGCCTTTGAGGCGTTGTTAGAGCAGCAGAAATATAACCTTGATTTATTTTATGCCGAGGTGAGCCGATTGGGCCGCTTGCCTAAAACCAGGCGATCATCTGCATTGGAACGTTTGAATAGCGAGAAGGTCGCAATTTATTAATGTTGACAAAATCATGTTTGTATTTTTGAGGATAAAAATTGTGTAAATATTCCTTGTGGGTATTTATATTGACGTTGAATAGATTAATCCAATGCAAGTTCTGAGCTTGCGATAAAATATCGATTAACATGACGTATTTGGGTTGTGCCTTGCATCAGTTAATTCCCCAACATCCCTTCTTTCAAATCTGAATCTGCAGGATTATCTCCTAGCCAGACCATGAGTAGAGCTTGATTAAAATCTTCGCCGGGTACACTGCCTTTGAGTTGTTTATTGATGGTGACTTGTGTGCCGATCTTGGGTATGTAATCTAGCAGAATTTGATCGCCAGATTTGACGCTGGTGAAGAGTTTATTAAAATCAGCCAGCCTGGGTTTAAAGGCATTGAATTCGTCGTCGGACAGGTTGTTTTCAAAACCGGCTGTCCAACCGCTGGTGAGTTTTTCCTCTTCGACTTCTTTATATTAGGATGTGCATCAGGACGCGTTTGGGGCCGGCCATGGCCAGGATTTGCTTTATGTTATGGGTCTTTTTTGGCAGGTAGAGGGCGCCGCTGTATATGTCGAATATAAATTTACTGCGAATACCCGCACCGTTTAGGGGTAAATTTTGTTTAATCAGTTCAATTTGCTCAGGCAGCTTAACACCAGAAATTTCTCTGGCTTGTAGATTTGTGCCCATGAGCAGGATAACAAATGGAATGATGACTTTGAATGGCTTGTTCATAGCGATTTTCCTCAGTGTTTTATTCTTTGTATGTAGCATAACGTATCTAACAATGCGGGTGAATATGTTGTCGCGTGTGTTTTGGTCTATGATGTGTTTCTAGTGGCCATGCACTTTTTTGACATGGAGTTCAAAAATATAATCCATGTTATTTGTAAGGTAAATGAGCCAGTAGGTCAATTAAACGGCTGAAATAATTAATCTGTTAAGTTGTTGCTCAAATATTTTGTTAGCCCGCTTGATTGTGGGACAATGGCGACATTTGACGTAATGGCTTGAATTATCCGTTTGAGGACGTATTGCAGAACGAGAATGAAAAATCCTAAGTTTTTACATAATCTACCTATCTATAAATTACTATTTTTAATCATGCTGAGTTTCACCGGCGGGTGTGCCAGTGTGAGTGACGTGGCCAATGGCCTGACCAGTGCCATCTTGAATCAGGATGATCCCCAAACGGTTGAAGATGGTGGCCCTGCTTATCTCATCTTGCTTGATGGCTTGATTCAGGGCGACCCAGATAATTCTGGCCGTTTATTGGCTGGGGCAAGGCTTTATGCTGCCTATACCTCGATGTTTGTTAAAGAGCAGGCCCGTCATACCCGCATGATGAATCGGGCCAGGGATTATAGTCGCCGGGCAATATGCCAGGAATACGAAGATTTTTGTAAAGTCATCGATAGTCCATTTGAGGTCTTCAATGCGGGCCTTAAAAACGAATTTACGGACGGAGATGATGCGCCCATGTTGCACACCTTCGCCGTTATTTGGGCCGGCTACATTAAGGCCAATAAGGGTGACTGGAGTGCTATAGCGGACTTGGCCAAGGTCAAGGCCTGTGTGCAGCGTGTGATTGACCTGGATGAAAAGTATGATAATGGAAGTGCATACTTATATATGGGCCTATTGAATACCTTGCTACCTAAGGCATTGGGCGGTAAACCCGAGTTGGCTAAAAAATCATTTGAGCAAGCTATTGAGTTGTCCGAAGGCCGTAATTTGATGATTAAGGTTCATTATGCCGAGCGTTATGCTCGACTGGTCTTTGATCAGAAGCTGCATGACCAATTATTGAATGAGGTTATCAACGGTGATGTCAATGCAGACCGTCTGACCCTGATGAACACGCTGGCCAAGATAAAAGCCAAAGAATTATTAATAAGCGGTAAAGACTATTTTTAGGAACAGTTAAGTATGAAAATGATCAGAGTTAAATTTGTTGTTATAAGTTTATTGTTTGTATTGGCCCTGCCGGTTCACGCCAAGGCATACAAAATTGCCACCCTCGCGCCAGACGGTACCCAGTGGATGACGTTGATGCGTGCGGCCTCGGAGCGTATAGCCAAACAAACGAATAATCGCGTTAAGCTGAAGTTTTATCCTGGCGGTATCATGGGTAATGAAAACAGTGTGATACGTAAAATGAAAATTGGGCAATTGCACGGTGCGGCTTTGACTAGTTCGGCCTTAAAACGTATTGATACGGATAACTATATCTATAGTCTGCCGTTGACGTTCCAAAGTTACGATGAAATGACTCATCTCCGTTCCAAAATGGATGATGAGATGATTGCCCGCCTGAAGAAAAAAGGTTATATCGCATTTAAAATTGCGGGTGCCGGTTTCTCTTATATCTTGTCGAAGGAACGAATCAGCGGTGTAGAAGACCTGAAACAACAAAAGGTCTGGATTCCGCCTGATGACATCATGGCACAAACTATGCTGGATACGGCTGGCGTTTCGCCTGTTTCTTTGCCCCTGACCGATGTGTTGACCGGGCTGCAAACTGGTTTGATTAGTACGGTGGGTGCGCCTCCCAGTTTTGCTATCGCACTGCAATGGCATACCAAGGTTAAATATCTGGTCGATGTGCCTTTATTCTTTAGTTATGGTGCCTTTGTATTTTCTGAAAGGGCTTTCAAGAAAATGAGTAAAGACGATCAGGCTGTGGTTCAAAAAGAAATGATTGTTACCTTTGACAAACTTGGCAAGATTAACTGGGAAAATAATAGAAAAGCTAAGGTCGCCCTTAACAAACAGGGTATCGTCTTTGTTAAGCCCAATGCCACGGAAATGGCCGGTTTGAACAAGCTTGCCAAAGATGTTGTTAAAAAATTGGTTAAGCAAGGCAAGCTCAGACAAAGTGAAGTGACTAAAGTTAATAATATTTTGAAGAAATATCGGAAGTAGTTGTTTCAAGACAAAAGCAACCGGATTCTGTGAATAATCAGCCTATAGTGAAACAGGACAATAAGATCTTGCAGGTCATCGCACGTATTGAAGATGGTCTGCTGGTTTTTATGCTGACGGCCATGATTATACTGGCGGGTTTACAGATCATTATGCGCAATGTTTTTCAGTCGGGGTTTATCGAGACTGATTCTATATTACGCGTCCTGGTGTTATGGGTGGGTATGATTGGCGCCGTGGTGGCTACACGTGAGCGTCGACATATTTCAGTCGATGTTCTAACACGATATTTATCAGAAAAAAGCAAACAATATGTAGACGTTATTATTAATCTATTTGTTGCGGTTGTCTGTGGCTTATTGGCAACTCACTCCATGCGCATGTTATTGGTTGATTATACTGAAGGTAGTATAGCCTTCTCAAAAGTACCGACCTGGTTGCTGGAATCTATTTTGCCGATAGCCTTTAGCATCATTACTCTACGCTATATGATGTTTAGTTGGGTGTCGTTCTCTAATTTAATAAAAGTTAAGTCTGAGACATGATTCTGATCATTCTGGCATTGATTGTTCTTGCGTTACTGGGAGCACCACTGTTTTCGATCATTGCGACGAGTGCGATGGCCAATTTTTATATGGCCGATGTGGATTTGTCTGTTGTTGCTATAGAAATTTACCGCCTAGCTGAAATGCCTGCCTTGATTGCCCTGCCCTTGTTTACCTTTGCGGGTTACTTGATGGGAGAAAGCAAGGCACCGCAGCGTCTGGTGCAATTGACCGATGCCCTGCTTGGATGGATGCCCGCCGGTCTGGCGATTGTTTCCCTAGTGGCCTGCGCTTTTTTTACTGCCTTTACTGGTGCCTCAGGTGTAACCATTATTGCCCTGGGTGCCCTGCTCTATCCTGCCTTGAAACAGGCAGGTTATCCGGAGAATTTTAATCTTGGCCTGATTACCACCTCGGGTAGTTTAGGCCTGTTGTTCGCCCCTTCCTTACCTTTGATTCTGTACGGCATTATTGTGCAGCAAATGAATCTCACTCAGTCAGTTACCATCGATGACATGTTCCTGGCCGGTATTCTGCCAGGCTTGCTGATGTTGTTGTTATTGATTGGCTGGAGCTTGCATGTCAATCGCAAGGTCATCAAGCCATTGGATAAATTTTCCTGGCACAAGGTCAAGGTGGCCATGCGTGCTTCAGCCTGGGAATTACCCATGCCTTTTATTGTGCTGGGTGGTATCTACACGGGTTATTTTGCCGTATCAGAGGCGGCAGCTGTGACGGTATTGTATGCATTGACCATCGAAGTGTTTGTTCTTAAAGAGGTCAGTCTCAGGCGCTTGCCGGAAGTGATGCGCGACTCTATGATTCTGGTGGGTGCTATATTAATCATTCTTGGTGTATCTCTGGCCTCGACTAACTATGTGATCGATGCGGATATTCCAACCAAGTTGTTTAATACCGTCGAGGAGCATGTCTCCAGCAAGTTGACTTTCCTTATCCTGTTAAACATATTTTTGTTGATTCTGGGTGCCTTGCTAGATATTTTCTCGGCTCTGGTATTAATGATTCCATTATTGTTACCTCTTGCCTTGGCTTACGGTGTTGATCCAGTTCATCTCGGTATTATTTTCCTCGCCAACATGCAATTGGGTTATTTTACCCCTCCAGTGGGTATGAACCTGTTTATTGCCAGCCATCGTTTTGCAAAGCCCGTTATGCAGATTTACAAGGCGACTCTGCCTTTTTTCTTTATCTTGCTGTTTGCGGTATTGGTTATTACCTACTGGCCTAGCTTGTCTTTGGTCTTGCTAGGGCGTTAACCATATTCGTTACGACGGTTTTGCTCATAAGACTGTCTCTGGCTGGTGGTTTGACCACAAGATAGTGACAACCAATCTGTAGTCTGTCTCCGGCCTTTAATGAATGCTTATAGATTCGTTTACCATTCAAATAGATACCATTAGTGCTGTTGAGATCGATGATGAAGGACTCATGAAAATAGGTCACGATTTTGGCTAACAGAGAGGGGCCATTAAGCTGGATATGGTTTTCATTTGCATGACCAATATCCGATATACCAGGAATAAGGTAGAGCTCATGTTCAGTTGACTCAGAGTAAGTAGTAGCGGCTTGCATAATTAACCTGAGATCGGTTTAAGCCAGAGCCTGAGGCGGAGTGATATTTTGAAGTTCATCGAAGTCAGCGGGAGAGAGGTTTAAAGAAGGTTTATCCTCTTTCAGGCAATATGCGATTAACCCACCCAACAGATTGAGCATAA
>JAFLJQ010000255.1 GCA_022712915.1 Gammaproteobacteria bacterium | reverse complement strand
TGATGAAGAAGTGATTCGCAAGTATATACGGAACCAGGAAGTAGAAGAGAAACGCCAGGAGCAGATGCGACTAGAAGGACTTTAATAGCCCCCTTTGGGGGCTTTCATCATACCACCCGCTCTGCGGGTGGTTGTTGATTCCTCTATCAAATTATCCATCAGTTCACTGTTTTCATTACTGTCTAATCAGAAAATGATTGAGGTTGAATCGTTATTTGATCTGGATCCGGCGATCTTTACTGCCGTGACAAACTATTATCACGATGATCTGGCGATTATGATGCCGGAAGACCAATTGTATACTGAAGAAGAGTTGGAAGAACGTCGCAGCAAGATGTCTGAAAGGTAGTTTTTTATATATTTTATCGGACTGACACTCTCTTTAAGATATCCCGACCAGGTGTATCTTATTTTGCCAAGACTATTTTTGGCCAGAGAAGAATAATTGATTATGGAGATAAATAAATGAATTCTGCTGAAATTTTTACATTAAATGAATCCCAAAAATATGGACCATTGAAAGGAGCATGTTGTGTCAAACCGGGTAGTTATACCAAAGGCACTTTTTTCTTGGCCGGGGCCGGTATGGATGGGAGCATACATATCAAAATTAGTTAAAGCATTTCATGAGGCCGGAATTAAAAGTGCGGTATATCTCGATCGTAAAAAATGGTCTGGCGGCATTTTGCTGGATGTCGCCGGTGGTGTCATTGTCGGGAGAGATTATGACCCAGGATTTCCCATGCTATTCCGCCTGCATAATAATGCACACAAGCAATTTAACTTGATAGGTTATTCCTACGGCTCGATTATAAGCGCACAGTTGGCTGTAAAATACGCCAAAAAAGGTTCGCGGGTAGATAACTTGGTGCTCATTGGGAGTCCAATAAGTGAGCAGTTTTTAAAGATGCTAAGAAATATGAAGACAATTAAAAAAGTGATTGTTATCAATTTGGATGAACACGGCGATCCAATTTTTGCGGGAATGGGTGTGTTTGACCTGATGACCGCAACACCGAAAATAGGGAACCAAATGTTCGAATCAACAGGGCATTTTTATTATGCAGAAAAAGGAAAGGAAGGTGATAAAAGGCGCAAAGAATTAGCTGATAAATTATACACACTAGGATTGCGTTAATGAAAATACACCGTATATATATCGGATATTCCCTCTATGTAATATCATTTTTAATGATAGCATTTATAGAAATTTGGTTAGTATGGATGTCCAGAGAATTCATTATTGCTGGAAAAGGAATGCCCGGAATTGGGGTTTTATATTATTATATTGTTGCATTTTTTAGCACTCTTCTCTGGATAGTGTCTTATGTATTTAACCCTAATAAGAAATTAGCAATTTTATTTTGGGTTGTGCTTCTCGCAATTGTGCCCATTATTATATTTCAACCCCTCTGGTGGGCCGCCCCCTTAAATGTAAGTTAGTTGGTATGGATATATGATTTCCACCCTTCTCTTAAGGGTGTTAAGTGAGTGAGGCACAACGAATTCACTCTACAAGTTGAAAAGTTATTGGAATTATTGGGGGAAAGGTAATGCGTGTTAAGGCGCAATACCAATAATAAATGTTATGCGTTGTTTCAAATCATTAAAAAAATCACTTACTATTACATTATTTATTTCGAGTCTGTTACCCAGCCACAGTGCTATGGCCGGGTTTCTCGACATGCCGGATATTACCGAGACACCTATGTTAAGGGGGAAAACCATGGTGCAGGATCTGGATATCCCCCATGTGCGTGATCGGAATCCTGATCCCGAGTCTGGCCCCCGTTTGTCGGTCAGAGAATTTCGTGTTCAGGGTTTGGTTGAATATCCAGAACTGGGTGTTACACGTGATGCGATTAACAGGATGGTGAATCATATCCGTAGGGATTTGATGGGGGACGATAAATTATTGCCGCAGGGTTATACCATCAAAGAGATCGGTGAAGTGACGGACTTATTGGTTGAGATTGAAGATCAAACACGCAATCGTCACGTCACCTCCATCGAATTGCAACGCCTTGTTTGGTTGGTACGCGAGCAGCGTGAAAAGCGTGGCATTCATCTGGGACAAATTGAGGCCATTGCTGATCAAATTACCGGGTTTTATCGTGATAGGGGATTTATTCTTGCCAAGGCCTTTATTCCAAAACAGGAAGTTAGAGAGGGTATCGTCACACTGACCTTATTGCTGGGTGTGTTGGGTGAAATCAAAGTGCTGGGTAATGATCTCTATAGCGCATCTAGTATCCGTCAAGTTTTTGATGACATGTTAACCCTGCCAGTGTTTAATGAACAGATTGAGGAACGCTTGTATCTGATCAATGATTATCCGGGGCTGATTGTTGATGGTTATTTTGTGTCGGGTTATCAGGTGGGAGACAGTAAATTAAATATCAACGTCAAACAGGAAGATCGTTTTAATTCTAATTTACGTCTTGATAACCACGGCACGGAAGACACTGGATTATACCGGACGTATGCTGATTTTCAGATTAATAACCTCTTTGGTATAGCCGACAGATTGCATTTAAGTGCCCTGGTCACTACTTCGCCTTCCAATACAACGTATTGGCGGGCGCTGTATGAGACGAATTTGTTTTCACCCCGATGGAAAGGGTCGATCAGCTCTTCTTCCAATCAATATGTTGTTGATCAATCTTTGACGACGGCAGATTTAAACATTGAGGGTAAGGTAAGGCAGAACAAGGTGGCCACAAAATACCAGTTCAAGAGAGCTCGCATTAATAACTCTCATGTCGAACTGGGGTATGAGCAGGTCATCTCCGATATTAGTATCAATAAATCCAGTAGTAACTTCCTGGATGAAAAGGTTAACAATACCATGTTGTCGTTCAATTTTGATAGTCTGAATGAAAAGCGTAAAATTCTGCATCAGGGCAGTATTAAATATACAACGGGTGAGTATGATTATGGGCAGGGATATCGTAATAGCCGTGAATATGATTTTTACAATTTGGATTATACTTTTCTGACGTTTGTCAAAGTCCCTTTCTCGGGTGCCAATTCAAGATTAATTATACGCACAAATGCACAGTATTCTGATAATACAAATCTTTCTTCTATTGTCCGATTTCAATTAGGTGGGTCAAACAAGGCCAGGGCTTATAGCTCAAGTCTGTTTAGTGCCGATGATGCCTTTTATATTGGCACTGACTGGGTATTCAATAGTCCTGATTTTATGGATGTGACGGTGTTTGAACACATAAATCTGAAGGCATTTATAAAACCTTTTGTATTTCTTGATTATGCCTACGGCAAACAGCAGGCCATCGCTGATGTTCGTGACTCCAGGAGTGTCGATGCCAACATTTCGAATTGGGGCATCGGTTTGCAGTTTTCGCAGGGTCAAAAATTCAATGGTAATTTAATGTTGGCTGTCCCGATCGATGCCAATGCCAATGATGATGCGGTGATGCCGAAAGAACCTGGTAACCGGGTTATTTTCGATTTTCAATATAGTTTCTAGTCAGAAAAATTGTTACAATTGACATTTTTCGTACCTAAATTTGACAGGTTTTTTGAATGTCCCTGTTATTGATGGTTTTAATCTTCAGTATTCCAACTCCATAGAACACCTTTAATTCAGTATGCTTCGAACTCTTATTTAATGAACAGGAGTTATAACGATGTATGAACTAAGTATGCTTGAATTATTATTATTTATCGGATTGTTCATATTGGAACGTCTCAAGCCTGCCCGGCATTTCCCTGTCCTGCGAGAGTGGTTCCTGCACTGGCTTGGATTGATGGTCTTTGCTTCACTCTGGTTATTTGGTCTGTTATTGCTATGGCCTGTTGTGCCGGCCTTTTGGGAAGGGTTACAGGCCTGGTCGTTGTGGAGTAAGGTTTTGGTGACCTATCTGGTTTTTTCCTTTGTCGCCTACTGGTATCACCGACTCCGCCACAGTATACCGCTGTTATGGCATTACATTCATTATATGCATCATGCCCCGGCACACATGGATACACGCGTGACATTTTGGCGGCACCCTTTTGAGATGGTGCTGGATTCACTGGTGATTCTGGCGGTAGGAAAAATGATTGGGGCCGATGTCGAAGTTATCATTGGTGTTTTGATTGTGGAGTCTATGCTGGAAATTTTCCACCATTCCAATCTCCATACCCCAAAGCGTATGCGGTGGGTAGGTTATTTTCTGCAACTCCCTGAGCAGCATCTCATACACCACCAGCAGGGATTACACCGCTGGAATTATGGCACTGTGACATTATGGGATACGCTCTTTGGCACCGTCCGGGTTCCGGCAGATTGGCAGGGGCAGGTTGGTTTACCGGAGTGGAATGATACGAAGAGACTACTGTTTTTCCGTTACTAAAGCTGACAGGGCAGGGCGAAAGCCCTGCCATTCTTGCTTTCTTTCCATTTAGCTATTGACACATTTAGAGCATGCAACTATTGTTGCAGTCAAGAGACAAGGGGATCAGAGCATGGCCATCACTGTCGAAGATTTTGTCAAAAATAAACGTAGCATCCAGACCATCAAACAACTCAGTCGCGTCTTGATGGAAGGAGAAGAACCTTCCCGGCAGGCGATGCTTGAATTCTTCAATAAAGCTGCCGCTATTGTGCAAAGTTTACCAGATTATGATGTCATCGGAATGGAATCTCTGGTTGAGCGCCTCCGCCATGAGCTGAAGCATATCCATGAGCGCCAGGATGGACTTGATTCGATCAATAAACTGTCCATAAAAATTAACGTCAGTCGTACTTACTTGGCGAAATTTCGTGATGGGGGTATGGTGTGTATGAATATTATGAACCGGGTAGCAGACGCCTTTCATGTTCGTTATTTGGTTGAGAACTATGAAGATCAGAAAGGTAGTTTGACAGAATAAAATTTTTTATGTGGGGGTGCAACTATTGTGACACCCCATGATGGCCAATATTTAGATGGTCTGGAACGAGAAAATATTTTGTAATTCATTGTTATATTTTTATATATAAATCTTTAATCAACAGAAAGAGGGAAATATGTTTATTAAGGATGAAAAAGGTCCTGATATTTTGGAGCGAGACGTGGCGTTGTTAGGTGATGTTCGCACGGTTTCATTTAAGCAGGGTTATCTTGATAATCTGATCGAGGCTGAGGCCTTGCTTGAAGTTGTGGGCAAAATGGTCACCCACTACGATGCTGTTCAAATGAATCCAAAGGCGTTTATGGGGATAGCCATTTTGCTTGAAAAGATCACGCAGCTCATTGATGTTGATGAAAATCTGGTAGATGATAGCGATACTGATACTATAGAAAATGCATCTTTGGTGCAGTAAGCCGTGAATTGAATTTGAATATTTAGGATCAGCGAATAATGTTTTTAATATACAGAGTGCTTTTATAAATAGTGATTTTTTGTGAGAGCAAGGAAACTCCGTGTGCAGAATACGCAGTGATTATGATATCCATGAAGATTCGGGCACGGCGTTAATGTTGCTTGCGGGTTAAAGGCGCATTTACAGAAATACCTTATAGTCGTTAGGATTTGAATACTGTAAATAAAATTTACCTGTTCTTGCTCCCCCCGCCGATGGCGGTTTTTTAGTTTTTGGGTGAAGGTTTTTAGCTATTGTGTTGTTTGAAGGCTTCCCTCAACTCAAGGGGCTTTTCTTTTTGTTTTTGCTGTTCAGCATATAGACTACGGTTTCACCCTTAGGGCCTGTACCGACGGACATATAAAAAAAGTTGGGATGACCAAAGTTGCGCACGGTTGCCATGTCGTTGAAGTTGTTAAAGACATAGATGCGATCATTTTTGTACATTTCGGCATAGAAAGTGTCCGATACCTTTATTTTGCCATCATATAGATTGATAGCGGCAACCTTTTCTGGGTGTTTTTTGTCTTTTTTGGTTAGACCGAAGACCAGGGTTTTCACCCTTGGGGCCAGCACCGATACGGGTTAGTCTAAAAGCACTTTCACCTACTTTGATGAAAGACTGGAATTCTTTGCGATCATAAAATATATGGATACGACCCTCTTTATGGACTTCATAGATGCTCATATTGCTAGTGCTAGAGTCAGAACCTGTTGTGGCACAAGCATTCAGCAGGATGGAAATGGCAGCTATTACCAATGTGGTTTGAATTTTATGTAACATTTAAATATGCTCCCTGAATAGCATTTGGGTAAGGAAATATAATGTGTGCCTACGATAACCAGTGATTGTGACAGTATGGTTTAAAAATGTGGGGCAAGTGAAAATTATCGGCAGAGGCCGATCCTTTTTTGATTTAGTGTTTATTTATGGTGTTGTTTGTAGACGACCTTCAATACCTGCTGTGAATCTCCCTATGTAAGCAACCAGGGCATTGGTGACCATGACATTAACCTCATCATCCAGCTCGTTGATGATGGGGCCAATTGAGCCGCCGATCTAAAGAAGAGCCCGTCATGACGGGCCCCCTTTTTTTTGATCCTGATTATTTAAGACCCTTGCAGTTGGCGTAATAGGTGACTGTGGCCGCCCAATCAGAGAAGATACCTTTGATGCCGACATCTTGTGCCAGTACATCCAGTACATCCAGTACATCCAGTACTTCGAGCATGTCACCGTCGTTATTGATGACGGGTGTTGTGGACTGGTAATACCAGCCGCCACCATTTTTCAACAGGCCGGAACGTTCCAGCGTCCAGGTGATGATGTCCAACTTGGCAGCCTTGGCGTTGATGGCATAGGAGGAAGGGATGATTTCACCATTGGCATTGATTTCGAGCAAGGCCCACATGGCCGGTGCTATGATGTTTACACCCCGCGTCTTGAGTGCTTCCAGTTCTGCCAGTGTAGGGTAGCCTTCACTGACGGCATTAATATTATCCAGATACACAGCTTGTTTGCCAAAGGCCGGTTCGTGTTTGATCCAGTACAGCACATCATTCAGATTAAAAGACTGGGCAAAGACATCTTCTGCTTCAACACCGGTTTGTTTGTACTCGTTGATCATTTGTTGGGCATAGGCTTCTTGTGTGTAATCACTATCAAAGGGCATGGCAACATTGGCAGACTTCAGTTCTGGTGCCCCAGTGACTTGAACAGCTCAATGCTTTCCTTGTGGGTCATTAGAGTGCCTTTTGCGGTATAGAGATCTGTGCGCCAGTTAGGTATGGAATTCATATACTCTTTGAGTGTTTTGGCCTTGCTATTTCCAGCATCCATTTTTCCATTTAGTGACTTGAATTCAGCCAGGGATAGATCACTGGTGCAACAGCGGACACTAGCAAAGGGGGTGTCACTGCTGTAGTCCGGTTGTATCGAGCACTTGGCTGCCAATGGGGTGGCCAGAATATTGGTGGTATTGTGCAGATAACATTGCGAATGGCGGCAGACAAGTTCACGATCCTTGGTGAAGGTGACATCACACTCAATGATGCCTGCACCCATTTTGGCACTAGCAATATAAGATTCACGGGTATGTTCTGGGAACTGCATGGCCGCACCACGATGACCAATGGAAAAATCAGATTTTTTAAACGGACCCTTGCTGCATTTTTGTAATTAAATATTAGGTAAACCACCGCCTCTGGCGGTGAGACTCGAAAAGGCTCTGCCGTCAAGTCGTGCATAGTTGAAAATAGCCTCCTTTATAACCGGCTAGATTAAAAGGAGGCCATGATGAGAGAATGGAAAACCCA
>JAFLJQ010000018.1 GCA_022712915.1 Gammaproteobacteria bacterium | reverse complement strand
TCTGATCCGATGGGGTTCAATAAGTTCCCTTATTTTTCAATGAGTTTAAAGATCCTACGTATGTGTAATCCTTAAAACACGTGTTGTGCGCGAAAGCCCGTGTTTGCAAAATAGGCATCGATATGGTTATCGTCCAAATGCATGAGTGTTTTCTTATTTGTGGTGATTACTATCCCCAATGGTTTTTGTCTTCTGTTTATCTTTTTTTGAATATGTCTGATTCTGATGGGCTTGCTCGACCATGGGCTCAAGCAAGTTACGTTTCTGGCCTTGCCCATAGGCTTCGGCGGCAACTTAGCCGGACACCCAGTGCGCTAAGCAAAGCTGACAACAAATAAACGATGAAAGTCTGTTACTCGGAAAGGGTTAGCGGCCCACTGAGGCCTCAAGTCATGGCTTATTATTAGTAAGGATAATGGTTGAGCGTTGATAGAGGGGAGTACAGGCTCGGTATAGAGCGCCGAAATCATAGTCGAGAACGCCGACCTTGTTGGGTGAAGGGGAAGGTCATATTGTTAACGGCGTACATCGCGAGCGATTAGCAAGTTCTCCAGAGTTGCAGACCTGGTGCATGTACAAAAATTTGTTGTCGGAACTTGGGAGATCCTGCACATGATTGATGATGTACCATCATCGGTCGGGTTAAGCAAAGCGAATAGCATAATCTTAACGCTTACGTGAGCAGGAAATCAGACACGACCATAGTTGTGATGAAGCAGGCGAACAAAATGAAAAGCTTTAGAGTTTAGATTGATAAGCGGACATGGCGGAGTTTGTGGAGCGAAGGGTCGTGACAGAGAGGAATTCTGGTAATAAGCCTGTGACCGTGACTCAGTGCGCGGGGGAAACAGATTGCGGATTTAACAGAATACGTGCAATGCAATTAAAGGTTGTGTGGTTGACTCGATGTAGGAGCCGGATGCGTTAGTAGCACACGTCCGGATCTGTGCCGGAGGCCTGATGAATGACGCGATTAGCTTGGTTTACTTATACCAACAAGCCTGGTGAGTCAGGGCTTTACGGCGACCCCTAAAAATCAGCAAATACATAAATAATTAAGACATCACCCACTTTAGCATTAAGGCGAGTGTTTCAATATGTATTCGCATAAAGGCAAAAACGGCCGAACCTTACCGGCCGACGGTATATCGTATTATGGTTTAAAATTTTATTGAGAAACCTTATTTTTCAGGTTTGTTTATTAACGTAAAACCTTGTGCGCCCCACTACCAAATTTGACAGGTTCATCGTTTGGTCATATTGGGGTAGCATGCAACATTGCCTAAAAATGTTGTTTGATATCCATACATGTCGTGATGAAAATAATAAGAACATTCATCCATTGCTCTGTTTGATAGTAGGCTTATAAATGGAGAGAGTATAAACGGTTAGATGATCTCTATTGGGATCTGTTTGTGTCTCTCAGACCATTTTATCAACTGTCTAGGAGTTACATTATGAAATCATGTCAATATAATGATGCATTCAATTGTTTTACTGAAGGTCAAAACAAGTTAATTACAACCTATCAACAGGATGTTAACTCCTATCTCAAGGATTCGAATGCGGATGGCAATATTTATTTCGCCCGTTACTTTGAGTGGCAAGGCATGTGTCGTGAGTTGTGGTTAAGTGCGCACATCTTTCCGAGCATGTATAACTTGAAGGGAGCCTTTGTGACCAAGTTTGCACACAATGGCTATGAAGTGGAAGTTCTGCCTTTTTAGAAGGTCAGGTGTTTACTCAATACACGTCACGTCAAACTGATTTTCTTTGAATTAATTTTCTGATTTTATAATATGGAAACTAGGTGATTGGTCTCAAAAGGGAGGCAGAGAGAGGTGTTTATGAATACTAATGGTAAAAATATTAGCAAATTGCCGGTGGACCTTTTAGCAAGAGTCATAGAGTTATTAAATAATATAAACCAGAAGAACGGGGATACTCGATCGATAAGACGTCTGCGAGCCGCTAGTTTTCTCTCTGGAAGTGAGCGGCTTGGTTTATTTTACATAGGAACAGAAAAAAGGAGTGAGTGAGCGTTAGGTTATGATGTATTCATTTTTCCCTGGTCTGGTTGCCGGTTATTGTCTATTGATAGGAGTTTTTTTCTGGAACAAGACAAAGCCCCATCGTGCACGGACGGCCCTGTTGGCGCTTTGTATGGCTACTTTCTTGTGGCAAATGACCTGGGCGGTATTATTCCAGGTAAGGGATCCCGTTTTGGCAAATGCGCTGATCACGTTTGGTTACCTAGTGATTATTTTTTTGCCCACTACCTTATACCTCTTCTTGACCGAAGTCTCAGAGGCTCATGAGGAAAGACCTTATGTCTACGTCTCCTATGGTTTTGCTCTTATTCTGGCCGTGATCCTGTTGTCATCCGATCTGTTTGTCTCCGGGTACTATGAGTTCTATTGGGGCTACTACCCTAAAGCCGGAGTGATTCACCCCCTCCATGTTTTGCAAACCATGCTGGTTGTGACCCGTGGCCTGTTGGTTGCCTATGCAAAACAGAAGAGTGCCTTTGATCCGCTCAAATCACAACTTAGATATAGTATTGCCAGTCTGTTGATTTATGCTTTTGCGGCGGTGGACTATTTGTGTAACTACGGTGTGGCATTTTATCCTCCGGGTCTCTTCTTTATTAGCTTCAGCCTGACCATTATGGCTTATGCCATGCTCAAAAAAGAGCAGTTGGATATTCAGGTTGTTATTACGCAACTTGTGGCTTATGTGGTCACGTTTGTGCTGATAGTCTTGACCTTTGTCAGCGTGAATATGCTGCCTGAGCTGAATAATATAACGATGCTTTTGTTCAATATCGTCGCTGCCCTGATCTGGGGAAGACATGGAAGGACATTACGCAGGAAAATACAAACTATATCGGAACGTAAATGGTTGCATGACTGGTATGACCCTCGTGAGGTTAATCATACCTTGACACGGCAGCTTGATCCCTTATTGGACAAGAAAGGTATTCTATTGGCCATCAGCTGCACCCTGGCGAAGGTGTTGGCCGTAAAAGAGATCCATGTGCTGTTGAGAGAACGACATGATTTTTGTTGTTATCTCAATGGCCAGGACATGGCGCATGTCATATCCCTGGATCACCCCTTAAGTGGCTGGCTGGCGGCTCGGCCAGCAACGGTAATCCTTTTCACCGATGTGCCGTCAGAAATGAAATACGACAACCCCCTTGAATTTTCACCCGGGAGTCTCTTATTACCTTTGCATTCTTCCGAAAAGCTGGAAGGTGTGCTGGTGTTGGGCGCACGCACGGTTGATATGCATTATCTGCAAAAAGACCGACAACTGCTGATCAGCGTGGCCCGACAGGCGATGATGCATTTGGATCGCGTGCTGGCACACGAAAATAAGATGGCCGAGATCAGGGCCATTGCAGGCAATATTGCCCACGAGTTACGCACCCCCCTGACCACTATTTCCATGGCGGCGAAAAGCTTTGCTAAATATTTGCCTGATTTGTGGGCGGGGTATGAGGCTGGGGTGCAACATGCCTTGGCCAGCACCAATCAAGTTGCATTTATTATCCCGGCCCATCGTCGGCATTTTTTAGAATCCGGGGTGGATAATATTGGTCGTACGGCCCACCAAGCCCATACGATCATTTCATTGTTATTGGCCAATGTACACAGTGATGCGATTGATGAAACAAGTTTTGATTGTTATGCGATGCAGTCCTGCCTTAAAAAGGCATTGGCCGATTACCCGTTTCGAACCGGTGAGAAAGCCAAGCTCCATGTTGATAAAACCGTTGACTTTGATTTTAAGGGCTCAGACAGCCTGTTGATTTATGCGCTGTATAATTTAATCAAAAATGCATTCTATTATATTGCCCAGGCGGGCAAGGGCGAAATCCAGATCTGGTTGATACGAGGGTGTGATGTTAATACCTTGCACTTTAAGGATACCGGTGCGGGTATTTCTGCCACGGTATTACCTGCTATATTCAAGCCTTTTTACACGACTAAAGCCAAGGATACTGGTAATGGTTTGGGCTTGTCATTTTGCCAACGTGTGGTCGATAGTTTTAATGGCCAGATTGAATGTCGTTCGGTAGAGGGGGCCTATACCGAATTTATTCTCCAGCTACCGTGTATCGTGGATTAACGGCATAACATAAAATGTGCTGTCTTTAATGTTTAAGTCAGTAAAAGGAGTTATTATGAAAACTGAGATACCGTTTCAACCTATGTTTTTTCCAACAAAAGTTGCCATCATAGATGATGAGCAAGATTATCTTGAACAGATAAATTTGTTGGTCAATGATGATGTGGCCTGTGAACTTTTTACTTCACCGTTACAGGCTTTAAAAGTGATGCGTGCTGACAAAACAAAGAATGAGCGTTTTGTTAAAGAATGTTCGTCCCAGTGGGGTAACCTAACAAGCATGGTTCAGTTGGAGCATGATATGACGGATTTGCATCGGTTTGTCTATGATGATCGGCGCTTTGATCGTTTTTCGATCATGGTGGTTGACTATGACATGCCTGAGATGAATGGTCTTGAGTTGTGCCAACAACTGCGTGATCCCTGGATCAAAAAAATTCTTATTACGGGTAAAGCAGATTCAGGAATCGCAATACAGGCATTTAACCGGGGTCTGATAGATCAATTTATCCGTAAAGAAGAAGAGAATATTGATCTTCATCTCAATGCGGCCATTGATAAACTATCTCATCAATATTTTACGGGAATTTATGCCTCCAACCATGAGCCCCTGTCACAGAAGGCTCCCTATCTATTAGATAAATATTTTGTAGCATGGTTCAAACAGTTATGCCAAACACATGATGTTGTTGAGTATTATTTGAAAAAAAATATTCTTATTAGTGAATTTTTGTTGGTGGATAGGGCGGGAGCATTCAAATTTTTAATACTGCAAACACCGGAACAGGCAACAGTACAATACGAGGTCGCATTGGATGATAAATCGGTACCGGAACATTTGTTAACGGCTATTCATAACCGTGATGTAATCCCACACTTTTCTGGACAAGGTGTATATGACAACCGTTATAACGCGAATTGGCGTGAGTATGTCTATGCAGCTAAGAGATTAAATGATTATGCCTATGTGTTGCTTGAAGCGAATGATTTGCCCGAGCTTGGGATTGAACGGGTTGGGTATTCATACCATCAGTTTTTAAATGATTTTTATGCCGAGATGTTGGTTAACTAAAAATAATATATTATTTTTTGGCTGTTACGTCTGTCCAGTTAAATATTAAACCTACTGGATATCATAAATTGCAAAGGAGTGCAGAGTTAATTAGCTTGTTAAAAGAAGCATGCTTATCAGAATGCTCAACATTACAAATTGAGACCTGATGATATAATTAAACAGGGCACCTGTTCTAACCCAAAACTGTTGCGGTAATTATTTTCTACAGAATGGTATTCAATCCAATATTTATCTTCAGCCGTATTCGGTGCCAACTCAGCATTATGATGATGTGGCCTAATCTGGCTATAGTAAGCAATGATATTATTGTCAATCTCAGACTTGGCCTCTGCAAATGAATGATAACCTGTCTGCGGTACCTATTTTGAGTTTAAACATCTCAAGAAATATTCCACTGGTGCATTGTTCTGACCGTTTCCTCTACGGATCATGCTTTGTTAAATTTGATAACGTCAGAGCCATTGCCAAAACTTATGACTGTTGTAATGGCAACCTTGAACAGAATGAAATATCACCTTGTTAGGGCGTCCCCTTGATTCAAAGGCCATGGCCAAGGCATTACCTGTTAACGGACTATCCAGTGAAAATGGCATGGCCCAATCAATCGGTTTACGGGAAAATAAGACCATCATTATCGCTAGAATAAGATTAATATTTTTGACTCAGGTATACGTCGCACCACCACATCAAATCTGATTAGAAGCAGTCATATAAAATTATCTTGGCATAAATAACCTGCCATGAATTATACGGTGTGTGACATGAAATTAATTGACTGAAGATCAGTTGTGTTACTCATATTCAGATTGCACACCCCCTCTTGCAAGCCTTAAAAATACCGCAAAGTACTCTCTTTTGGTAATAAAAGTGAGTTAGTAGGCCCTTGGCTTAGTAGAATCAAAAACCATCTTTAGCGAGGTGTAAATGAAAATAGAAGTGGGTGTGCATCACAATTCCAAGCAAAAGATAGTGTTCTTTGGTTGGTATCCCAAGGTCAACTTGCATTGATTGTGGAAAAAATAAAGAATGAAATTGAAGAGTGTCTGAATTGTTTGCTCCCGCATGAAGTCTTTTTTTTCAAGGAGTGGTGCCAGTTAACATTGGATTCGATAATATTAGACTGTAATTATCCAATCTCTATGTTACGTAGCCTAAACTAACAATAATAAAGGATCACTTCATGGACAAAATCAAACTCAAGCGCTCTCTTATATTTTCAGTTATCCTGACTTGCACTGCACTGCACTGCACTGCATGCGGTGGCGGCAGTGAATCTACTACTCGCAACACCCCTCCCCCTCTTGGCGGAAATACAACCTACGCTAGCCCAACCCTTGAAACAGTTAACATCCAGGGTGACAACATTGTCTTAGCATGGAATCAAACAGGTGAAGCACCCAGTGGGGGATACGAAATTTATGTTAATGACATAGATACGGGAAGTACCCATCAAACCCATCTACTCAACCAAACCATCAGTGGCCTGGATGTCACGGTCAGCCACTGTTTTAATATCGAAGCCCTTTTCCTTCAAGCCGATCCAGATCAAAACTTGCTGTCAAATGAAGTCTGTTCAACACCTGCGCCGCCGCCATCAGCATCTTATTCTTCTCCAACCCTTGAAACAGTTAACATCCAGGGTGACAACATTGTCTTAGCATGGAATCAAACAGGTGAAGCACCCAGCGGGGGATACGAGGTTTTTGTTAATAACATAGATACGGGAAGTACCCATCAAACCCATCTACTCAACCAAACCATCACCGGCCTGGATGTCACGGTCACTCACTGTTTTAATATCGAAGCTCTTTTTGGTCAGGCAGACCCAGAACAAAATCTGCTGTCAAATCAAATCTGCTCAACACCATCAGCGCCACCACCTCCTGTTGAAGAAGGGGTTTATTATATTCAAGCTGACACGCCTTCCGGTATGTGTGGCAATATCACACCTGATTATACCTCCATTGCTACAGCACTAGCCGCATCAACAGCGGGTGATACCTTTCATCTATTGTCTGGTCTATATGATACATATGTAAATTTTCCACATGGTGGAACCCTGACTCATCCGATCACCTTGATGTACACCCCAGCAGGAACCTGTACTTCCGGCGATGGTCTTCGCACTGCGATTATTGATTGTATCAACGCTACTGGTAGGAACTGTGTCTCTGCTAATTACAGCAATATCATTATCGATGGATTAGAAGTTCGTAATAGTGATGAAAATGGTATTAAGGTGGATGGGCATGTTAATGGTTACCTGGATGAAAACGCCCATGGTAACTGGGGTGGATATGGCGAGAGAGCATATAGAGTCAATGGTGCTAGCAACGTCATCATCCGTAATAATTATATCCACCATATAGACACAGATGGCGTCAAGATGGGCCATGCAAACAATATACTAGTGGAAAATAACGAGATTCACAGTACAGGGCGCGCGGATAACACTACGCAACAAGGTATTGATATGGTCGGTGTGTATAACTCTGTGATCCGAGGAAACTTTGTGCATGACAGCGTTGAAGCCAGTCAACAGATGAATGTCGGCATATTTGCCAAAGGTGGCAGTGAAAACATACTGATTGAAAATAATACCATTACAGATATTGGTTATCCCTATGCATGTTTAGAACTTGGCGGCGATACAGAGTGGTATAACACCCGGTACACGCCATCAGAGGTAAACTACATCTCACCCACGCCAGGCAACACACTGACAGATGACTTACTGGCTGTTGATCGTTACAATTCTGAGGATAATCCCATCGACAATCCTGCCACCTATGATGCCAGCACCATGGCCGAGTTGCGCAATGCTATAGTCAGAGGGAATATTCTTGTCGACTGTGACCCTGCCATCTCGTTTCGCAATGCCTACAACCCTAAAGTGTACAACAATACCGTGATTAACTCGGGTGTTGGACAAGGTTTGCTTAAATTTTGGGGTGACGGTAATCATCACCATACCAATGTGGACGTGAGTATCTACAACAATCTCTTTTATAACGAAGCAGGCTCTCTACCAAGTTTAACTCGTGGCTACTTCCAGGTTAAGGATCCAGGGGGCATATATCCCTCAAACCTCGTCGGTATTATTGTTAAAAACAATATCTTCTTCGATGGCAATGACGATGGTTCTCTTAGTTTCGACTTCGACTTCAATGTCAATGCGAGTGACAGTGAAAATATCATCTCCGATCCGATGATAGTATTGGACCTCTTCAACTACAGCTATGTTTTAGAGGAAGGAAGTCCAGCCATTAATAATGGCCTAGACCTAAGGGAACTAGGTGTGGTGACGGCACCGTTTATCGGCATACAAGGGATAGAACGGGAGGGAGACAGTACAACTGACATAGGTGCGATGGAATATATAACACCGTAATCTAACAGAGAAAAATTCCCCGGCTAATATTTAGTCGGGGATTTTTTAATTTAACCCCTCTCATATAAATATCAAGCTTTGATTAAACTCAGACACGGATAATCAAGTATCCAAGTGTAGCTAAAGAAACCCAGACTCCCACCCTGATATTGACACCAAAGCATATCAAACGTAACTTTCGTACCAGGAATAAAAACAGGTTAAAGGAGTTAACCATGCCCAAACCCCGCTATGCTCAAGTCTCGTTAGACGCCAGCCCCTATTACCTGTATTAGTCTCAGACTTAATCTGGCACCTAAGCTGTGAACCTACCAGCTGCCTTTTTCATACCGTCAAATATTGGTTTTGCAATATCCTCAGGAATACCGGTTGGAAGGCGTGAAGCGACATCATCAATGACGGCATCAAGCTCACCCAGCGTTCTATCAATAATCGCCTGCATCTCTGTCGCAGGAAAATCTACTTTCCTGGATTGCTCGAACCAATGTCGAGGCATGATCTCGTGCCAGGCATAGTGTGTATTGTTGCCGTGCAAGGCCATCGCCATTTTTATATTTCTGGTTTCAATCTGACGTTTTGTGGTGAGTGGATAGGCAGAGATGACGTCATAGATTGGCGTCAACTCAAACCGGCCACCTTGCCTCAGGAAAATACTGAAATTCTTGGTGTGACCATCAATGGCCCCAAGTAACCAAAACAAAAAAACAGTTTGCATGAATTGCCTGCGATCATCTTCAGGATGAAGTGAAGACTTGAGCAGCTCCATGGCCATGGCGATACCCGGCCCGCCATCGCTTTCGTTTTTCAAGGCGGGTGCATAGCCATTCGCCTGGAACATATCCTCCTGCGGGTGCCGAATGATCCAGGTTTTATCGGCGGACAGTTCACGGTCAAAGCGCTCGACAATGAGTACTTTCATATCTTCAATGCTTGAAACACCGGCAGCGGCCACCGGCAGACCAAATGTCCTGAGTATCTCGAGACATAGCCATTCGTTTTCGACGCTATTTGATAAATCGATGCCGCTATGCTCAATCATCCCAATAGGCAGCTTGAAGATATGCGTGGTGGGCGTCGCATTTATTGGACGACACCAGTGTCCATCCTGCCAGAGAAAGGTGGTTTTCTCCTGTGCACCTGCAATAGATATCCGAAAATCCTGCTCCTTAGACATTCCCAGCGGTAATGTTTTGTAGTTTCTTAAACTATCCGCGATCTCTTGTTCCGTCAGGGAGGTACTCTCGATCTTTTTAACGTCAACACCCGCTCGATCACTGAGTAGTTGAATTGCGCCGACATAATCTATCCCGATATGCGTGAGCAAATCGAAGGGTTGGTTGGTTTTTACACCAAATCAGCTTTGGATACGATTTCGGATATCTGCGCTGTCGAGCAGAAGATTGTCAAAGTAGTTATAAAACCGCTCACCTTTATGTGTCCTGACGGTTAATGGCAGTGATAGAGACAAGGGCACTGCACCCTTACGTTCGATCCATGAGTCGCAACATACAAACTCCTGAGCACCACTTCGGTGCTGGATATATTCACTCACTTCATAACTATTCATATAAACAAACAGCGAGGCCATCACCAAAGTGCCTCATCTCTGGATGCCCCGTCTCTGGGCTCCAGGTGCATCTCTACACCCAGTGCAGACATCAGCTTGAATAATGTCCCGAGCTGCATCCCAGCTAGACCCGCTTCAATATTTGAGACCGTCTTCTGCGTCAGGTTAAATTTCTTGCCAAGTTCACTCTGTGTTAAGCCGCGATCAACCCGATATTTACGGAGTACTCGCCCTAGAGATTTTGGCGAAGTGATTGGCAGCATAAAAACCTCCTATTCATAGGTGACCAGATATCTGTGATATACCTGTATGTATATAAATGTCAAATACGTCTGTAAAGATATATTGGGGTTGTTGAAAATGGGGGGGTGAGATGGGTGTCTGGATAAGTAGTTGTTGGCGTACCACAGTCATGCATCGTGGCCCATTCCTCACTAATACCATTAATACTACATGGTCATTATATCGTAATGGTTGACAAGTCCTAACTTGCCACCTATTGTTGAGCGATTAATTACTCACTTTTGGATAGGCATGGGCAAACCACATGAACAACGCAGAAGGGAGATCGTTGAGGCGACCATGGCGTTGACGGCCGAGCAAGGTATCAAGCGGGTGACGACTCAGGCCATTGCCGATCGGGTTGGTATTGCGCAACCGACGGTGTTTCGTCATTTCAAAACCCGTGATGCTATTTTTGCGGCAGTGATTGGCTGGATTGCGGAAAATCTGTTTAAGGCCATCAGTGCCGGTGCCCTGCCTGATGACCCGCCTGATGAGCAGTTACGGCTGTTAATCACGCGCCAACTCACTTTCATTAATAAGCACCGGGCCATTCCTAAGGTGCTGTTTTCCGATTTGCTTCACCTGGAGTCGCCGCAGTTAAAGGCAGCGCTACAGGAAGTGATGGATCGTTACATGAAGCGGGTCACGGCGTTAGTGCATGAAGGGATACAGACCGGTCGTCTTCGAGAGGATCTTGATGCGGTTGAGACGGCACGCTATGTCACTGCTCTGATACAGGGTCTGGTGCTGCGTTGGTCTATTTATGAATTTTCTTTTTCTCTCGAGGAAGAGGCCGATTTACTCTGGGAGTTTCTTTGGTCAGCTCTGAAACCACGCTAAATTAAACAAAAAATGCTACATATGAGGAGAATGCAATGAATTATACCAAACGTCCACTGTGGATCTGGCCCGTTACGTTGGTTGCTGTTGGCTTTGGTGCCCTGACCATTAAGTCGGGTGGTGCGGTGTTATTTTTCGATGGCGAGGCTCGCCTGGCTGCTGGGAATTACGTTGGATTTGTGTTGTGGTTTAATTTTCTGGCTGGGTTTGCCTATATTGCGGCTGGGCTGGGGTTGTGGCTCAGTAAAAACTGGGCGACCGGGCTGGCCATGGCGATTGCTGCGGCGACCTTGCTGGTGTTTGCCGCGTTTGGTATCCATGTCTTGATGGGCGGAAGTTATGAAGTCCGCACCGTTGTGGCGATGAGTCTCCGTTCGACGATCTGGATCACTATCGCGGCGGTCGCTTATTTTCTTGGCCGGCGAACCGCTGTCTGAATCGGAGTAGGGGAGCAAGCATGAATAATGTGACTTTTGGGCAAGCAGGTTATGCAGACTAACGTATTTCACGCCGGATTTGGTTTGGTGTTATTGATCTTCAGTCATCATGCTGGTGCACAGGAGCTGAATCTGGACACCTTTGTGCACTCGATATTAAAGCACAATCCCGGCGTGCAAAGGATCCTGGCGAATAAAGACATTGCCGCCGGTAGCCTCGAATCCAGTCAGGGGGTTGATGATGGTGTGTTGAGTTCGAGCCTGAGTCTGGCCCATACCGAACCGAACCAGGTGCTGGGTTTTGAGGCATCGCAAAGCGATGATGCGCGTTTGAACCTGGCCTATGATCGTCGGTTTTCCGCCTCTGGTACCCAATTATCCCTGGGCTATGGCAATCAATATACTGACCGAAACCCGCCACTGGGCTCACTGGGCGAGCAATATTACCAGCCCAGTTTCACCGTGCGCCTAACCCAGCCATTACTTAAAAATGCGGGGGGAATACAAGACCGACTCAATATCAACCTGAATCAACTCAATTTCAGGCTGGTCAGTTTAAGCAGTCAGGAAAACCTGGAAAGCTATATCACCCAACTTGCCCGGCTTTATCTGGACTGGTATCTGGCCGCGCGGGAGACAGCCATTGCCAAAGAGGTTCACCAGCAGGCCATTGAACAGGAAAAGTTGACCCGTACCAAGGTCAAACGCCAGGTCATTGAGCCTTATGAATTATTACGTGTACAGGAAATTCGGGAAGATTATTATTCACGCTGGCAACAGTCGCTGGGCCGCTATCTTGGTTTGACGCGACAGATAGAACGTCAGATGAACTCGCCGAAAAATGCCATGCCAGACAAACTGATACCGGCGAACCCGGAAGCCTCCCGGCTGTTGTCAGCCGGGCAGTTTTTGAGTCGCCCAGCGGATTATCTGGCGACGACATCCCGCCTTAAAAAAATTCTTGCGGCATTACAGGCCCAGCAAGAATTCTTGTTAGATGCCAGGGGTAATTCCAGAGAATCGGATCTGGATTTAAGTTTTGGCTATACCCGGCATGGTATAGGCAATGACTTTAATGATGCACACACCAATGACCTGGAGCAGGAGGACTATTCCGTGATGCTGGAATATCGCTATGCATTGGGAAACCGGCGTGCCAGTGGTGAGTATCGTGCACAGCTAGCCAGCAAGCGGCAGGTTGAGGCCGATACCCGACAACGCATGATCGATGCCGAATCCAATCTTGCCGATTTGCAGGCGCAGGAATCGCAACTGGTCATCGCCCTTAAATCTATCGATCGCAAGATTGAATTGGCCGATCGAAAACTCGCACAGGAACGACGGCTGTTCAAAATAGGCAAACTGGATTTATTTGAGCTGTTAAAGGATCAAACAACCCACCTGGAAAGCCGCTTGCAGCGCGAGCAACTTTATAACCGGTTATTAACCCTTCGTTTAACTATCGGTGAGTTACTGGATCGGAATCTCCATGCGTATACAACATTTATAGAAACCACTTAGAGGGAAGAGTACAGCGTGAATAGTCTGGTCGAATTCTTTTTGCAACGCTCATTGTTTGTGAAGATGTTGTTTATGGCAGTTTTTTTGCTGGGCATCAGTCAGATGCTGAATATACAAAAAGAAGGTTTTCCAACGGTTGATCTTAACAAGATTGCTGTCAACACAGTATATCCCGGTGCCTCAGCCGAAGATGTTGAACTAAACGTTACCACACAACTGGAAGAGCAAATCCGGGAAGTGGATGGCTTATACGAGGTAACTTCTACCTCGAGGGAAAACTTCTCTACCATTCTTATCTCGGCCGATGAAGATGCCAGTCCAGCAGAACTGGCGCTGATCGTCAATGACATCAAGCAGGCCGTCGATCAGACACAGGGCCTGCCGCTGGATCTGGATGAACTACCTGTGGTGGATGTGATTTCAACCAATGATACCCCGATTATTTCAATTAACCTGTTTGGCGAGCATGAAAAACTGCGTAACATTCTGCCTGTGCTCGAAGTCAGCATCGAATCTTTGCCGGGTGTTTCAGGTGTAGATAAAATCGGTTATTTCGATCGTGAAATCCATATCGAGATAGATCCGGCCAAGGCTAAAAAACTGCGTATCAGTTTGTCCGACGTGCTCAAGGCGATCCAGTCGCGTAATTTGCGAACAACGGGTGGCACCCTGGAATCCTATCTGAACGAGCAAACGGTTGTCAGTCTGAATAAATTCAATAGCACGCAGGAAATCGAGGAGGTGATTCTGCGCGCCAATATTTCCGGACAGGTTGTACGAATCAGTGATGTCGCCAGGGTGAGTTTGCGGGAAAAAGACGAGAACTTCATTGTGCGCAATGAAGGTAAACCCGGCATGACTCTGGTTATCAGAAAAAAGAAACAAGCCGATATTATTAAAACTATCGATGGCATCAAGGCGCTTATGGAAGAACAGCCCCTGGCTGAAGATTTAGGCTATTCCTATTCCAATGATCAATCCGCCCGCACCCGATTACGCCTGCAGGTATTGGGCGGTAATGCGGCACTCGGCTTTGTCCTGGTCAGTATTATTCTCTTGTTGGCCTTGAATCGGCAGGCTGCCTTCTGGACTGCTATGAGTGTGCCTTTTGCGCTTTTTGGTAGCCTCATATTATTGCCTTATTTTGGCATCAGTATTAATGCCATCTCACTGGCGGGTTTTGTCCTGGTACTGGGCTTGCTGGTGGATGATGCCATTGTGGTCGCCGAAAAAATCACGCATTACAGAGAAAAAGGTTTGCCGGCTGAACAGGCGGCCCTGCGAGGCGTCATGGCCATGTGGCGGCCTGTCACGGTCGCCAGCCTGACAACCATCCTGGCATTTAGTCCGATGTTTTCGATTGGCGGTATGCCGGGTAAATTTGCCTGGGCCATTCCAGCGGTGGTGATCATTGCTTTGTCCGTCAGTTTATTTGAATGCTTTTTTATTCTGCCTCACCATTTGGCCCATGGACGATTGGTTAAAAACAAGGGCAAGCGAGGCTGGATACTCAAACTGGAAGCAACGTATGGCGCATTACTGGAGCACCTGTTGCACTGGCGGTATGCTGTTTTACTGGTGATGATTATGATACTGCTGTCCAGTGTCTTTCTGGTCAAAAGTACAATGAAGTTTCAGATCTTCCCACAAGACGGGGTTGAAACATTCTATTTGAAACTGGAAATGCCACGAGGTGCGTCGCTGGCGGCAACTGAAAATCGTTTAAAAAAACTCGAAAAACATATTCAACAACTTCCTGAGACTGAGGTGGAATCATTTGCCACCCGTGTTGGGACGCTGTCAATAGAATCGAGCAAGAACAGGGGCGACCATAGTCATTGGGGTGTGATCAGTGTTTTCCTCACCGGTGAGGCGCACCGCGAGCGTAGTGCCGATGATATTATCGCGGCGCTTCGGCAAACCATGACACCTGCTCCGGAAGAGAGCCTGATATTTGAAAAACAACGGGTCGGGCCGCCTATAGGTAAACCAGCAGAAATTCGTGTCAGCACAAACGATGACAACTTACGTACTCGTACAGCAAATGAAATAGGTGATTTTCTTAAGACTTTACCCGGTATTCTTGATGTGGAAAGTGATAACAAACCCGGCAAGGAACAGCTAATTGTTAACATTGACTATAAAAAACTGGCCGAGGTTGGGCTGACGGTAAAAGATGTAGCCGATGCCCTGCGGGTAACTTACGATGGCATGCTGGTCAGTTCCACGACCAGTGTCGAAGAAACCATTGAATACCGTGTTATCGTGGATCCGAAATACCGCAACGATGCGGATATGCTTTTCAAAATCCCGGTTAAGAACAATCATGGTCAGGTATTAAACCTGAAAGATGTGCTGTACCTGACACAGGCTCAGGGGCCGCTGGAATTTCAACACGTCAATGGTGTGCGCACCGAAACTATCAGTGCCGATATCAACCCTAAACTCACCAGTACCGCGAAAGTACAACAACAGGTTGCTGCGCATTTCAGCCAAAGCTGGGCCAGTCATCCAAAAATGAAAGTTAGTTTTGCCGGTGAGGCACGGGAACAGAAAAAGATCTTTGGTGGATTCCTGGTGGCCGGTGTCGTTGCACTGATCTCCATTTATTTGGTGGTTGCCTTGCTGCTTAACTCACTGGGCCAATCCTTTATTGTCATGTCCACCATACCCTTTGCCATTATCGGTGTGATCTGGTCCTTCTTTGCGCATGACATGCCACTATCATTTTTCTCAACCATGGGCACGCTGGGTTTAATCGGTGTGGTAGTGAATGACACTATTATTATGGTGACCGAAGTGAATCGTGAACTGGCGGAGAATAAGACGGCGAATCTGGTACAGACGGTTGTCTCTGGAGCGAAAGACCGCTTGCGGCCGGTATTGCTCACCACTTTTACCACGGTAGCCGGTCTGTTACCTACTGCCTATGGTCTCGGTGGCAAGGATGGATTGATTATGCCGCTCACTATGGCCATGGCCTATGGACTGTTATTCGCGACCGTGATTACATTAATTCTAACGCCCTCCTTATTGATTATTGGACATGACCTTGCCCACCTTCGTGGCCGTGGCAGTAAGCATAAACGTGGTCGTAACCCAGTATAAACTGATGATGATGTGTTGTAGGGGTGTACACCTTCTATTTGGGACGTTGATGAAACATTGCATTGCTTGTCATGCCATGTATCAGATAAGAGTTGAGTAAGCCTGAAAATTAACTAGCGGGTTGTTGTTTTAGCAACGTTATTTTATTCGACCTTTTTGTCTATTTGGTACAGGGAATAACGAGGGATTGACAGTATGGGAAGACGCGGAAAAATCCAAAGGCCTTTACTCATACGTACCCATCTTTGGCTGCAGATTCTGGTGGCCATGGTGTTTGGTCTCGGACTGGGCTTGCTGCTGTCGCCGTCCGGTGTGGCATTGGTCTCGAATGACATGGCTTATGGCTTTGCCCAATGGGTGGCGGTACCTGGTCAGTTGTTTCTGGCGATGATCCAGATGGTGGTCATCCCGTTGGTGTTGTCTTCGATCATTCTTGGCATTGCGGCCAGTGGTGATTCATCTTTTCTGAAGAAGGTCGGCTTGCGGATTGCACCTTACTTTGTCATGACCACCACGATTGCCGTTATGATCGGCATCACGATCGTGACTGTACTGAAACCCGGCGAATTTATCGATGCGGAACTAGTGCAGTCCATGGTGGGTGATACGCCACACACAGTAACAAGCACGGGTGTCGAACAGGTGAACACTAGCATCCCGGAACGCATTGTGCGACTGGTTCCCGCGAACCCGTTCAAATCACTCATCGACAAGGACATGCTTGCCATTGTGATCTACGCCATTTTTATTGGTGTGGCCCTGCTCGCATTGGAGAAACGTCAAACCAAACTGATCCTCGATCTGGTAAGTAGTATCCAGGCCCTCACACTGAAAATCGTCAACTGGGCGATGATCATTGCCCCGCTTGCCGTTTTTGGTTTGCTTTGTGATATTACGATCCGTATTGGTGTCGATGCGATACTCGGCATGTCGGTCTATGTGGCCACCGTCATGCTGGGATTAATCTTGTTGTTAGGGGTTTATGTTTTGATCGTCATGTTTGTGGCGGGGAAAAGTCCAGGAAAATTCCTGAGTGCGATTCGTGAACCCCAATTGCTGGCATTTTCCACATCGAGCTCTGCCGCAGTGATGCCACTGTCAATGAAAACGGCCCATGAGAAGTTGGGCGTGCGCAAATCCATTGCACAATTTGTCGTCCCTCTGGGTGCTACGGTTAACATGGACGGCACGGCGTTATATCAAGTCGTGGCAGCTGTATTTTTAACCCAGGTATTCGGCATTGATCTTACCTTGAGTGATTTATTATTACTCACCGCAACTACCATTGGTGCCTCCATTGGTTCTCCGAGTACACCGGGGGTGGGCATCGTTATCCTCGCGACGATCCTGCAAGGCATTGGTGTGCCGGCCTCTGGTATTGCCTTGATTATCGGTGTCGACCGGATACTGGATATGTGCCGAACTACCGTGAATGTCAGCGGTGATCTGACAGCGTGTGTGGTGATGGATCGCTGGATCGGCGAAGAGGTAGCAGCCGTAGAGACCGCCCAACCATTGCCGGAAGTGACTTGAATATGATTATAAAAAAGGGAGAGGCCGTTCTATTCTACCGCAAAGTCAAAGTCAAAGTATCAGTCACTGGCTTATGGCCTTGTTAAGTACCTGTTTCAGAACAACGACAATCCTGACGTCGCAAAATTTAAAGCACTGTATGAAAAAATTACTCTTTTTAGAAGTGCCCTACGGCCGATCAGATCGGCATAGTCAATGGACCTCACGGATAATTCTTTGTCTTGTCATACACACAAACAGTGCACAGGCGGAAAAGGGTTCTGATGGGACCATGGATGTAGAGCAGGATGAATACTGGAGCATCCAACTTGAAAATGATTTTTTTGCCCGGTCAGGTGATCGTTATTACACTCATGGAACCGAGGTGTCACGAACGGTGTTGGGTGAACCACCACAGTGGCTTGAGGACATGGCAACATTATTTCCCGCATTCGAATCCGATGGCGTCATCAATGGGGCTAACTACGCCATAGGGCAGAAAATTTTTACACCGGATAATACAGAGGCTACGGAACTTACAGTTAATGACCGGCCCTATGCAGGATATTCGTACTTCAGTGCTGCGATGCTTTCCCGTGTATCAAGTCAAGATAGCGTGGATACTGGAAACCTACTCGAATTTACTTTAGGCATTGTGGGGCCCAGTGCGCTGGGAGAAAAAGTACAGACCGGGTATCACGATTCAATTGGTATCGATCGTCCCAACGGTTGGGATAATCAATTGCATGACGAGTTGGGTTTTGGTCTTTCTTATGCCAGATTCTGGCGGCACATAAAATCATCCGGTTCTGTGGATTACGGTATGACTCCGCATGTTAATTTAGTCTTAGGTAATATTTATACCTATGCAGCAACCGGTGTTATGTTTCGTTTCGGAACACACCTTAATAACGATTTATCACCACCCAATATTCGTCCCGGGTTTCCAGGATTATCCTTGTTCAGACCAAGCCGGGAAAGTAACGGGTACCTGTTTGCCGGTATCGAGGGGCGAGCGGTAGCCAGGAATATTTTTCTGGATGGCAACACTTTCAGGGACAGCCATAGCGTAGATAAAAAACCTCTGGTGGGTGATTTTCAGTTTGGATTTGTTTTTCAGACAGGACGTATGCGTTTTTCAATAAGCAACATGATTAGAACAAAAGAATTTGAAGGTCAGAAAGACAAAATGAATTTTGGCGCTATGAATATTTCTTTTGCGTTATAAACAGGACGATGCTGAAAAGCTCATGATATTAACCAGAATTAGGTCACCCGTTAATGTACTGCTGTCCCATTAACGTCCTAAAAGGTAATTCTAAAAATAGTGATTTTTATCCAACGAGACGAGTAATATGGGGCTGCGGAAGGTGCACAGAAATTTATTGACCATTTTGACCGGCGGCTGAAAACAGTGCAGCAAGGATAAAAAGGATATATCAAATGAATAACAATTTCTTTAAAAAACGCATAATCCCGCTGGTGGCACTGGTTATCGTCGCCGTGGGCGGAGTTTTAATATGGAAGGCTTATCAGGTGCCGGGACTCCCCGCCGGCTTCGCTTCCGGCAACGGGCGCATCGAGGCCACGGAGTATGATATCGCCACTAGGCGTTCCGGCCGGATCACGGAGGTGCTGGCCAGGGAGGGCGACATGGTTGATGCGGGTCAGGTGCTGGCGCACATGGATACGATGGATCTGCAGGCTGAACTCAGGGAAGCAGACGCCAGGCTGAGAGAAGCCCGAGAGGGAAAAAATTATGCCAATGCCATTGTCTCACAGCGTGAAAGTGAGCGGACGTATGCGAAAACGGAGCTCAAACGCTCATTGGAGCTGGTCAAAAAGGGCCATATTTCCCGGGAGAAGGTCGATCAGGATCGTACGGCTAGACAGACCGCTGAAGCGGCTTTACGTGCTGCACGGGTTCGGGTCGTTCAGTCCGAAGCTGCTATCGAGGCGGCCATCGCCAGAACCGAACGACTCAAAACCAACATAGATGACAGTGTGCTTAAAACGCCGATTCGCGGTCGAATCCTGTATCGCCTGGCAGAGCCGGGGGAAATACTCGCCGCCGGGGGCAAGGTGCTGACGGTACTCGAACTGACCGATGTGTACATGACCATTTATCTGCCCACCAGCCAGGCGGGTAAAATCACCATCGGTTCAGAGGCCCGCATAAAACTTGATGCCCTACCTGAATTTACGATTCCGGCAACGGTTTCCTTCGTTGCCCCCGAGGCCCAGTTCACGCCGAGGGAAGTCGAAACCCGCAGCGAACGCGAGAAACTGATGTTTCGCATTAAGGTGAAGATCGATCCCGCACTTCTCAAACAGCGCATTGAAAGGGTCAAGACCGGCTTACCGGGCGTGGCCTATGTGCGGCTCGATCAAAATAGTGAGTGGCCGGCGCAACTACAGGTAAGGCTGCCGCAATGACCCGCGTCGCCCGAACCTGTGTTGCACAGATCAGCGGCCTGACCCATCGCTATGGCGATACCTTCGCTGTCAATGACATCGATCTGGATATCCCTGCCGGTTGCATGGCGGGTTTCATCGGTCCCGATGGTGTCGGCAAGTCTTCATTGCTCGCGCTGATGTCGGGTGTGCGCAAAATCCAGGATGGCGCGGTGCAAGTGCTCGAGGGTGATATGCGCAGCTCCCGTCACCGCAGCAATGTCTGTCCGCGCATCGCCTATATGCCGCAAGGCCTGGGCAAAAACCTCTACATGACCTTGTCGGTGTTTGAAAACATTGATTTTTTCGGCCGCCTGTTCGGCCAGGAACGCGCCGAGCGGGAATGGCGCATTGCTGATTTGCTGGAGAGCACCGGACTCACTCCTTTCCGAGACCGCCCGGCCGGCAAACTTTCGGGGGGCATGAAACAGAAACTCGGGCTGTGCTGTGCATTGATTCACGACCCTGAGCTGTTGATCCTGGATGAACCCACCACCGGCGTGGATCCGCTTTCCCGCTGCCAGTTCTGGCAACTGATTGATCGCATCCGCGCGCGCCGTGAAGGCATGAGTGTGATGGTCGCCACCGCCTATATGGAGGAGGCCGAAGGCTTCGACTGGTTGGTGGCGATGGACGAAGGAAAAGTGCTCGCCACCGGTAGTCCTGCTGAACTCATGGTGCAAACGGCAACTGGCAACCTGGATGCAGCCTTTATCCAATTGTTGCCAGAAAAAAAGCGGCGGGGGCATAAAGACCTGGTCGTGCCACCTCGCGTATGTCAGGTAGATGGCCTACCCGTCATTAAGGCCGAGGGATTGACCAAGCGCTTCGGCGATTTCACCGCCGTGGATCATGTGAGTTTCGAGATCGAAACGGGCGAGATATTTGGTTTTCTCGGCTCTAACGGTTGCGGTAAGACCACCACCATGAAAATGCTCACCGGCCTGCTGCCGGCAAGTGAAGGTGAAGCGGCGTTGTTCGGTCATGCCGTGGATGTCAACGATCTGGAAACCCGCAAGCGGGTGGGCTTTATGTCGCAGGCCTTTTCCCTGTACGGTGAACTGACGGTACAACAGAACCTGCTTCTACATGCCCGTCTGTTTCATCTGCGTAAGGAACAGATCCCGGGGCGGATCAATGAATTGGTCACACGTTTTGGACTGGGTGATTATGTCGATGCCCTCGCCGCCGAACTCCCTTTAGGCATCCGCCAGCGTCTGTCACTGGCGGTGGCGATGATCCACCAGCCCGAGATGTTGATCCTCGACGAACCCACGTCCGGTGTCGATCCGGTGGCTCGCGACGAATTCTGGGAATTGTTGATCGACATCTCGCGTCATCAAAACGTAACGATCTTCGTCTCTACCCATTTTATGAATGAAGCCGAGCGCTGCGACCGCATCTCGCTCATGCACGCCGGCAAAGTACTGGCCAGCGATAAACCTGCTGCTTTGGTTGAGGCACGTGGCGTCGCGACACTGGAAGAGGCCTTCATCGCCTATCTGGAGGAGGCCACCGGCGAGGCCAAAGCCAGCGTTAAAATCTCAAGCGACAAGTCCGCCAGCGAGACGGCCGAACCGTCGACCGAACCCCGACAGCGCCAACGCGCCGTCGTGTTCAGTCCGCTGCGCTTGTTGGGCTACGCGCATCACGAGACGCTGCAAATACTGCGCGACCCGATCCGTCTTACCTTCGCTATGTTGGGCACCGTCATTCTGTTGTTCGTGCTCGGTTACGGTATCAGTACGGATGTTGAGGACATCCCCTTTGCGGCCTTCGATCGGGATCGCAGCCCCGAGAGCCGCAATTACATCCAGAACATTGCCGGTTCGCGTTATTTTATTGAGCGGCCACCTATCCTTAATCAGGCTGAAATGGACAGCCGTATGCTCAGCGGTGAGCTGGGCCTGACATTAGAAATTCCACCCAACTTCGGTAAGGATCTCAAACGCGGACGCAGCCCGGAAGTGGCGGCCTGGATCGATGCCGCGATGCCGTCTCGTGCTGAAAGCGTTAAGGGCTATGTCGGGGGCATGCATGCTAAATATCTGCGCCATCTCGCGCTTGAGTCCAGTGGCCCCTTGGAGGCTTCTTCGGTACAGGCCGCGATGGCTGATATTGAGGTGCGCTATCGTTATAACCAGGATTACAAAAGCCTTTATGCTATGGTGCCCGCGACCATCGCACTGT
This sequence comes from Gammaproteobacteria bacterium, assembly GCA_022712915.1. Classification (GTDB taxonomy): domain Bacteria; phylum Pseudomonadota; class Gammaproteobacteria; order UBA6429; family Thiohalophilaceae; genus JAHEDB01. Next base: position 3,494 of record JAFLJQ010000018.1, on the reverse strand, counting down.
TGCTGGTCATGATCCCGGCGGTGTTGACGGCGCTGGGTGTGGTGCGTGAAAAAGAGCTGGGCTCCATTACCAATCTCTACGCCACCCCCGTTACCCGGCTGGAGTTTCTCTTGGGTAAACAGCTGCCCTATATCGGCATCGGTATGCTCAATTTCTTCACCCTGCTGGTGCTGGCGATATTCGTATTAGATGTACCGCTCAAGGGTAGTTTCTTCGCCATCACACTGGGCGCTTTGCTGTATGTCACGGCCACCACGGGACTGGGTTTGCTGATGTCCTCGTTTACGCGTACCCAGATCGCGGCCATCTTTGGCACGCTGCTGGGCACCATGTTACCGGCCATCTCATTTTCTGGCATGATCACGCCTGTTTCGTCTCTGTCAGGTGGGGCGGCCTTGTTGGGAAAACTGTATCCGACTACTTATTTTATGACGATCAGCCGGGGCACCTTTACCAAAGCTGTTGGCTTTGTTGATTTATACAGTGACTTTTTTGCCCTGGCCGCGTTTATCCCGGCGTTGACGATAGTCAGCCTGCTGTTACTTAAAAAGCAGGACGTATAGACATGCGGCACATGGCGAATATCTTTTATCTAGGGGTTAAGGAACTGCGTAGCCTGTACCGCGATCCTGTACTGCTGATTTTCATCATCTTTGCGTTTTCTTTCATGGTGTACGCGGCGGCCCAGGGTATGTCTCAGGAGTTGCGCAATGCGTCCATCGCGGTTGTCGATGAAGATCGTTCGCCGCTGTCCTCGCGTATTATCAATGCTTTTTACAAACCTTATTTCAAAACACCCGAGCTGATTGGACTTGCGGATATTGATAAGACAATGGATGCAGGGCACTACACTTTTGTGCTTGATATTCCGCCGAATTTCCAGCGTGATGTGATGGCCGGCAAACAACCTGGGATCCAGGTCAATGTCGACGCCACCATGATGAGTCAGGCATTTACCGGTGCCGGTTATATCCAGAATATCATCCGTGGTGAGATCAGTGAATTTCTACGGGGTGTTCGCGGCAGTGCCGGTGAGAGCATCAAGCTTACCTCGCGCTATAAATTCAATCCCACCCTGAACAGCACCTGGTTCGGCGGGGTGATGGAAATTTCTAATATGGTCACTATGCTGTCGATTGTCTTGACGGGTGCGGCGCTGATCCGCGAGCGCGAGCGCGGTACCCTTGAGCACTTGCTGGTTATGCCTCTGACGTCGCTTGAGATCATGCTATCCAAGGTGTGGGCCATGGGACTGGTGGTGTTGGTGGCCGCCGGCCTGTCATTACGTTTCGTTGTGCAAGGCATATTGGACATGCCCGTCGCGGGCTCAATACCATTATATATGTTCGGTATGGCGCTATTTTTATTTTCCACTACCTCGCTGGGCATCTTCCTGGGTACGGTGGCACGTACCATGCCACAGCTGGGCTTGCTTATCATCCTGGTCTTTATGCCATTACAGATGTTGTCTGGTGGTTCGACGCCCTATGAGAGCATGCCGCCGATCGTACAGACCCTGATGCTGAGCGCGCCCACTACTCACTTTGTCAGCATCGCCCAGGCCATATTGTACCGTGGGGCCGGCTTCGAGGTGGTGTGGCCGAATTTCCTGGCGCTGGTGGGTATTGGCATGGTGTTTTTTATCGCCACGCTGGCGCTGTTCCGCAAAAGCCTGGCGGTGCAGTGACAATGGCGAGTGTGGGGCAATTAACCGGACACCCACTATAAGTAAATAATACTTCAATGAATTGTCGGCAAATGCTCAGGAATTAAAGAAGCCTTATTAGGCGCGAGGTTAATTCCACGGAGATCTTTCATACTTGCGTTCTGTCACCTGCTTCCTTAAATGGCAAGAAAAATATATATCGAATAAGGATAAGATATGACTACAGATGCTCTTGTTTCAAATCATAACCCTCCCGTATGGGGGTTACGTGGAACTTTGATTTGGGGCTTGATCATTGCTGTGGCTTTTGTTGTCACTCAGGTTGTGGTGATGGGTTTATATATTGGAATTCATTATAAAGATGCCCCATCATCAGAATATGAGTCTCTAATGCTGGGCCTTCAGTACAATGGGACGGTGGTGTCTTTAGTGGCATTGGCCAGTTTATTAGTGTGTGGGCCTTTAATATGGGGCATCGTTAAGTTAAAGAAAAATTCGAACCTTAAGCATTATCTTGGATTAAAAAGGGTTGAGGTCAAGACGTTAGCCCGGTTGGGGAGAAGAATGAACCCCAACAGCAACCTTTACAAGAAGCATAAAAATTTAAAGATTGATTGTAATGTGAATATAGAAATTGAACTAATGTACATGAATAAAATATCTGTTGGGGTTTGCATACTCACCCTACAGGCTTTTAAGTCATATGACCTCTTGATAAAAAATAATTACCTTTATGGCTGTTTTAATATTTAAACTCAGATATGTACCTGATGATGAAGCGCAGGATGTTCGCGAAATATTACTCGATAACAATATCGAGTATTATGAAGCTTCAGAAGGTCTTCTCGGTATTTCGCTACCGGGCCTCTGGGTTATAAACGAGGAACAAGTCGATAAAGCCAGAGAGTTGATTGATGAATATCAACAGTTAAGACAAAAACGAGTACAAGAAGAATATCGATTAAATAAAAGGACTTCGATGGACATGCTTAAAGAAAATCCTGTCCGCTATTTAGGTTCTATCTTGGCTGTTATCTTGATATGTTATTTTACAGTATATCTGTTTGTTCAATTGCGTTAACCCGTTATTAAAGCATAGGGCATCAAGGGGAAGGATAAGGGATCGTAGCCGAATGGCACTTACTTACTAATAAGTAAGTTGATTCTGTGACATAAATATCATTCTCAGGCTATAAATATAGCTATTTGTGATTATTTCGTGTCGCATAATCAGCAACCTTATTAGTAAGAGTTGTTTTCTTATAAATCAATTAGCTACCATTGTAACTGATGTATAAATTGAGTCAGATAAATTTGTGATCCGGGTTAGTAATGCTGTAAAAATAGTAGTTTTCGTTTTTTTAAAACCCATTCGGCTCTTTACAGTATCAAATGCAACATATTGATTGGTAAATGATTAATGTCTTAAGTAAGTGCCATTCGGATCGTAGCCCTTAATTACAAAAAATGAGTCAGTGAGCAACTGTTGCTACTAATAAGAAGCCTGAACATTAGCATAGTACTAACCAGACACCCATCTTAATAAATCATTAAAAAATAAGGCTCTTCAGGAAAATCTGTGGGTAAATAATTGATGATTTAATAAGAATTGATTCACATTATTGCGATTTTTCTACAAACTTGGAAAGGTTCGTTGTGCAAACATCAAGTTTGTTTGCTCTGATATGTGGGAAGCCTATATCAAGGTGATTAAGAAAAAGATACCGCAGGCATTGCACATATTAGATCGATTTCATATTGTTGCCATGCTGAACAAAGCCGTCGACGAGGTTAGGCGCGGTGAAGTTAAACAGTTAAAAGCAGAAGG
>JAFLJQ010000142.1 GCA_022712915.1 Gammaproteobacteria bacterium | reverse complement strand
TACCATTAATTTTGCATAGTCCAATTTCTGTTCAGGGCTGAAACTGACTCTCGCTTTTCGTGTCTTCGTCATAAGTACTCCACTAGTTTTTAGGTTTATTAAGCTATAATACCTTCCAACTTTATTAGACCACTATACACCAAGCAGCTGGCTCAAAAGCACATGGTCTTTTACAGGGAATTTACCTCGTGTAAGACGTTTTGGGCTGCTTTCATCAAATAGCCTCTGTCGGATATATTCTCCCAATGATAATCCAGCAGCATCACGTTCAAGCTGCTCACGCTCTTCTTTTGATAGGCGTAATGAAAAAGGTGTTGGTTTTTTGTTAGTTTTAGGCATAGGCATCTCCTTATGCCTAAAACCATACCTATCTTCCCCTAGTTTCTTGGGAAACAAAAAAGCCATGTAGAGGATTTTCTCTACATGGCTTAGTGAAAATGAAGTGCGTTAAGCCACCTCAAGGTGAAGGCGGCTCATCATAAATACTCCCTTTAAGATGCTTGTTCCATTGCTCTAAAGTGCTAAGCATTTGGTTTGACTTATCTTCTTCGAGGCGCGCCACCTTCTTTTTGCCAATTTACATTTGTTTTGTAATTTTGCTTCATCATCCAGGGCCAGCCTGCACTTTCAATTCAGCATCACAGCTTATGATTTCAGATATAACAAACCATCGAGCCTATGGGAACAAACTCCAGACATCCCGACTATGAGAGTGAGGCAAAAAAACACTATTCGTATTACGAAATGCTGAGTCTTGAATTAGAATTTATAAAGGTAGGAAAAACTCAAGCCAAATGTATGGGCTTCATTTAATTCTTTTGAATCACTAATTACTGCGAAAGAAAGGTTCCCGCTTTTTAAACCAAGAGTAATGGCTTTAGCATCCAACATATAAAGAAATTGCAGTTGTGTTGACTCGCTTAACATGTATTCCGTACCAAGCTGTTTCAGGGTGACGGCTTTTGTGTGGTAGATCCTTCCTACCATTCTGATATTTGAGAAGACCCGATAGCGAGCCAGCAAGGTGCTTTTCCTGGGTAAAGTTTGTGTAAAGTCCTCGTTGCTTTCAAAACCAGACAGTGCCGGTTTATAAATAACGTAACCATTCGCATCGTATTCTTTTACATTTGATGATGCGGTGGCGGTGGTGCGGGGGGCATTTTCCCAGTAGATCCGACCAATCAGATCCTTAACCGTTAACGAGCTTATAAAGTCCGTTGTTGGTTGCCAGACAAGGTGTAAATCGACACTATAACCATCACCACTCGGGGCCTGTACTTCACGGTCGAGCAATGAATCTTTGGAATAAAAATAATCGACACCAAACTCAAAATCATAATCACTTGCTGACAAGGCCGTGGCGGTTCCCTGTAATACGCCTTCTGTTAGTTCCAGGCCACGAAGGTAGGATAGCCCCAAGGTGAGATCCAGATCTTTGACAGTTTTAAATTCATGACTCAAGCGGACGCCTTCACTATAGGTGTGCCTTGCCTTCAAATCCAGATGGTACGTTTTACCCATTTCTAGCGCCAACTTGTTTTCTGTACGGTAGACAAAATCCGCCGTGTCGGGTGAAAACTCTAATTCATAATCGTAACGTTTGAGAATACCCAGTTTCCATTGCTGATAGGTAACACCTGTTTCCACCCAATTGTGTGTGATAGCCGCCTGACCACCACTAAAATCACCTGACCAGCCATCGATGGCCCCTTTTATGGTTACCGCTTCACTATAGGCAAACAGACTGGTGTCAACATACACACCGGCAAACGCACCACTGGCATGGGTGAGAAACACACCGACTAAAAGGGTCTTTTGCATAAAATCACATCCAGATTAAAAAAGGGCGGCCGAACGGCCGCCCTGTAAAGCTTAACGACCCATTATAAAGATTCGAGTGTTCCATCAATGTAGCGGATAATCTTCAGACCGCTGACATCACTTATGGTCGCGTACTTAGTGCCATCGTAAATAACATCACCAAGAACAGAACTGCCCGTGAGGTTAGTTACCAAAACGACACCATCCTGATTGGTAGCCGAAATAGAACCTGCTGCATTTCCATTAATAACATTGGTACTTACCTCAATGCGTCTACCCGCATATGCGATTTTCAGGCTGACATCACCATCATCAAAACCAGTACGACTCCCGCTGAGGGTAAATGCGGCCTCAGGTAAACCTCTAAACTTCGCCGTGGCACCTATGCTAATATTTCGAAGTTCTCGATAGCTTAAATCATTCTCTGTCTGGCTTGACCCTGGCATAAAGGTATCTGCATTGGCCATGGTAGCGCCGACCATCACAGCATAACTATCTCCGAAATTATTACTTACCTTGCCGCTAAAGGACAAACTTTCTGGATTATAGTTTACAACGCCACCAAACTCATCCCTTTTCACCACACCACTTTCGTCTTGTGTACCAACAAGAGTCAATTCTAAAGAACCATTAACAGAAACATCCAACAAAGGAAGATCAGGGGAAAGAGCGGAACGAACAGAACGAACAGAACGAACGGAATATAAAGCTTCTGTAATACTTGCTTCAAGCTTTATTGTGCCACTATCGGGATCAGGAATATTTGTGATGTAGGTGCCATTAATCCATGGTGTTATATCGACCTCCTCACCATAGTTTAGTGTTACTTCACCACTAGAAATTTCTAAACGTATCTTAGACTTTTCCACAACACTATGATTGACCACAAGAGTGAACGAAGTGGCATTTAACTCATCAGGAAAAACCAGTTCAATATCAACATCCACACCATTGATCTTGCCCACCACACGAACAGAACTGCCACTTACCGTCGCCGTTCCTGATGCAGGAATCGAACGGCTCGCAAAGAATCCAGCAAGGTCAACGCTGCCGCTAGAAATATAGGCCTCCCGAGCCGCTTTTAGTGCATGGTTGAATGCCTCTTCCAGTAATGGGCCTGAGGCGTCATACAGCATCGTTGCGGCACTAATCTGTGACTGGAAATATTTTGCTTTCCAATTGGTTTCTTCATAAATAATATTGCCCCAGGTACGCACATCGGAAACAAATGCCTTCACGACTTTTAGCTTACTTGAACCGCTGGTTGGGCTTGATTCGGTTTGTGTCAACTGACCAATGTTTGATGGGTCACTTGCAATAAGATTCAGTAACCACAAGTCAGTGTATGCCCCACTTTCCACACCATAATGATGACTGTAAGAAGCAATGCTCATCGCTTCACGAGCAAGGTCCGCCAAACTAATAACATACCAATAGTCATAATACGACTCCTTGTAGATCAGCTCACCCCCATTTGCCACATAATCAGTGACCATGGCGTGAATCGCATTCTCAACATCACCGTAATAGGGATACTGGTTGGCAATGGCTAAAATAGCCGCCGATAGATAGGCATGTTTTGATTCATTTTTTGTTCTACTGGCGGTACCGGTTATATCCGGTGCCGTGGTAATGACAATATTGTTAATACCAAACAGGTTCGATACCTTGGAATTAGCCGTATCGATGACCCCACCATCCAATCCATTACCACTTGCCGCAAGATTATCTGCATAAGCAGCGGCCATGGTGGTGAGTGGTGTCACACTAGCTGATTGCACACTCCCTGCGGCCACGTTACCGACATAGGTACGTAATACCAAATTCCCCATAGGCATGTCATTACGGTAAGAATAGCTAGAACCATAAGCACCCCGACAAGACCAGATATCACACGTCATGGTGGCATCATATGAAGCATTGTTGCGCATCTCAATCAGCACGGGCCCGGTATATGTTCCAGGGATAGTAATGCTATAGGTACCAGTATCAGACGTGGTTGTTGTAGCCAGAGCAGAACTGCTAAGTACACCACCTTCAATCCCATACACATTGACTGTGGCACCTTTTATGATCCCTTTGGTGACTGTACCTTGTACCGTGGCATTCTCTGGCGTCACACCACCACTATCTTTTTCCCAAGGACAGCCCGCCAAGGTGGTCATCACAAAAGCAATAAGTAAACTATTTTTACACAACCGAATAAATATATTATTATTTTTCATTGAAAGCTTCCCCGTTTAGTCCATTTTATTATCAGTAATACATTACGGTGCCAAGAATTAGATTTATTCCAGTTAGCGCCACCAGAAGAAAGTGTGAACGCCATTCCTACCGCATTCTAATCAGAAACAAGTTAAATGACTATGGGCAAAGCGGGTGAATTAAATAGACGGATGACTCAAAAGGCGAAATTCACCGCCAAAACTGGCCAGCTCTATTCATAAAAACATTTACCCCTCTCAGCCTAAATTCAAATTTAAACTCAAACCATTCCTTCTCTGTGGCCCTTTACAGAATCATTCTAAACCGTCAATTTCCTATCATAAACTTCCCACATAAAGGGCGGGCGAGGTGAAAAAAGCATTAGTAAATTAGGATTTATTGATATAGCGACTCTGTTATACTCGCCCAAAATATCTGGAATATTGTTGTTACCTTGAGACCCCAACGAGTAAAATGCCATTCACTTGAAGGGAGTATTGCCCTCCAAAGGCAAAGGTCACAGGTTCGACTCCTGTCGGGCGCGTCATTTTTAGCATTTATCTGGGTTCACCTGCTGAACATCCATACGCTTGAGGTTAGAGTTCACGATGTTCTTTTCTGATGAAAGAAAAACCTTTTTCAAACCCCTCAACGGTAAATACCGTGGTCAGGTGGTGGATTGTCTGCGCACTTTTTATGCGCGGCTGTATAGTTCCCTGGCGGATTACAGCCGCAACTTTAACCGTGAACAGATCATCGAAATTCTCGAAGAGGCCATTGCGCGTAATCCTGTTTTTGAGGAAGACGAGGCCGATGAATTTGCGGTCTCAGCCCGTTCACAACGAGAACAAGCCAACTGGATCCTGAATCAGTTGCTGGAACACGGTTGGCTGGAACGGCAAATGGATGAGGCGACCCTGCAAAGCACCTATGCGTTTACTCGCCATGGTCGTTTGTTTACTCAACCCATGGTGGAGGCCTCAGGAGGGCGCTTTCGCACTCGTCACCGCAATACGCGCAACACCCGCAACGCACTGCAATCCTTTCTGGACAAAGGCGAGGTCTATGATCTGCTGGATGCCTTTGAATATTCGGAACGAATCATTTCTGATTTCTCTGATGTGATTGCCGAACTGGATGAACGCAAACGTCAATTGGTGAAAGAGGTTGAATCACAACAGGTAGTGCAACGCGCCTCGGACGAATTTTTTGATTTTATGGAAAATCGTTTTATGCCGGATCTGGCCATACGCCTGTCTGCCGACTCGGTTGAGAAGTATCGCGATGAGATCAGTGATTTAATTGGCAAGGCCAAACGTAAACGCAAAGAATTCAAGACCCGGGCCGAAAAGGATCTGCGTCGTGCCGCACCGGAATTGATCGAAGACACCAAACGTTCAGTTTACATAACTATTCTCGATGGCATTGATACACGCATGCACAATGCATCAAACATTATGTTACCGGCCTTACGACAAGCATTAAACAGTTTTACCCGCCGTGCTGATATCATTATGCGCCAGCTAAGCTACACCAATGCCGGGGCGCAAAACCAGTTACACACCCTGTGTGAACAACTCAAACAAAGCCCCGAGGAAAAACAGCAGGCTGCACTCAAGGTGGCAGGCAAAGCGCTGTCATCCTTGAATATTGGGTTCATCGATCCTGATAGTTTGCGACTCTATGCCGAACGCAAACCACGCCATGTCAACAGTGCCATAGAGGAACACATTGAAAATGATCATGAGTCGCGCAAAGCCATGTTTGTACAGACAGCAGTAGATCTAGCCTTCACCTTCAACAGCCAAAAACAACGCGACTACGTGATCCACGCCCTAAGCGACGGCCACCGCATCCACAGCCAAAACCTGCCGGTAGGCAATGCCAAAGAACTGCTCATGAGCGCACACATCATCGAACTGGGTTCCGCCAGCGCCAACAAATTTGCCTTTAAGATCACTCCCACCTCTAACCGGGTACAGACTGATTACTTTGAACATACTGATGAGTTTACGATTGAATTAATGCAGCACGTCTGAAATAGTTGGCCGACCTGTTTGATTTAAATACGGGAACAGTATTCCCATTCCCGTCAAGCTCTCTAGATCACACACAAAGCCTGCACTACCTAGCCGTCTCCCTGTTCTTGAGAAAAAAACTGGACACCAAACATAAAAAAATATCGTAAATAACAACAAGTTATGTTGTTTTCCTAGCCTGTATGTCCATGTAATATTCAGAATATTTATTTTACAAACCTTGGGCTTTTCTTAATTAAAGGGCTGCGACCCCTTCACCCTTTACCCTTTACCATTATAGAAATGGCATGGTATTAAAAAAACGCCTTCTCCCTTAGAGGGCGAGGGAATGGTGATCTTGCATGCGATTATGTCTTTTATACAGTTGGGCGAGTGCAGATGTTCAGGGGGAATGGGTATTTCATATTCAGTTATAACGATGGATGTCAGGAATGGTGGCTTTGGGATGGGATTTGAAGTTATTCTGACGGATGTCAGTGGCTGATATGCAGGTAGTATGAGTCTGAAACGTCGACTTATGGGAGAACCCTTTAACCGTGCCAAATTTCCTGACCTCAAATATCACACTTCCCATACGTATTTTTCTGATTAGTATATTGCTCTTATTTGTCTCGACCTGTTCCACATTACCTGATGTGGTGACGCCGCAACCCGAAGTGCAGCCAGAGAGAAACATCAGCGTATACGTCGCTACCCAAGGCTGGCATACCGGTTTTATCGTGCCAACCGCTGAGCTGAAATCCGACATGTCATTTCTTGCGCAGCGCTTCGGAGCGGTGCCGTATCTGGAATTCGGCTGGGGTGACAAGGCGTATTATCAGGCGCGAGAGAACTCGTTGTGGCTTGCCATCCAGGCGCTATTCTGGCCGACGGAAACCGTGATGCATGTGGTCGCCGTGCCAATGCATCCACCAATACATTTCCCCGAAAGCAAGATGATCGAAATCAAACTTTCCACCAATGAATTCCAGTCATTGCATACCTACATCCGGCAAAGTTTTTATTACGATGAGCCGGAACAGGTGATCGTTTTAAAGAAGGGACTGTATGGCGACAGCCAGTTTTATCAGGGACAGGGTAAATTTTATATGCAGAACACCTGCAACAAGTGGACAGCCAAGGGGCTCAAGAGTGCAGGCATGGATATCTCGCTGTGGTTCAAACAGACGCAGGACAGCGTTATGGCCTATCTGCGTGACCGGCAAACGCAGAGAGAAGGTCGATAGAATTTAGTCTTTAAAGGGCTACGACCCCTTATCGTGGATATTTCGCTGTGGTTCAAACAGACGCAGGACAGCGTTATGTCCTATCTGCGTGAGTGGCAAAGGCAGGGAGAAGGTCAATAGAATTTAGCCGTTAAAGGGCTACGACCCCTTATCCATTAACGGATATTAGAGAAATCTGGAATCTGAAACGGGCTTTTTCTTGAAGCAGTCAACAGACAATTACACTCGGTTATACTGAGGAGATATGTGAAATGCTTGGCAAAATCAGAAATAACTTCTTACGTTTTATTAATCAATGTCCTCAGGGGTGATTTATTTTGAAAAATTAATTCTATCTGCCGCTATAGTTCATGACTACCGGAGTGATGATCGGTAGCCCGCTATGGTTTTTGAACCTTAGTAACAATGTAGTAAGCCATTAGTAAGGGCCCGCTTAGCGGGCCCTTACTTTTTATGCATTCTATTTTGTGGTCTAATTGTAATGTTACCCTCATAAAATATTTATTCACATGTACAATCTCAAGATCTATGAGATACCTGTCACAAAATATAAAAAGTTACTTTGTCATTTTGAAAAAATGCCGAAAAGAGTAACAAGTGAGAATGCAGCACCTGAATCACTTACAGCTCGATGGTCTCATCAACCATCGTTAATTTAACCGGCTAATTACATTTGTCACTAAGAATCAGCCATGAAAATAAAAAGCATCATTAATATGATCATGCGGATTGTTGTCACTTTCTGTATTGGAGGCACAGCATTATTTGTTGTGCTTTCTCCCCAGCTTTACACCACAATTCACACCAATTGGGCACTGTCTGCTCTAGCAGCGATTTTGAGCTATTGGTTGTGGCGAGCCGAGCGGGATAATACATCACAGTAGATCTTCAAGAGTATTTCATACGTAGGATCTTTAAACTCATTGAAAAATAAGGGAACTTATTGAACCCCATCGGATCAGATCACACAATTCGACAAAAAACCGAGTGATCAGGGGTATCCGATGAAGAAAAAACAAGCTACCAAATTAGCGAGGC
>JAFLJQ010000088.1 GCA_022712915.1 Gammaproteobacteria bacterium | reverse complement strand
TTAAGGCAGCGGTTCTGCGTGCATTAGAATACTTGTCAACGAATGCAAAACGCGCTCACCCTGAACGTGATAGGTTGTCAGGTCGCGCTAAGCTTGGATTGACGCCTGTTTTTTGTACAGCTTAAGAACTAACGTATGATCAGTTATTACATCCTTAACGGCAAAATGCCGGGTGTTTTTTGATCTCATTATGGTCACTATACCCATAATGAGATCGCACTCGGCAAGTCTGTAAAGTTTTCTATAAAATCCTTGATATGTTTTACTCCTTCATGTTTCCCCTGGCGGTGTGATTGTCTCACTCTTTAGTACCAGGATTTCAGGCGGGGTATCAATACTGATGCGGACATTATTGTCATGGGTCTGCATAATACGGATAGTGCTTTCACTGCCATTTATAAATAGGGAGATTGCTTCACCCACTTTTCTTTCCAGTAAAATCATATATTTCGCCCATAATTTATAGGTACTTCGTTGATTCATTATAATTGATGCGTGAATTAACTATCTGTAGGATTAAGCTGGAAATGGTGTAGGACATTCCCTACATGCTGGGAAACTGGTGGGTTTACAGGTCCATTGAGAGGCCGTATTCAGGTAGGCCCAGTGAAGCATAAGGTTGGGGTTTGCTGTGATTGTTGGTGATAGCCTATGTTGGAAAAAATGGTGTGAAACTATTTTTCATCTGACTGACTTCGAATTCGTCCAGCATGTGTCCATCACTTAATCCACAGCCAACTCTATTTTGATAACACCTAGTATCAAAATGAACCAGCATTTCATAGAGTGCCTGGTTTGGTATTATGAAATACCACAAAAAATGAAAGCGTATTTATCATCAGGGCACTTACAAAATATGATGGTTGACCTATTCACTAAATTGGACATTGTTATGCATTAAATAGAGAAAAATAAACAAGCCTTGACCGCCTTCTATGATCTTATGTTCAATCAGAACAAGCGCCGTGAGGCCATTGAGCGGTATGTTGGTGTGGAGTACATCTAACACAATCCAGAAGTGGCCAACGGAAAGGATGCCTTTATTACATATTTTGAACGCATGGCCAAGGAGTATCCGGGCAAGCACGTCACTTTCAAGAAAGTCATCGCAAAGGGAAACTATGTCGTATTACATTGCCATCAAGAATGGCCCACCTTCGAGTCCCAGGACTGGGCAGGTATAGACATCTTTCGACTGGATGAAAACGGAAAAATTGTGGAGCACTGGGATGTGCTGCAAGTTGTGCCAGAAAAAGCAGCAAACTCGAATACTATGTTCTAGATACGGTATGCCTGATCAAACAATTCAACCACTGATTTATCCGTCTTCCTTATACGTTAGACTCAATTAGTTTTTATGCTGATTCAGTTAAAAGAATGTCACTAGATTTTGACCGATATATTAAATCGGGTATGATGAGTATGGACTGGGCTAGATAAGTCGGTAATAGAGGGGCGGGGTGATGGGGATTTTTAAATGGGTCGGGTGGAGTGTCGAGCATGGCTACCATTTAGCCCAGTCTACGCGACGTCACGCGGTTGGCAGTAGGACATAATTTAAAGAACATGGGTCATATTCTTATATATTCAGATAGTCTTACTTGGGGAATTATCCCTGATACAAGGCGGCGATTGCCATTTGAAAAAAGATGGCCTGGCATATTTGAAATTTGTTTTAATGAAAAAGGTAATAATATCCGCGTTATTGAGAATTGCCTTAACGGCCGAAGAACGACATGGAGTGACCCATATAAACAAGGTCGTGATGGTTCGCAAGGATTAGCACAAGTCATTGAAATGCATTCCCCGCTAAAATTGGTAATTATCATGCTGGGTACAAATGATTTCCAATGTACACATGATAATAATGCATGGTTATCTGGCCAGGGAACAGCAAAACTGATCAACATCATTCGCCAGTCACCCATAGAACCAGGAATGCCTATCCCTGAAATAATGATTGTTGCACCACCTAAAATCACCAAACCTAAAGGTGTGATAGCAAACAAATTCAAAGGCGCAGAAAATAGAGACATGGGTCTTGCTGCTGAACTTGAAGACGTATCTAAAGCGCATTCAACATATTATTTTGATGCGGGAACTGTTACAGAAGCGAGTGCTATCGATGGCATTCACCTGGACGAACATCAGCATCAAATATTAGGTGAGGCCATAGCGAATGCAGTATCTGAAATAATATTTTTTTAGCAAGACACTTGTTGATACTCTTCACCATTGCATTGTATGGAATGTCTTAAGTGTATTAGTGTGTGCATATTTACTTGACCACAACACTTCCCTCTTCCCAGATATTATTTGGCCTTGGTTAAATACGCCATAACGTCGGCTGGTGTGGTCCGATTGTAGTCCACGGCACTATTTGCCGCCTGGAGGGCCCATTCGATAAGTGCAAGCAGGATGTGCAGGATTCCAAAAATGGCCTTGGAGATGTTAAGTTTGCCGATAGCTAGCTTCAAACCGGCTTTGGCTCCTCCCGTGGCTTGGCCACTTGCATTGATGACAGCGGCGGCCCCTCCTAAACCTCCGGCATCAACTTGGCCACCAAAACCGACACCTGTTTGTATTTGCTCCGGAGCAATTTCTGAGACGGTCTGTACTAGTTCGTCAGCGATACTTACTATATGAAGTAGTTGCTCGATTAAGACGGTTACCAGTGCCAGAGTTTTTTGTGTCTCTGCGTCGAAATCTGAATCGGCATTTTTGGCCTTGCTTTGTCGTTTTGTGGTACGTAATCTGCTTTTTTCTTGAGTTGTACTTCTACTTTGAGTTGTACTTTTCTGTTGGGGGTCGGCGTTTAACCATTCTGGCCAGACCTTGGTCAGGTCTTGCAGATTGTAAGCAATGGTGTTTAATATATTGCTGGGTATCAGCGCGGCTAACAATGAAAAGAATTCATTTGGAACATGGTCCAGCAATATATCGTCCATGTCTTCCAGAGCTGGCGGCAAAATGATCATTTTGTCCAAACCGGTCTTTGTTCTAAAGTCCATGAAATTATTTAGTAGTTCGTGGATGGCTTTAGTTAATGAAGCTTTTGAAGAAAAGTGACTGCTTTTGGCAGCACGCTTTGCTTTTGTAGCAAAAAAATATGAAATCTGGGTGAGCGACTCTGCACGGTCAGTGAGTGAGTCAATATCAACATGTTTTGTCACCACCTTGGCTATTTTGTCAGCACTTCTATAAACTTCACCTGCTTCTTTAAAAACCATTGCATCCATGGGAAGTTTTTGACTATTGCTGGTACCGGTGAAATTATTTAGGGCCGTGACGAGTGTATTGGCCTGTGAGAAAATTTGGGTTTGTGCCAGTTTTTGCATGGCATCCATTCCTGCGGGTAGTTTTCTATAACCTGCTTTTTTCATTATTATGTCGGGAATAGTACGAATGGTTCTTTTGAGATCACCACCTAAAGATTTTACGACCTTATTAAGATTGGTATGTTGAGTTTTAATGGACGCGTTTAGAGTGCTATGCTTAGATCTAATATAACGGCTGATCTCCCGAGGGGTAGACTTGATCGCCTTGATCGCCTTGTTCGCCGTATCTATTCCAGATTGTATTTTTTTCAATTTATTTTTAATCTTGCTACTGCCGCTAGAAAAAATATTTTTGGCATTTTTTGATGTTCCCATAATGGTGTCTTCCTTGTTGGTTTAAATATTATCGTTAAATTTATAGTCTGTAATTTAATGGTCTTCTTATGGTGTAGAGAAGTTTTCAGCAAATTTTAGATCGCTTAACGCTCACTTTTTTCAGGAAAGGCAATGATTAAGGGTGTCTTTTAGATGCTTGGTTGTTCAATTCTATATTCATTTTTTTATGATATATTCTTTTCAATCAAAAAGCACCGTTTTTGTTTGGGTAAAATGTCGTCTGTTGAATCATCCTCTATTTTAGAAAAATACATCAGTATGATGTATTACAGAAGACTCAAGTGGATTATCAACAAATATTTTTTTAATAATATATTTGAGTTGTTTTGGTTAAATGTTTCATGCCTGATTTGGTTGTTCTTGCTTAAGCGCACTTATAAAGCCCCACTGAAGAGCGCTGGCTGTGTTAAAAACAAGTTCAAAATACTCATTTGTTACGTGTGAATTGTATTGTTTAATTTGTTTTTTTCTTGGTCATTAAATGAAGGTGATGTGTTATATTTTTCTTTGGCTAAACGGGTATGTAATAGTGAAATGTATGTTGGGTTTGTCGTAGATGAATAAAGGAACGTCCCTGTAAACGATGTGAAAAATATTATTTGTACAATGGGGGGCAGTAATTAGTTTAATGATCACTAAAGAAAATAGAGTTGCTTATCATTGTTCTGTTGAGGCGGTAAGGCATATGATGCCATTCTGTTTTTTCGTTTTACTTACGCCGGGGGGTGTTTTTTGAGGTTTGTCTATAAGTTTCCTGTCCGCTCAAGAAATTCAGCCGTGACTCTGTCCATGGTAGAAACATGCTTGTTGTGGCATAGTTAATTTGGCCACCTAACAAGAGGTGATATTATCCCCCTCGCAACATGATAGGTGACAAAATGACAAAGAAAAGCAGACCGACCTTTAAGCCCGAATTTCGCTTAGAAGTAGCCCAATTGGTGGTTG
>JAFLJQ010000262.1 GCA_022712915.1 Gammaproteobacteria bacterium | reverse complement strand
ATAGTCTTTGCAGGCTTCTTCGTTATCAAATCGCCTTTGCCATTCGAAAAAACTCATCCCTTCTTTTTTCATCTTCTGCACCTAACTTGTTGTAAGTAAATGCATTATAATCTCTTTGCTGAGTTTTGTTTAGAGGCATGTAATTTTTTATAAAATTTTCTTTATTTTTTATCTACATACATCCAAGTAACGCTCTATCATATTCTAAATTTTTCTACTTAGCTAAATCATAGCGACAAATATCTGACAAGTTACATATTTTCAGTTCAGCATTACTAATAAGGTTGCTGATTATGCGACACGAAATAATCACAAATAGCTATATTTATAGCCTGAGAATGATATTTATGTTGCAGAATCAACTTACTTATTAGTATGTCAGACATTCTTGGCGGTGCTGTTAGATAACAATCTACTTTTACAGATAAAACAGCATCATATTTTCATCTAGTAGTGGCCTCATGGTATCCGGTTCTTTTAATTTTTCTACATTATATTTTTTGTCTTTAATTTATGAAACATTTTTAAAATTTTATAAATATATGTTTTTTACCACGCAGGTAATATTATGCAGCGGCTATGTCTTAATCAAAAATTCAAACGCGGTTGTTGTACGGCCACCTTGAGCTTCTGCACTTGTTGCACTAATCACAAACCCAATCAAACAACCTCCGACAAAACTGAATCTCCTCCTCTGCAAAAATATCCGGCTTTGTAAGACTATACGGACTTCAACCATATTTATCTTCTTCTTAATCTCAGATTTGATTTACCCAATCCCACCACGGCTTATCGTTATCAAAAAATTGTGCGTAGTACTCAATTAACGTCCTGCTTAGCATACCACCGGCTTCAGCTTGATGGGCTTTTCAATCATTGAATCACAGGCTACAGCACTATTTTCGATGAGGTAATATAAAAGCCCCCACAATGGAGGGCCATCATAGAACTAATTGTACTGAACAAATATAATTATGATTTTTCTAACGCGGCAACCAAGTGTTTCAACTCTGCATCCAACCCTTCCTTGATTTTTTCCTTAAGAACAGCAGCCTTCTTCTCACTCCACTTTTTAGCAAGCTCGCCATGATCATGAAGACCATCTGCATTATTTGGCAAATCCCACTTATAGGTATGGTAGTTACGATAGATTACTTCTGGATTGATACCGGGCTCTTTATATATTTCACGATACATATATGTTTTAGTCTCAACCTCGACAGCCTTAAATGTGTCATTCAAGCGATAATCAACTTCCACAAACAATACAACATCGGCCTTTGATTTACGGGTAATATCATAACGTTCAGAGTCTGATACATAGCGATTGACAATCTTGACATTGCCTGTATTTAACCAACCAACCTGTTTCAAACCCAGATCATAGACTTGCCGTGCCAGACTTTTTACTTTATATCCGTTGAGTGCCTTGACAACAGGTCTGATAGCCCGTGCGTTACGTTTTGCACGTTCTTCCCTTGAATTCTCGGCAGCGCCGGCACTTAATGTTCCTCTAACATTCTTGCGCACAACAGAACCATAGATTTTAGGCTGTTTGATAATAATCTGAACTTCTGTCGTTTTAACCTGCTTTTTAGCTTCAGATTTTACCTGACTACCGGCAAAACCACTCAACAAGAGCACTACCAGAGTAAAAACACACGCATGAATGATGGTTAATTTCTTCATGATAATACCCTTAATAACTTAATTGTTACAAGGCTATCGGCGAAAAATACATCAACTTTAATGCTGCAAATAAGTTAGAAAAATAACAGAATATAAGGAAAGAGGATAATATCCTGAAACAACAATGAGTTACTTCAATTGCACACCGCTGTTACGCGCACAAAAACCAAGTTCACTACTCAGTTATTCATTCATGCTGTGCAAACAGACAGCTTAAAATAGTGGCGTTATTATGTCTTATCGTTCTGAGCCTTACTGGCCCCGGGGTATTACCTACCATATATGCTTGCTATACATTCCCTCATCGTCAACAACCATATTAGAGTATGAGTTAGCAACACAGCCCCAAGCATGACAATCAGTTTTGTTGCCATAAATAAAACGGAAGCTTGAAACTAACATCCGGTGGCACATTATTATATTCAAACTGACCTCATTCCAGGCCAGTAGGTATCCTCAAGGTCTGATACACCCACTCAACCTTTTTTGCTCCTCAAACAACAAAAGCCCCCACAATGCGGAGCCTAGATATAACTTATTTTACTGATCCATATAATCATGATTTTTGCAAGTCTACGACTAATTGTTTCACCTCTTCATCCAGACCTTGTTTGATTTTTTCTCTGAGTGCGGCAGCCTTTTCTTCGCTCCATTTTTTATCCAAGATACCCCTGTCATGCACGCTATCCGCTTTATTCGGAAAATCCCATTTATAAGTATGGGAATTGCGATATGTCATATTCGGGTTCACCGCTGGATCTTTAATCATTTCACGATATATATGTGTTTATCACAACTTCAAAAAACTGAGATGTATCCGTCAGGCGATATTCTACTTCAATAACAGTACCGCATCAGCTTTGGATTTCTGGGTAATGGTGTAGCGTTCATCCATTATTACTTCACGCTCAACAAGCTTAACCTTGCCTGAATTCATCCAGGCAACCTTTTTCAGGCCCTGGTCATAGACCTTCTGTGCCATACTCTTTACTTGGTAACCTTTGAGCGCCTTGGCCACAGGTAAAATGGCCTTCTGGGCACGTTCAATCTGCATTTGTTGTATATCACCCAACGTGACCGCCATCAAAAGACCAAATGTAGAATTACCCTTTCCACCAGCCCGCTCTATAGCCGCCTAAATTTCAGACTGCTTAATGATCACCTGAACTTCTGTCGACTTAATCTACTTTTTAACTTCAAGGCACTTCTATTAATCAAAATTTAAAAGATCACTTAACGTTAATATTAGCTCAGTGATTTGATGATGTTTTTGTTCGCCTTTTCAGAGTGTTTTGATGTTCATATCAACTCATCACCGTTCAACCTTAGTCGAGTTCCCCATAGGCCGCCAATATCACGCCATTGTCGCTTCTTTGTATTTCTCCAGCTGCAAATAACGCATCATGTTATAGGTGATGTTCATTAGTCTAATCTTGGTTCTCGCTCGAGCTAGCCCGATAGTCAGAATGAATTTACCCCCCATCGAATTTTTCTGAAAACCAAAGACATGCTCAACGCGGGCACGAACACTCGAGCGTGTTTTGTTTACGGCTTTTTTATGTTCACTCAACGCGACACCACGCTTGCCTTTGTGATGAATTAAACTGTCAAAACCTCCTTCTTTTAATCACTGCTCAGTCTCTCTGGAACGGTAGGTACTATCGGCCCAGACCTTGGCGCTGGTATTCACTTCGTCAATTATTGCATCGTTCATTTGACTGTCATGTACCGCTGCATCACTGACAGCATTGTGCTGGATAAGTTTGTGTTTGTTATCGATGTTGATATGATTCTTGTATCCGTAATAACTTTTTCCATGTTTCTTCGTCCAGCGGGCATCAAGGTCTTTCTGGCGGAGCTTGGTGGGCTTATCTTCCCGGTCTTGTGGCACCTCACCTCGTTTAACGGTGGTATTTTCTTCCCGCGTACTGCATTGCTTGGGCACCGGCACTATGCTCGCATCAATGATTTGACCTTTGCGTGCCTAGTAGCCCTGTTGGATAAGATAGGTGTGAAACTGTTCAAACAGCGGTTTCAACAATCCTTGCTCCGTTAACCATTATCGATAGCGCCACACAGTTCGTGCATCGGGTACGGGCGCTTCAAGTGATAAATCCAAGAATCGCATGAAGGATAACCGGTCTCTGATCTGATATTCGATTTGTTCATCTGCAACGTTATATAAACTCTTTAATATGAGGACTTTAAACATCAATACAGAATCGTTCGGTTTGCACCCTGCGTTAGATTTACGGGGTTTATCATGGATATTGGCAACGAGTGGCCGGAACGTTTCTCAAGGAATTTCCTGTTTAAGCCTGACCAAGGGATCGTTCATTTTATCCAGGATGGCTCATTTTCTTTCTTTTTAAGCAGGTTATCACTAGGTGGCTATTTTAACTTATTCGGAGCTAAATCAGGTAATTAATAGAAGTGCCCTATCGTTATGACCTAACCACTACAGCATTTTCCATTGGTGGTTTTGTGGCACAAAACACATCTGTGGCCTTTGAATACATAAAAGCCGAAGAGGAATATTCACCTGCCGCCTATTCAGCAGCATTTGATACCACGTTCACGCAAACCCAGATTATCACTAAACATCTAATGCCCATCGGTAATGGAAAGATGGTGAATATAGAAGGTACGATAGGTACAGGCTTAAGGATCCCCTCATTTTCTTGATCGCCCTATAGAAAGAATTGATCCATTAACCGGCAAAAATGTTGGAAAATAGCCTCCCCGCATTATAGAACCAGATAAGAAAAATGAAACAACGCTTTCGTAAGGGCTTTGAAC
>JAFLJQ010000107.1 GCA_022712915.1 Gammaproteobacteria bacterium | reverse complement strand
TGTGATGGCCTAATTCGCTAAGATGTCGAGGTAAATGCAACTAAAAATGCAATAAATCATCGTAATTAACAGTGATTCACTATCACTGTTTTATTTTTTTTTAATTTGTTCTGATTTATTGGATATTTAGAGGTGCCCTATAGCTATTTTTCATTTTATGAGCAATATTTTCAATCTCGATCCAGTTTCCAGCGACATAAGCTGGAATAATAGACATCATTCCTTTTTGTAATGCGAGCATTTCATTCTTTAGTAGTTCACGCAATTCAGGTGAAAGAGACTCTATACTAGAAACATCCTTTTTCGTTTCATGGCTGCGCATGTCTTCCGCATAACTTAAAGAAGGCAATAATGCTAAAGAGAAAAAAATAATACTAATTGCTAATTTCATAAATGATTCCATATTTAGTTTTTTGGTGCATAACGTTTTAATAACGTGCCACTTTGATCGGAGGCCTGTTTTTTAGGCCGTAGATCAAAGTGGTCACTGTTGATTTTTTTGTTAGGCAATATTATCTACAAACGTTTCTCCAATGCCCATTGACCTGTTTGTACTCACATTTACTTGTTCCGAGTGGTGGTAAACTCACAGATGGCAATGGTTTAAGACGAGTGGATGGCAGCGGTCTTAAAGGGGCTAACTCAACAGAAGGTAAGTCAAGTGAACTTCCACACACCTGCTTTATTTTGCAATTCATACCATAATCATTACAAACCTGCGCCTTTCTACATTTTGCCTCTACAATTGTAGCTATGCCAATAGACATAACAACTAAAACTAATAACTTGATTGTAATATTCATAATCCTTACCCCTTTGTAGAAAACAATTGAATATCAATACAAACATCGCAACAACGGCTATTATATTAGCCAAATAATATATGCTATTGTTACAGGCAATGTAACTCCTAGCGCGCGCTTCGTTTCATAAGTTGGACTAGAATTCATCGGATATGTTATTAAATGAATTATTGACAACACCCCTATAAAATGAAAAAAATACGACACAATTTTCTCCTTTAAAAGCCTAACGCTTAGTTAAGGGGCGTAGCGAACGGGCGATTTTTTTGCGTTCTTTGCAAAAAACGCGCGGGTTCGCGGAGTCCCACTTGAACTTTTTGTTAGGCATTTAAGTTTATTATTAGCAGACAATTGGTACACGAGGTAGTTTTGAAAAGTTACTTTCAAATGGTTTACCCGTTTCCACTAAATACTTTAAAGCTGCTAATGATTCTGCGCCCATTTTTTTTGATACTAGATACATCAGTGATTCTAGTATTTTACCAAGGATGCCGCCTTTTAATATTACATTAGATTCTGTAATTATTAGTGTTTTACCTTTATCTGATTTAACTGTCCACTTATTATTAGCTGATTTAATTAATGCTATTTCTTCTGCATAATATGTAAATGAATTTCCTTCATCCCATTCAACCCATTTTTCTTTAATTGTCATATTTCCTTTTAATTTACAAATTCTAACTGCTCCAATGCCGCGCTCAATGTCACCTTCACAATTGGCGGAAATAATTGGGGCTACCCATAAATTAACATTTGAAATATCAGATAATACTTTCCATACTTGCTCTTTATTAGCTTCTATACAAGCAGACATTTGTAGTTTCATTTTAAACTTCCTTTGATCTAATTTTGCCTAACGCTTTAATAACGTGCCACCTTGAGTGGAGGCCGATAGGCCGTAGCTCAAGGTGGTCACCGTTAATTTGATTGTTAGATGTATTATTTTTCACAATAAAATTGATATATATCTTTATTTACCATATTTAGCTTATAAAACACAGAAACCATAAAACCAAATTCTTCCCTGTAGAATTCAGGAAATGGTGTGCTAGTTTCTTTAGATTCAGTTGCTTCCTCGTATAACGTGATATAACGAGATAATCGCTCTAAATCATTTTCTACCCATTTTATAGTTTGATAGGTATTAGTGCCTTCACTCTGATAATTGTCATTCATCCAGCGGAGCTGCTTATTGGTGCTTATATCATCACCTTTCTTTAAGGCTGAATGAATAGATAATGGATTGCTGGCAGCGGGTGGTGGATCAATTCGATTTTCATTATAATTTGTATTTATTCTTGTGGATAGTTTTTCAATAATTCTATATATATCTGATCGTCTAGACTCTTTTTCTAAATGTTTTGCTTGCCTCTGAGCTGCATCGGCTGTTTTAGCTAATTCAATTTTTGTTAATTCAAGCTCCTTTCGAGAAAGGTAAAGTTGTTTCGTTTGAATGGCTATAGTGAACAATAATGCGATTAAAGCCAAAAAACTAAGTATTGGATTAAGAGTGCCTCCAATATAATCCCCAAATACACCCCATACATTTTGTTTATCCGATACGTTTCCGTCAAAAATATAGAAATATATTCCAAACACAAAAATAATAGCAATCACAGCAATACAAAAAATTACTATGAGATATCTATTATGATTATCTTCTTTATTGCTCATGTTTAATTGCATCTAACGCCAAGTTAACCGGGAAGGCGCGTTTTTTGCGCCGATCCGGTTTAACGCATTGTTAGGCTTTTTACTCCCATTTAAATTGCGTTATTAATGCCTAATACCCTCTATGGGTTCTGGCAGGTTATTTTAAGCCAATATAACGCAACTCGCGCAATCTATGAAGTCTGGGCGACCGTTAGAATGATACGGCCTTCTTCGATTTTAACTTGTAACGGGGTATCAATGCTAAAACCCGCTTCGTTGAGCCAGTATCCTTTAATGTTGATCCAGGGGACAGGTATGACGGGACGATAATGGTTTCGGGGCTGAAAATCACCGTATTGGTAATAATATTGGCTCTTTCGGACTTTGAACTGGCGGTGGTAGGGGAACTTTTCGGGTTTTTTGCTTGATTTTACTTTAGCCGAGCGGGACTCTAGCTTATTATTGCGGTTAGCCATGATTGATACTCCTAGTATCGGTTGTGGTTAGCTGCCTCTGGGTGTTAGTCGCACTCAGGGGTAGCGCTTATTAAATTGATACTTTATTACTGAATAATCTTCGTCTCTTTTTGTTTAAACTTACTGCCTATCAAACACCTTTTTCCAGACAATAGCAAACTATTTTTGAGATTGTTTATTACGACAATTCTGAGTTATTTTTAGCCTAACGCCTACATAATCTGCAACGTTGAGTGGCGGCCTATTTTTTAGGAAAAGGATTCACTCGTTTGAATTTATTAAAATCTTTCGAGTCTATCAGCGCTGCATCTGGGTCAGCGATTGCTCTACGCTTTACTTCCCCATTACTCATTGCTTTAAGATTGATTTCTCCTTGCTGAACCTGAAAAGGCATACCAGCAATACGAGTGTATTTGACAGAATTAGTCATTTGTTTTCCTCTTCTTTATTTGATGGTTTTGGATTAACCGGCTTGAACTCTTTGAGTTCTTCTTCTGTCCACGGCTTTGCATCGGGATCATCTACCGCTTTACGATGCGCCTCTTCATCACTCATTTTATCAAACTCAGTCCAGTCTATATCGCTGTTGTCAAAAGTTGTGCCATCAGATTTTTTGTATGTTTTCTTTTTTTTCATATATCACCTATGATTTTTTCGTATAGCCTTTGTTCTGACCGCTCCGCCTTACGGACTGAAATAAGCCGAGTTATTCCATCATTATCTCTCAAAGTATAAACAACATACAAGATTTTGCTAAACTCATTCATGCCAATAGTAACAAACCTATCTTCGCCATAATCTTCACGCCCATCATGTTGTTCCAATCGGTAGTAGTCATCAAAAACTGCCGCACCAGTCTTTAGCGGCACACCGTGTTTTTTAATGTTTGCCTGGTTCTTTTCCTCATTCCATTCAAATTTCATTTTTCTACTCTAACTTTACACTGTGATTTTCTAGTTTAACGTATTAGCGAACGTTCAGTAATCATATTTTTTGAAACTAACGACATGATAACGTGCCACCTTGGGCGGAGGCCTGTTTTTTAGGCCGTAGCTCAGGGTGGTCACAGTTGATGACCTTGTTATAAGCCATTAGTTAAATCCTTTCTATTCTCACGACTCCATTTAAAGAGACTTAGAGTTTGACTGGATATCGTATTGTCATGGGTATATAGATTTCTAATGGTTCGTATTAAATACTGAATTGCCTCAGTTTCTAACTCAATTTCTAAGTTCTC
>JAFLJQ010000189.1 GCA_022712915.1 Gammaproteobacteria bacterium | reverse complement strand
AATCGTTAAGTAGTGTTCTTATTCGCATTGGGCTTCTTTTTTTGATAGTGGTCTGGTAACTACCATCATGGATCGAAGCTCAATGTGAATCAATTCTTATTAGATCATCAATTATTTACCCACAGGTTTTCCTGAAGGGCCATCTTTATAAATATAAATGGCACTGGTGGATCCGGGTGTTGGGCATAGTTATCACTCTGCCCAAGTTATTTAACAACTAGCTTTTCAATACCCGACCCCTTTCGATTTGATAAACGCTATTATTTGGATCATGTAATTCTTTAGTGGCTTGTTTAACACCTTTTGCAATTTCTACCAGGGTATTACTAATAAAGTCACTTAAAGCTATATTGTCCATTTGTTTTTCCTTGTCCTAACAGTGTGTTAGACGGATTCCGTATATTACGGGGCATTGGGTCAGAGAATAATTAACGCTAATATTCAAGATGGTTTAGATTAGAAATAATTATTCTCTGCCTCCATTTTCGATGTTATAAGTTTTTACCCATTGCTCTAACCTTTGCAAAGAAGGTAATTACAACTGGCCACAATGCTGTGTTCACAATATCATGGACGCTTGCTGACCAGCGCATATATCCCAATGAGTTCAGATCGTCACGCAGATCAAATGCCTCCATTAAACATGCGATCATTAATACGGGCAAAACACAAACAATTTCAAAGCGGCCTTTCTTCCATAAAAAAACAACAAGGAAGAATACAATCAAACCTACATGAATATGAATAGCATCTTTCGATAAATCAACAATGCTAATTATTGACAGCTTAAAGCTTTGATAAAAAGATGTATCCATTTTCTCTATTACCTATAAAGTTCAGCACGTAGGGCGGATTAGCAAAGCGTACTTGGCCGAATGTCCCAATCCGACTCACCAGCAGAAATTTCAATATTGAACTTTGTCATTTGTTGTCGGGTTACGCTTTGCTAATCTGACCTACGGCCCTTTTCAGCGTCCGCTTGAGCTTTTAGTTAGGGCTTTTATAGCTGGAAAACTAGTATATGTTTGTGAGGAACCATCAAATTCACCAAAATATGCTTTGGCCCACTTATTATTTTTATGGTAAGGGATTATGCGTGGCTCATCTTTATATCCAGCATATTTTTCACTTGAAAATAAACTTATACTCCAGTTGCCTGACCAGCTTGAATTATTAAAACATTCTGCTGAAGATTTAATTTGACTAATTATTACTTTTTCTGATAGATGCTTCGGAATTGCAAAAATACGATGATTTCTTTCATCGATTTTCGCAACACTCATGTTTGTTTTGGCCTCAAAGCAGTCAGAGATTTCAGTTTGACTTACTGCAACACAGCTTTGAATAAGAAGAGAAACTGTTGTGATAAAATAATATTTAATCTTTGAATTGTTCAAAATTCCATCTCCTTGGTTGCTGTTCATATACGCTATTTATGTTTGAGAAGAAGTCTTCCTTTTTTTCGGGTCTAACTGGCGGGAGGTTACCCTGATACCAGATAACTTTAAATTTATTTTTTACGGGTGTAATTGAATATATTACCCGTGTATGTCCCAAGGAGTTATTCCATTTAGACATAATAAAATCGCCCGGTTTAGCGGCAGCAATGGAAACTTTTATTGTATTATCAATAACATTTAATGCTCCAAGCATATTCATTGCATATTTTTTAAATTTCTGAGCATCATCTTTTGGTAAAAAAGTTATCCATTGCCAACCTTTGTCATAATATTTGAATTTAATAGGCAAACTTTCTTTTTTTGCAAACTCGACAAGCGTTGCTATTGCAAGGTCTGCACAATCAATCTTTTGACTATATGCGGCAACATAGAATCTCGCAAATTGATGATATTTAGCTTTTATTTCATTACTCCATTCCATTCCATTACAATTCCTCATATAAATGTTTGTAGTTGCAGCACGTAGGGCGGATTAGCAAAGCGTACTTGGCCGAATGTCCCAATCCGACTCACCAGCAGAAATTTCACTGTTGAACTTTGTCATTTGTTGTCGGGTTACGCTTTGCTAACCTAGCCTAAGGCCCTACAAAAAAGCAATTATTATTAGGCTGGCCATTGCATAGCATGGAAATTTTATCCCCATAACTTTTAGACCAGTCGCGTTTTAACTCAACATTTTCATACCCATGCTCAGTTAATGATTTTTCTTGCAACTTGATCTTTAATTCAGAAATAGATTTTATTTTCATTGTAAATAGTTGAATCTCGTAAGATGCTTAATAGTGTCTTTGACTGAGCCCGTATTTTACCTTCTTAGGCTGAATCAGCCTATTTTATTTCGTGAATATCCCTAAAATGCGCTTTTTTGTTTGTTTATTCAAGTCATTGGAATGGTTTGTGGTTCAATTTTAATCAGAGAAAGGTGGAATGGGGGGGCATTTATCTTTATAAATATAAAGGTCTCTG
Organism: Gammaproteobacteria bacterium; assembly: GCA_022712915.1. Classification (GTDB taxonomy): domain Bacteria; phylum Pseudomonadota; class Gammaproteobacteria; order UBA6429; family Thiohalophilaceae; genus JAHEDB01. The sequence continues at coordinate 21,861 of JAFLJQ010000189.1, read as the reverse complement.
GTGGGTTCGGGGGGAGGGCATGGTTATCACTCCGTTCAAGCTTCTGTGTTATTTGATTTTGCCTAATTTAACTATTTTTTAAGATGGGTGTCTTGTTTATTGATATTGGTTTTACATCGGTGAGAAAGAGGATAGTAACGGTATTAGTCGGACACCCACCATAACCAAACAGCAATAGAGTCGTTATTCTATGAATATAAAGGGCTCTGGTGGGGTCGGCTGTTGGGCATGGTTATTACGCCGCTTAAGTTATTGTGTTATTTGAGTTTGCCCAATTTAGCCAGGGTCTTCATGAGTTTTTGGGTTTCCTCTTCGGGGTTTGCACCACAGGCTGCGCAAATCCAATAGAACTCGACAAGATCTACTCGCCTTTCTCCCAGTTCGCATTTTGAAATGAAGGAGGGTTCTCGTCCTAAGAATCGGCAAAGTTCTCGTTGTTTAAGGTTGGCTTTTTCTCGTACATTTTTGATGGCTTCACGAAGGACTTTGCCGTGTTTTGAGTGGATGGTCTTTTGCATGTCCCAATACTAAAGACGTATTTTAGTATCCCCAACTTGGGGACATATACGTGCTAAAACCAGATGCGGTTTTCTGTTTTGGTTGTTTTAAATTGGGAGTCTTTAGTTAGAGGGGTTGGTTAGTATTATAGGTTTAATATCGTTCTGGTCATCATGGGTTTAAAGGATAGTGTATAAGCTTGATGGTTGATTCGGGTGTTGGGTTTCGTTATCACTCAACCCACCCTACCGAGTTATTTGGAAATTAAAGTGTGTTCTTGACCTAATAGTTGAGTGTGTCAGGCTGGCCTGTTTAGACATAAAATGTCCCGAATTTGGGGACAAGTGAAGATGTTTATACAATGGCCAAGTATAAAATGGGAAGTCATTTTTTGATGTTAATAAGTGCGCAAAACAAAAACAGGGTGGAAGAAATTTTTTGTTTTGTGTTTGAGGGTGGTTTTTTTCTCATTCTCGATTTTAAAACCTGAACCAACATAAGAGAATACAAAAATGGATTTAATGGATGTCAATAAGGTCAACCCTCAGATTCTACGCCGCTATGTGGCTGCGGGGGATAAGATCAGGCTTGAGGCGAATATGATATTTCATCTTACTCGTCAACTTGAGTTGTCTGATGCGCGTGATGTGGTGCTGGATCCGATGGCGCTTGAACAGGTTAACCAGATACTCAATGTTAAGTTATTTAATATCTGGACGATTCTGGATGATTTTATTTATCTTATTCAGACTCAGACGATATTGGATGATTTAGCTAAAAAATAATCAGTGGGTCGGGTTACGCTATTGTTTTTTGGTCTGGAGACATGCGGCATCTTAATGGATGACCTAAATAAGCGAGGACGAGAATGAAGGGGCATGATAATGAGAAGACTGTCACGTCGGTGGATGATCGGCCGCAAAAGGATTATAGCCTTAACCCATTGCTTGAGGATGGCCCCGAAGGGGTTGTTCTGCGCGTTATTTGTATGATGGAATATTTATCCAGCATTACTTTATCGGAAGGTATGGTCATGGATACCAACATGACGTATGGACAATGGTTAATTCACGAGACCATACTCAATGCCTTGAAACATCTTGAGGAAGAGAATATAGCCCAGCAAACGGTACAATCATAGCCGGACACCCAGGATGAAAATGAGCCGGTATGTCAGGTTAAACACTTATGGGGTCAGGTGCTGAAAAGATAGTTTATGATATTCATTCACTGTTGTCCCGTTAAGTATTTAATCCATTTTAAAGATCTAAACCGCAAAGGACCGCAATGTTATTTTGTTTTGTATTAGAGGGAAATTAGCGCTTATCCGAAGACTTCAAGCTCATTTTTTATACATTACCGAATTTATTTTTTCTTTGCGACCTTTGCGGTAAAATGTGTTTTATAAACAACTTTTATGTCTCATGCTCATTTCAACCTCCTCAAGCCGTTAAGTACTCGGCAGACACATGATTTTTTAGATTATTAACGGGACAGCAGTGATATTCATTAATAAAAATAAATCAGACGCTCATTTTAAGAAATAATATTAGCCTGACACCAAAAGCTTGCCTGGACACTTATTTTAAGAAGTTAAATGTTATTAATCAAAATCATGATGTTATGTTTCTTTAGGTGAGTCCAGTCTCAAACTTCTTGTGCCCATGCGGAGTATGGTAACGAGGGCCTCTTTGAGGCTTTGCGGTAGATTTTTTTCCGGTGTGTCTGTTTATGTTTTGTTGGGGGTTGTATGTTTATCCCAACGTACCGGGGTGGTTAATTGTATTCTTCTTTGTCTTTGAGTTGTTCTTCGGGGATGGTTTCTGAGCTTGCTATGCGATGATTCTCACTGGCCCATTCGCCTAAGTCTATCAGGCGGCAACGCTCGCAGCAGAAGGGTCGCCATGTTTGTGCCTCTGTCCATTCGACATTTTTGTCACAGGTTGGGCATTTAACTATTTTATTCACAGGGCGCAACAACTGAGTTGAAAGGGGACATCGGTCAGGGTCTGGACGGGACGTTCGTGGTTTTGTGATTGCAGGAAACGCACGCTAATGCGATGTTTGCCACCGCTGATCTCGGCAAAGTAGCTTGTATCCATCGGGATAGTGACACGTATTAATTGAAATGTCCGGTTGTTATCCAGTGCTTGTTGATAGAAACCCTGCTCAGCCTTGATGCTGGTCGGTTCTGTACTGTTGCGGATCAGGTCAAGTACCAGCTCGATGGGCTGGCGAATAACATTCAGTGTGTCGTACCAGTCTTGCAGGGTGGCGATGCGTTCTGCTGCGGGTTGTTTCAACCAGTAATGAAATAATGGCATGTCAAAACTGTTTACGGTGGCGGTCACTGCATTGCGTTGTAAGAGGCTGTTGATGAGATGATGTTCTTTCAGGGTCTGGGCGATATTGCCATTGATTGTGCGCAGTTTGCCGTAGTGTTGATCGAGTTGTGCCAGTATTGATATAAGCTGTGTGTGATCGATCTCGGTATTATTTTTTAATTGGGACAGATTATTTTGTATGCTGTCCAGAAATTTCAGCAAGTCGGTTTTAACATCGTTGCGAGATAATAGCTCGATGATATCGGTTAGACAGGACAGGGTGCTGCGGCTTTCCCAGGCGGTTTGCCCGGACAGGGTATGCGCGGACTGCTGAAATAGATGCTCAAGACGCAGGAACTGGCGTAGGCGTTCATTAAGTGGTTGCTCGTAGGTGATGTGGTTTTCTTTCACTAGGCTTAAATTCCGTAAATAGGGTGATTTTATCGTGTCAACGGCCTGAGGCCAATAAGCTTGTCATGAATTCGGGTTATTTTTCCGGGATAATTCAAGATAATGTTTGTGCAGGTGCTTTATCTGGGCTTTCAGGTCGCTTATTTCGCCCGTGTTGTTGATGATATCATCGGCATGTTTAAGTCTTGTCTGTCGGTCAACCTGTGTGGCAATAATATTCTTTACGTAGTCTTCGCTTATGCTGTCGCGTGCCATTGTGCGCTGGATCTGGGCTTCAATACTTGTATCGACAAGCAGTATGCGATCGATCGTATCCTGACGACCAGTTTCGAATAGGAGTGGAATGACGATAATACAATAAGGTGTGTTCAGTTTATTTATTACGGCTTGAGCCTGTTCACGTATCCTGGGGTGGATAATGGCTTCCAGTTGTTGGCGTTTGTCTGGCTCTGCAAAAATGATGTCGCGCAATTTTTTTCTGTTGAGTTCATCGTTTTTGTCGCAAATTTGTTCGCCAAATGTTTTTTTTATATCCCGTAGGGCCGGTTGTCCTGGCAGGACGACCTCTCTGGCCAGTATATCCATATCAATAATGGTTACCCCCAGTTCGGCAAACAGGTTTGTGACGGACGTTTTGCCGCTACCGATTCCACCCGTTAAGCCGATTTTTAGCATGTTGAGCCTAGAGTGATGTGTATACCCAGTCGAGATAGAGCTGATTTAGTGTTTCCCCCCATAACAGGGCAATCCAACTGGCGATGGCGAGGTAAGGTCCAAAGGGGATGGGTTTGGATTTGTCATGCTGTTTGAAAATAATGAGCGCGATACCAAATAGTGCCCCTACAATAGAAGAAATCAGAATAATGACGGGCAACATTTGCCAGCCTAGCCATGCACCGGCCACGGCGAGTAATTTAAAGTCGCCATAGCCCATGCCTTCCTTACCCGTGACGGCCTTGAACAGTTTATAGATACTCCAGAGAATGAAGTAACCCGCCATGGAGCCTATTACGGCTGATTCAATATCTGTAAACAGACCATTCAAATTGACCAGCAGGCCCAGCCAGAGAAAAGGCAGGGTAATGTTATCGGGCAGGTACTGGTGATCATAATCGATAAAACTCAGACAGATAAGCGCCCAGCTCAGGATGATGGCGGCACTGGTTTGCCAACTGACGCCAAATTTCCAGGCAACTATGATGGCTATGACAGCGCTTAATATTTCGACCAGCGGATAGCGCGGGGAAATAGCGGCGGCACATTGACGGCATTGACCTCGCAATAAGATATAACTGAGGACAGGGATATTTTCCCAGGCCGATACCTGATGATTGCAATGCGGGCAACGGGAGCGTGGTAGTAGAAGATTAAATCGTGGTTCTGTTGATGTCTCCTGTGGCAATGGCAGGTCACCATTGTCTGCCAGAAAGAGTTTACAATCCCGACTCCATTGGCTTTTTAGCATGACCGGTAGCCGATAGATAACGACATTCAGAAAGCTGCCTATGAGCAAGCTTAATACCACGATGCTGCCGTAGAATAGGCCGGTGTTGCCTGTTATAAGGGCGAAGGCTTCCATGTTTTATGCTTTAAGCGGTAATGAAAGTCTGGATTGGTTAGTAGATCTGAGCACTATCCACCTACGATCTTGCCCATCTGGAATATGGGTAAGTACATGGCAACCACCAGTCCGCCGATTAATCCGCCTAATACCACCATAATGATCGGTTCGAGCAAACTGCTTAATCCGTCCACTGCGTTATCGACTTCGTCTTCATAAAAGTCAGCCACTTTATCCAGCATGGTATCGACTGAGCCTGCCTCTTCACCAATGGCGGTCATTTGTATCACCATGTTGGGAAAGAGGCCGGTTTGGCGCATGGCAACATTGAGCTGGGTACCGGTGGCGACCTCGTCGCGCATTTTTAACACTGCATTACCATAGATGACATTGCCCACGGCACCGGATACCGACTGCATGGCCTCGACCAGCGGCACGCCCGCCGCAAACATGGTGGACAGGGTGCGTGCATAACGGGCAATGGCGGCCTTGCGGAAAATAGAACCAAAAATAGGTACTTTCAGGATCGTGCGATCAAGAAAGTTGTTAAAGGGTTTGGAGCGTTTTTTGGTATACATAATACCGTATGCGCTACCCACCATTGCCAGAATAATGACTATCCACCATTTTTGCATGAAGTTTGACATGGCGATGACCACTTTGGTCATGGCGGGCAGATCGGCACCAAAGCCAGCGAACATTTGTGCAAATTGTGGGATGACGGCCACCATCAAAATAATGGTAATGCCAACAGCGACCACCACGACGGCGGCGGGATAGAACATGGCCTTTTTAATCTTGCCCTTGATGGCTTCAGTCTTTTCCTTATAGGTGGCAATTTTGTCGAGGATGTTATCCAGAATACCGGCGTGTTCACCGGCACTGACCAAATTACAAAACAAATCATCGAAATACAGGGGGTGTTTACGCAAGGCATCAGACAAGTTGCTACCACTTTCGATATCTGTGCGAATGCTGGTCATGAGTGCCTGCATGCCTTTATTGGCATGACCTTTACCGATGATGTCAAAGGATTGCACCAGGGGTACACCGGAGTTCATCATGGTGGAAAGCTGACGGCTGAAGATGGAGATATCTTTTGCCTTGATCCTTGTTGTACCGCCACTAAACAGGGGCCTGGTCTTTTTTCTGACCTTGGTGGGATTGACTCCCTGGCGGCGTAATATGGCCTTGACCATGGCAATACTGGGGCCGTTGGTTTCACCCTTGACGATTTGACCCCTTTTATCCAGCCCCTGCCAGGTAAAAACATTTTGTTTCATTGTTTTGCTAGCCATTTTAGTTTCCCTGCATTATTTAATCTTTAGTCACACGATTGATTTCATCCAGGCTGGTCATACCATCCTTGACCTTTTTGAGTCCGGATTGGCGCAAATCAGGGATATTTTCTTTATGTGCCTGGTCAGCCACTTGCATGGAATTACAGCCTGCCATGATCAAGCGCCCCATGTCTTCAGAGACGGGCATGACCTGATAAATACCCAGTCGTCCACGGTAGCCATCGGTACATTGGTCACAGCCGACGGGGCCATAGATCTTTAGGCCCTGCTTGACGTCCTCTTCAGTAAAACCCTCTTCGAGTAACGCTTCTTTGGGAAGCGCCAGGAGTTTCTTGCAGTGAGTACATAAACGCCTTGCCAGACGTTGGGCAATGATAAGACTGACTGCCGAGGCGATATTATACGGCGGTATGCCCATGTTGACTAAACGGGTCAGGGTTTGCGGCGCATCGTTGGTATGCACGGTGGACAAGACCATATGACCTGTTTGGGCAGCCTTGATGGCGATCTCGGCCGTCTCAACATCACGAATTTCACCGACCAGGATCACATCGGGATCCTGACGCAAGAAGGCACGCAGAGCCGTGGCAAAGCTTAGCCCCACCTTGGGGTTAACATTGACCTGGTTAATACCGGGCATGTTGATTTCCACCGGGTCTTCAGCGGTGGAAATATTGGTGTGAGGTTGGTTGAGAATATTTACTCCGGTGTAAAGGGTCACCGTTTTACCACTGCCGGTGGGACCTGCGACCAGGATCATGCCATAGGGCTTGTGCAGCGTGTCGAGATAAAGTTGTTTTTGTTCTGGTTCAAAACCTAGATGGTCTACGCCGAGCTTGGTGGCACTGGCATCCAGGATACGCAGCACAATCTTTTCCCCGTAGAGGGTGGGGCAGGTGTTGACACGAAAGTCGATGGCCCTGTTTTTAGACAGGTTCATCTTGATGCGGCCATCTTGCGGGATACGCCGTTCGGAAATATCCAGGCGTGACATGACCTTCAAACGTGCTGCTAGGCGTGGTGCCATGCCAATGGGCGGGGCGGCGACCTCTTTTAATATGCCATCCAGGCGGAATCGCACCCGGTAATTTTTTTCATAGGGTTCAAAATGAATATCGGATGCGCCTTTATTGATCGCATCCAGCATTACTTTGTTAACAAAGCGTACCACGGGTGTATCGTCCACCTCAGAGTCGCTTACATCCGAAACCTGATTTTCAGTTTCACCAAACTCGACCCCGTCGAGATCATCATCGGCCAGTGCTGAGAGGCTGGTCTCACTTTCGGCCAAACAGCGCTCAATGGTTTTGAGCAGCTTGTCATCCTGCACCAGGATGGCCTCGGTATTCATGCCGACGTGGAATTTGATCTCGTCCAGGCCTTGCAGGTTGGTTGGATCCGAGACCGCCACAAACAGGCGATTACCGCGTTTAAAGATGGGCAGGGTGCGGTGCTGACGAACCAGTTTTTCCTTGACCAGCTTGGTAACGTCGATATCGATTTCAATCGCGTTGATATCCAGCAGCGGGACACCAAATTCATCCGAGGCAGCCTGCGCCACAGCTTGGCTGCTGGCCAGATTTTGATTGACGATGAGGGAGACAAACGGGATCTTTTGCTCAAGCGCATCACTATGCGCCTGTTTGGCCTGATTGGCGTTTAACAGGCCGTCCTGAACCAGTTTGCGGGCCAGGCCACCTAAGGGGATTTGTGCGCTTGGGGTTGCCATGAATGTTAGAGTGCTCTGAGTTTCCTAATTGTTCATTACTTCATATCAAGATCAAAACTCTATGATATTAAAGTAGTTATGGCAACATCTGTGGAGATATTCTCATCAGTTTTATATCTTCAAGGTGAGAGCCGGGTGACAAGTCAGATGGGGCTATTGACCTGAGTTGATGTAGATTTGCGCCTCTCGGGAAGTTATATTTTTTTGTTACTGAGGATGGCTGGTCATACTATATTTGGTGTAGTTTATGGCCCATTGATATTAACCACTACGCCTTCTCCAGCCAGGTTATTTACGCCGGTAGCGGTTATGGTATATCCCCCACCCGCCAGTACAACAGCGTAAGTACAGTTGGTATTGGGGCCTGCGGCGGTAGCGGATGCCGTATAGAGCCCCACTAGATTATCCTGTAGCAATACATCAGCCGTTGTTCCATCAAGTGTGCCGGCGATATAGACATTGTTGTTCAGGATGAATTCCTCTTCCGCTAGACGAATCGCCGCGACTTCGTTTGCACACTCGCCTGTACGTGATGTGGTGATATATCCCGTATAGGCAGGGACAGCAATGGCTGAGACTATGGCAAGGATAGCCACCACAATCATCATTTCAATCAGGGTAATGCCTTTATTGTTATGACACAGTACATTCATGATTAAGACCTAAGATTACCCCTCTATGTTTAGTATATAACGCACGTAAGTTAAGAAAAATATATTTATTTTTGCGAGGGTTTATTATTTTATGTTAATAGTCATTCTCTAGTAAGAGCGGGGTAGCAATAGAAGTGATCTACCCCGCAGATATTCCTCTATTCTACAACAAAGATTTTCGCAGCAGGAAATGCGAGGTTACCGGGAAAGTCGGTTACAAGAGCCCCTGCAAAAGGGGCCGCATTGACAATAATCGTAATGGTCTCTCCTGGTGTTGGGCAACCATCTTGTGCTATTCCTCCGGTTTCAGTAATACCTATTTGCCCAATAGCTGGTGCACCAAGAGTATACGCATTTATAAGTGGATTACCGATAGCGGTTTTACCGCCATCGTTGAGCTGTGTGATTGCGTCATCAGCAGTGACAGCAGGGGGAATAATACAGCTTCCGCCAGCGGTAATCTTGGCAGCCAAGCTCTTATAGACGCGGAAGGCGTTTTCGTGATTTTTAATAATACTGCTAACTTTTGCTTGGGCGATATAGCCATTATATGCGGGTATGGCAATGGCGGATAAAATACCAATAATCGCCACGACGATCATTAATTCGATGAGGGTAAAACCACGGGATTTATTTGTGATTTGAGATAAATATTTTGCCTTATGCATTGCTAGTCTCCTTGTTTTGATGGTTGTTAACTGTGTTGGGTTGGGCGCTATTATTAAAAAGCCGCTTGCGCCTGATGTATTCCACTTTAATGGTGTCTCTGATAGTAGCTGTTTAAACAGGAGCACTTTAATTTGTTCGGTTTTTCAAAACATCTTAATACTTATTCAAACCACATGCATTGCCCATGCCAAGCTGTTTTTTAAGCCTTACTTTTTTATTTGAATCTACGTTGTCAAACAACGCAATACTATATTCTTATCAATAATATAGCGCAAACCTTTCAGCAACTTTATTGGCGGGTGAATGTCTGGTTATGTGATAGTGTTGGTGGTTTGTTGGGCTATTCAGAAATAAATGCGACTTTTATGGGGTAGTTCACAGGGCATGTTGTGGCAATAAATGTCACTTGCGTGAGAACATGCGATAATCCCGGTCTTATTCTGGCATGGGATCGGCCTTTATTTCGTAATGTATATTAACTAGACTTGACAACTGATCGTTATTTCGTCGGTTTATAGTTCAGGCAATATGAGCTCTTGGGCCAGAATAAAACTTTTTATCAACCGGATATCGGAAAAAGTGCGAGAATTATTAAATAAGGTGGCCTGGGACAAAAACGATTGGTTTTCGTCTTTTGAGAAATTGCCATGGCAGGCTATTTTGCTGCGCTCACCTCAGTGGTTGAGCTTTCTGCTGGTTATCCTGATTGCCCAGGTGGCGGCAGATATGACCTGGTTGATATTGACACCCGCAGAAACCCATAAGGCCAGCATCTCTAGTGGGCCTGCTAGCGTGACACCATCGTCTCAAGCTCGACTGAATAGTGTGGTGAAGCTGCATCTATTTGGTGAGGCGCAACAAGTTGAGGCCGTGGTGGTGGTTGATGCCCCCATTAATGCGCCCAAAACCAATCTTAAACTGATCTTACGTGGTGTGTTTTCCCATAGCGATCAGAACAAGGCTATGGTCATCATTGCTGATGCCGCTGGTCAGGAGAAGCTTTATCGCAAGGGGGGGCAGGTTCCCGGTGGTGCAACGGTGCATACTATCTATCCTGATCGCGTGATTTTACAACGCAATGGCCAGTTCGAAACCCTCAATTTACCGCGTGATGAATTGCCCGGCAATGCCGTTGCGATGAGCCGTAGTGTTAGCCGGGATGTGAGAAAAGAGCGTTCTGTCCAGGCACCGGACAAATTGAAACAAATGCGCAAAATGATTAAAACCAATCCGCAAGAGATTTGGAAACAGGTGCGGATTGAGCCTGTGTTGGAGAATGGCAAGATTAAGGGGTATCGTTTGTTTCACCAGGATGCGCAGTTGATGCGCGCTCTGGGTATCACCAAGACGGATGTTATTACCGAAGTCAACGGCATGTCGCTGGATGACCCTGCGGCACTGTATGAATTGATGGGACAGTTTGATACTGCCTCGGACATCCGGCTGACGGTTGAACGAAACGGGGGCGTCGAGGTCTTAGTGGTGCATATGTAAATGAAGTCGCCGCCGGTAAATTATTGATTAAATTGCTGATTATGTCGCCAATTAAGTTCCTGGGCTGTTGCTGGAGGGTTGGCCACTGGCTTTATTTGAAAGAAACTTAAAATGTCCCTTTACTACGTGTAAACTCCGTTTTTTGTTTCGCCTCGTCGCCATCGATTTGATGGCCTTAAATTCAGAGATCCCCATGAGTGTGGTTTCAATTTAAACATATTAAGGAAATAAAAATAAATGAGGTTTGTCATGAGGGGGAAGTTGAATAAAGGCATTGGTCGGAGTCTGCTGGTCGGTCTGTGTTGGTTCAGTCTGATCGCGGCCAATACGACGCCCCAGCCCGGTAATAACAAAAGTGTTGCCCCTGCCAGGCAGGAGATGACGCTCAATTTTGCCGATGCCGATATTCGCACGGTGATTGAGGCGGTTGCCACGCGCACGGGCCGGAACTTTATTATTGACCCGCGTGTAAAGGGCAAGGTTACGGTGATCTCCCAGAAGGCCATGGATGCCAACGCCCTGTATGAAGTGTTCCTGTCGGTTTTGAAGGTGCATGGCTTTGCCGCTATTCCCGGCAGGTATGCCACCAAGCTTGTTCCTGAAGTGAATGCCAAACAGGATGCCATCGAAACCATCACGGGTAAATCCCATTACACCGATGGGAGTGATGCTTTTGTTACTCAGGTTGTTGAGGTCAAACATGTCAATGCTGCGCAATTGGTGCCGATATTGCGTCCCCTGGTGCCACAACGTGGCCATCTGGCGGCCTATCCTGCTTCTAATGTGTTAATTATTTCTGATAGTGCCGCTAATATTGCTCGTCTGATTACTATCGTGGGTCGGATTGATCAGGCGACCGGTGATGAAATCGAGGTGATTCCCTTGCAATATGCCTCGGCCACGGAAATTGTGCGCGTGATAACCCAGTTGGAAGGCGGTGCGGCAAAATCTAAAAGCAAGAGTTCGAAGGTTATTGCCGATGAACGAACCAACAGTGTTTTGCTGGGGGGGGCGGTGGCCTCACGGTTAAGGATTCGCGCCCTGATCGGGCATCTTGATACCCCGATGGATACGGGGGGGAGTACCCACGTGGTGTATCTTAGGAATGCTGTGGCCAAGGATCTGGTTTCTGTTTTGACCGGTATCAGCAAGAGTGTTGCGGCGAGCCAGGCTAAAAGTGGTATGTCCGCTGCAAAGGGAAAGATCACGATCCAGGCCGATGAAAATACTAATGCCCTGGTGATTAATGCGCCGCCAGATGTGTTTCGTTCCTTGCGTTCGGTGATCCAGAAGCTGGATATTCGTCGGGCGCAAGTGCTGGTGGAAGCGGTGATCGCGGAGGTGAGTTCTGATGCATCAACCGAATTGGGTGTGCAATGGGCTGCTGATGGGGCAGCCAATAATAATCCTGTTGGTCTCATTGGTTTTGGAAGTAATCCAACCGCCGTGGCCAGTTTGTTGGCAGATCCGCCTGTAACGACGCCGGTTAGCAGTGGTTTTAATCTGGGGGTCGGTAACTTTTCCGGTGGTAACAAAGTAGCGGCATTGATTAACGCCATGACTTCGGATACCTCGCTCAATATCCTTTCCACGCCGACGTTAGTGACGCTGGATAATGAAGAGGCTGAGATTGTTGTGGGTAAAAATGTGCCCTTTTTGACGGGACAATATGCCAGTGGCGGTACGGGTACGGTTAACCCATATTCGACTATTGAACGTCAGGATGTGGGTCTGACGCTCAAGATCAAACCGCAGATCAATGAAGGCAATGCGGTGAAACTGGATGTTGAGCAGGAAGTGTCCAGTATTGCGGACAGTGCCGCTGGGGGGGTTGACCTGATCACCAAGAAGCGCTCTATCAAGACCAGTGTCATCATTGATGATGGCCAAATTCTGGTATTGGGGGGGCTGATCGAAGATGTCTTGCGTGAGAAAGAAGAGCGGGTACCACTACTGGGCGATATTCCAATTCTTGGCTGGCTTTTTCGTTATAACTCGGTCAATACAGAAAAAACCAATCTGATGGTTTTTTTGCAACCCACGATTTTGAAAGATGCGGCCTTCAGCGCCAAGGTGACACACGACAAATATACTTATCTGCGTAACAAGCAATTGGCTATAGCGGAGAGGGGTGTGAATTTTGTGGATGATGATTTGACCCCCTTGCTGCCAGACATCAAGGACTTTATGGTGTTACCCGCACCTTATCAGGACAGTAAAACGCCATCTATCAATGATGCCAGTGCGCCGCCTCCGGCAATGGAGATGAATACGAGTGAGTGATGCTCTCATGCAGGAAGGGGTGGTGTTGGAGCAACAAGCCATGGAGCCGACCAGCGGCACTTTGTCATTCTCCTACGCCAAGCGTCATGGTGTGCTGGTCAGCGACATCAATGGTGCGAGCATACAAATCACCCACCGTGAGAATGTCAGCAGCAAAACTTTGCTGGAATTGCAACGCCATTTTGGTTTGGCTTTGCACCTCACCTCCATCACGAACAATGAGTTCGACAAACTGTTACAGCAAAGTTATGAGACCCAGTCGGGTGAAACTATGCAGGCCATGGAAGGTCTTGGCGATGAACTGGATCTGTCCAGTATTGCACAGGAAATCGGTGAGCCGGAAGACCTGCTTGAGACCGAAGACGATGCGCCCATCATTCGTTTGATCAATGCCCTCTTGACTCAGGCTGTAAAAGAAAACGCCTCGGATATTCATATTGAGCCGTTTGAAAATCGTTTATTGATCCGTATTCGTGTTGATGGGGTGTTACGTGAAGTGTTATCACCGCAACGCGCCCTGGCACCGCTGATTATTTCGCGTATCAAGGTCATGTCCAAACTGGATATAGCCGAAAAGCGCTTGCCCCAGGATGGCCGTATCTCCTTGCGTATTGCGGGTCGGGCGGTGGATGTGCGTGTTTCTACTTTGCCATCCGGCCATGGTGAGCGAGTGGTGTTACGTCTGCTGGATAAACAGGCCGGTCGTTTGCAACTGGGAAACCTCGGCATGGATCCTGAGACCCAGAAAATGATGAACCGCATTCTTGCTCGCCCCCACGGCATTATTCTGGTGACCGGCCCAACGGGATCCGGTAAAACAACGACCTTGTATGCGGCATTGGCAGAATTAAACAGTACCACACTCAATATTATGACGGTTGAAGATCCCATCGAATATTACATCGATGGCATAGGGCAGACTCAGGTCAACCAAAAGGTCGATATGAGCTTTGCGCGTGGTTTACGGGCCATTTTGCGTCAGGATCCTGATGTGGTGATGGTCGGTGAAATTCGTGACCTGGAAACGGTGGAGATCGCCATTCAGGCCAGTTTGACCGGGCACCTGGTATTTTCGACCTTGCATACCAATACGGCCATCGGCACCGTGACCCGTTTGCGTGACATGGGGGTTGAGCCCTTTTTGTTATCGTCCAGTCTGTTGGGTGTCTTGGCTCAACGTCTGGTCAGACGATTGTGTGACCAATGTAAGCGCTCGCATAGCCCCGATGACACGGAACGTAAACTGCTCGGGGTTAATGGCGATGAAGGTATAACCATTTATGAACCCGTTGGTTGTAATGAGTGTAATCTACGCGGCTATCGTGGCCGAACCGGTATTTATGAATTGCTTGTGATCGACGACAGCTTGCGCACGATGATCCATGATGGAGCCAGTGAACACGAAATGGAAAAACATGCCCGAAAATTCTCTCCCAGTATTCGACATGATGGTCTGCGTCTGATTCTGGCAGGACATACTTCCCTGGAAGAAGTCCTGCGCGTTACCCGCGAGGATTGATGCTGCTATGGGTGCCTTTGAATATGCCGCCCTGGACAAAGCGGGTCGTGAACAAAAGGGGGTTATCGAAGGGGATTCTCCCCGTCAGATAAGAAGCCAGTTGCGTGAGAAAGGTTTGATTCCACTCAGGGTGGAAGAAGTCGCGCAACGGGAATCGAAGAAGACCGGTGGTAGTTTTGGTTCAATACAACGCGGTATCAGCTCAACGGATCTCGCCTTGTTCACCCGGCAACTGGCTACTCTGGTTCGCGCTGGTCTGCCTCTGGATGAAGCCACCGGCACGGTGGCACGGCAAACTGAAAAACCTCGTTTGAAACGGCTTATACTTGGTGTCCGTTCGATGATTGTTGAAGGCCACACCCTGGCCGATGGGTTGGCCAAATTTCCCCATGTCTTTCCTGATCTGTATCGAGCCACTGTTGCGGCCGGTGAGCAGTCCGGTTTTCTGGATACGGTACTGGAACGCCTCGCGGACTATACTGAAGGTCGGCAACAGTTACAGCAACGCGTTCAACTTGCACTGTTTTATCCCATTATCCTCTCGGTGATGGCCGTGCTGGTTGTGACAGGCCTGTTAACCTATGTGGTGCCAGAAGTGGTAAAGGTGTTTGATAACACCGGGCAGGCCTTGCCTTTGCTGACTCGTATGATGATCTCGGCCAGTGATTTTCTGCGTGACAACATGCTTTTTCTGATCATTGGCTTGTCACTGGCAGGGCTGGGTATTGCCCGTGTCCTCAAACACCCCAAAGTGAAGCGCCAGTTCCACAAGGCACTTTTAACCTTTCCCCTGGTCGGCAAACTGGCTAGAGGGGTGAATACTGCCCGCTTTGCCCGTACCCTGAGTATTCTTGCCGCCAGTGGCGTACCCGTGCTTGATGCCTTGCGAATCTCCGGCCAGGTGGTGAGTAATATTCCCATGCGTGAAGCCATTGAGGAAGCGGCCCTGCGGATACGTGAAGGTGGTGCTTTGGGTAAGTCACTGGAGCGAAGTGGTTACTTCCCACCCATTACCGTTAACTTGATCAGCAGTGGCGAAGTGAGTGGCAAGCTGGAAGAAATGCTCGAACGCGCGGCGACCAATCAGGAACGGGAACTGGAAACTACCATCGCCATGTTAATGGGCATGCTGGAACCGCTGTTGATTCTGGTCATGGGTGCGGTGGTCTTGATTATTGTGTTGGCGATCTTGTTGCCTATATTTGATTTGAATCAGTTGGTAAACTAAGCGCGTTAATGGTTTTATTCGAAACCGCTCACTAGATTCATTGATGATGTCTGTTAGGCTATAGGGTATAAAATATTTGAAATTGTAAGGCTTAAATAAAAAGGAAATGGCATGAAGACAAGACCAACTATCTACAACTCAGCGGGTTTTACGCTTATCGAAATTATGGTTGTGGTGGTCATCCTGGCTATTCTTGCGGCAACCGTGGTGCCGAAGATCATGGATCGCCCAGAGCAGGCACGGATCACCAAGGCCAAGCAGGATGTTCGGGCCATGGAGGCGGCGCTGGATCTCTACAAGCTGGATAACTTTAATTACCCCAATACTGACCAGGGACTGGAGGCACTGGCTAGTAAACCGAGTGGTTCACCGGAACCTAAACACTATCGTGATGGCGGTTATATCAAGAGCTTGCAACAGGATCCCTGGGGCAATCCGTATCAGTACCTCAGTCCCGGTGAGCATTCGGAGGCTGATATTTTCTCTATTGGTCCCGATCAGCAACCGAGTGATGATGATATCGGTAACTGGAATCTCGATAAGTAATGCCCTTCATTGAAATCCCGTAACACTCAAATTCACTGCCAAGGCTTCACTCTGATGGAGCTGATGGTGGTGTTAGTGCTGATGGGGATTATCCTCGGCATGATGACTCTCTCCGTCGGTGACGGGGGTAAATATCGACAACTTGAAGAAGAGGCGCTTCGGCTCAAGACCTTGATGAACATGGCGAAAGAGGAAGTCATTATACATTCTCAGGAGTGGTTTATTGTCTTTAAGGAAGATGGCTATCTGTTTGAACAAAAAATATTCAAGTCGAAAGTTAATGTGGATGATAAGGACGACGGGGATAAAGAGGACGACGAGGACAAAGAGGATGACAATGCGGATGAAACTAAAAAGAAAAAAACCGTTCCAATTAAAGACAAGATTTTTCGGGCCAGGGATTTAGCGGGTTATCGTTTGTCTGTGGTGATTGAAGGAGAAGAACATACATTTACCCTTGATGAAGAGGAAGAAGAAGAAGGAGTCATTGGCCGTGTTCCAATCCATTCTACGGGTGAAATGATCGAATTTGAGTTAAGCATTCAACAAGAAGACGGGGATGATCACTTTGTACTCAAAGGAACTGAAAATGGAGAGCTTAGTTTGAAAAGTTCACGCGATGATGAAATGTAAAAAAGGCAGTAAAGGCTTTACCCTGCTGGAGGTGTTGGTGGCACTGGCCGTGGCAGGCACGGGTCTGGCCGGGGTGATTAAGGTGGCTGGCGGCAATGCCTATAATGCGCAGCACTTGCAGAATAAAACGCTGGCCCAATGGGTGGCAATGAACCGCATTGCTGAAATTCAGGTAAAGCATGAGTTTCCTGCCATTGGAGAAAAAAAAGGCGATGCCGAGATGGCGGATCGTACGTGGTACTGGCATCAGGAGACGAAGGCCGCGCCTTTTCCCATACCCGACATTCAGCGACGGCTACGGCAGGTTGAAATTAATATCTATGCCGATGAAGCGCACAAAAAGGCCCCGCTGGCCACATTGACCACTTATATTGCTAGCCAATAGTTATGCGTGTGTTCAAATCGACCAATACGGGTTTTACCTTGCTGGAACTATTAATAGCCATCGCGGTGTTTGCCGTGTTGGCCGTTATGTCCTATGGCACTCTGAGCAGTGTCCTGTCGGTTCAAACTCAAACACGCGAGGCGGCGAAAAAACTGGCCCGTGTCCAACAAGCCGTTTTGCATATTGAACGGGATTTGTTACAGATTGTCGTCAGACCGATTCGGGATTACAGCTATGTTGGTCCAATTCCTGCGTTGGTGGGTGCTGAGTATGGTATTGAACGGCTTGAGTTTACTCGTACCGGCCATGCCAACCCCAACACGGTATCGCGCAGTTATTTGCAACGCATTACTTATGCGATGCCAGATGATGAGGAGCATAAGCTCTATCGTTATATCTGGCCGAGTCTGGATCGTGGGCAGGGACAGGAACCCCGTCGGCAGCTGTTACTGGACGATGTGGAGGAATTGGTGCTGCGATTTTATGATGAGCAGGGTGAAGAGCATGATAGTTGGCCGCCACCCCAGTTATCAGGGGCAGGAAGGTTTACCGTCATGCCGCAGGCCATTAAGGTGGTGTTGAAATTGAAAAGTATGGGTGAAATTTGGCGTTTACTGGCTGTAACGGGAGGGTAACGGTGCATGTCACATAACAGACAAACCGGTATCGCCCTTATTACAGTTTTGCTGATTCTCTCATTGGCGACGGTGGTGGCGGTGTCCATGACCACCCGGCAACAACTGGATATTCGTCGTACCTCGAATATACTGCAAATCGAAGAGGCTTATACGGTTCTGTTTGCCGCAGAAGAGTTTGCCAGGGCCATGTTGTCATACGATGCTACGCAGACGAAAACACTAAGTAATACCGATGGGGCGGGTGATTATTGGAATGATTATAGACTGGAAACGGCGGTAAAGACCGTTGGTAATTTTAAGTTGATTGATTTTTATATTGAAGATCTGCAAGGCCGCTTTAACATCAACAACCTGCTTGATACCTCCGGTGCCGCTCAAGCGGTGAGTAGGGCTAATCATGCCGGTTTTTTAAACTTGCTACGCCGAGTCGGTTTGCCTGAGACCCTGGCGGATGCGGTTTATGACTGGATAGATAGTAATACGGATCGATATAATGACGGTGCCGAGGATGATGCTTATAGTGCGCTGGAAAAATCCTATTTAACGCCGAATATGCCCATGAGCAGTGCCAGTGAGATAAACCGTCTTATGGAGGTCCATCTTTCTGGTCAAGATGATTATGACAATGTTCATCGTGCGAGGCGTAAACTTATCCGGGATTTGCTGTATAAAGAAGACAAAAATAGATCGCTTGTACCACCATCGGCTGTATCACCATCGACTGTATCGCCATCGACTGTATCACCGGTGACACTCGGCAATCTCCTGGTGGCATTACCGCAGGGGACCCCGATCAACGTTAACACCGTCACATCACCTGTAATTTATCAGATGATTGTACCTGGGCTTAAAAATCAGGCGGCACGAGACTTATATAATACGACTCAAGGTGTTGCGTATGAGCAAGATCCAGAATTTGAGACTGCGCTTGCTTTTTGGACAGATCCTCTCATTAGCTCTTTTATGACTGATATACCGCTTGCTGATAGGGTGCTTATCAGCGTTAACAGTCACTACTTTCTGCTAACGGCCAAAGCCATTAATGGAGATTTAGTGGTATATTTAAATACTATTTTGTATCGAGATGGTAGTACGGTGAAGGTTTTTCGCCGCAGCTACGGTAAATTAGGAGAGATTTAGTTGGCACGGCAGTTATTTATAAGACTTGAAGCGGCAAAACCGGCAGGGCAGGCGGCACCTGTGGTTTCGGAGGATGAATCGTCTTTAACACCGGCCTATCGTGCCAGTTGGTTGGTGATGGAAAATGGTCGCCCATTGGGTAATCTGATGCGCGGTGATTTATCATCAGCCGTGCCCCTGGCCGCCAATGCCCAGGTGATTGTGAGCATTCCTGCGGAGCATGTCTTATTACTGGATATCGTTATACCGGGGCGCAACCGACAACGTCTGCACAATGCCGTGCCTTATGCCGTTGAAGAACAATTGATTGACGATGTCGATGGACTGCATTTTGCCCTGAGTCCCCAGGCGAATAATAACCAGTACACGGTTGCGGTCATTGACCGAGAAAAGTTTATCGGCATGCAAAAATTACTCAATAATGCCGGGTTACACCCCCATGTCATTTTGCCCGATGTCCTATCCCTGGCATACAAAGAACAAAACTGGGTTGTACTGGATTCTGGGGAAAGACAGTTTGTGCGTGCTGATCGTTACCACGGTTTTGTCACGAATAAGGATGGTATTCACAACCTGTTGGCGGTGTCACTACGTGAGGCAAAACAAAAACCCCGTTTAATTGAGGTTCGTGTACCGGCAGGATCTGATATGGACTGGCCAGAATCTATCGAAGACATACCCATTGTTAAAAAAGAATATGAGCAGGAAGTGACCGTCTTGCTGGCCTGTGACTATGATGCCCAGACATCTATTAATTTACTGCAGAGTGAATTCAGCCGACGTGAAAATATCAGCAGGCATTTTCGTCCCTGGTATAGTGCTGCTGCCTTACTTGCCGTGTGGCTGGTCTGGCAGGGTGGCCTGAATGTATTTCAATATTATCAACTCTCCGCTCAAAACACGGCATTGAAGAAACAGGTCGAAGAGGTTTATCGGAAGACCTTCCCCGGTGCTCGTCGGGTGGTGAATGCCTCCTTGCAAATGAAACAAAAACTTAAGGGACTGCGTAAAAAAACGGGCAAAAGTACGATCAGCATGTCGGAAATGCTGGTGGCGGCTACACCGATCCTGATGGAGAGCAAAGGGCTGAAGATTAACAAACTGCGTTATCAGGATGGCAAGCTGGATTTGGAGCTGGAGCTGAAGGATTTGCAGAGTCTGGATAAGGTGAAAGAAAAACTGGCAAAAAGACAAGATTGGAAAGTGGTGATCCAGTCGGCCTCATCCCATAAAGATAAGGTGGAGTCACGTATGCAGATCCAGAGTATCGGCTCATGAATGAATTGAATCAATTAAAGAGTAAAATTCAGGCCTGGCTGGATGGGCTCAATCCACGGGAACGTCGCCTGGTGGTCGGCGGTGGGGTATTTCTGCTTGTGTTTATTCTTTATCAAATGATCTGGGCACCGTTTGCCAATGGTGTGTCGGATATGCAGGCCAAGGTTGACAAGCAACAACAGGATTTGATCTGGATGCAGCAATCTGCGCAGGAAGTGAGAAGCTTAAAAGGGGGGGGGACTGGCCGTCAGTCGGTGCGTACAGGTTCCTTGCTCGGTCTGATTGAAAAGACTGCCCGTCAGCACGGCCTGGGCTCATCGATTCGCAAGGTGCAACCGGAAGGTCAAAACGGGGTACGTATGTGGCTGGATAAGGTGTCCTTTGATGCCACGATGACCTGGTTGGACGAGTTGCAAACTAAACAGGGGGTCACGGTAAGTAGTTTTTCAGCGGAGCATATAGCAGCACAAACGGGCCGAGTGAATATTCGTATGCTGGTGGAAGTGCAATGAAAAAAATTGCCATGAATAGACATTGGACGGTCTTTATTGTGCTGGGTGTGGTGGCCTATGTTTATTTTTTGTTGATAAACTTTCCAGCCAGTGCCACATATAATTATTTTGTTACGCCTCTGGATCGTGGTAAAAAAGTTAAACTGCAAGGTTTGAGTGGCACGCTATGGGCAGGGCAAGCTGCTCAGGCACAAATTGCCAATCTCAATTTTGGTAAATTAAACTGGGATTTAAAGCTGTTTTCCCTGTTCACCGGTAAGTTGGGTGCCGAACTGTTGAGCGAGGGCCTTGGTAGTCGTATTGCAGGTCAGGCTGAGGTCGGGTTTGATCAAACCCTGTATCTGGACATGGTGGAGGCTAAGCTACCGGCCAATATGTTGATGCCTTTGTTTTATGGTTTTCCCATCGCCATCGCCGGTCAGATCACGGCGGATATTAAATATGCCGAGATCAAACAGGGCAAGCATATTGGTATCGAAGGCAAAATGGTCTGGCACCAAGCTGCCTTGACGGCCCCGCAAGCGGTGGAATTGGGCGATCTGTTTGTCGCGATGTTACCGGATAAAGACGGCACTAAACTGTTGTTGTCCGATCAGGGAGGGCCATTGACTCTCGATGGCACTATCCTGGTTAAACACAATGGGCAGTATAAAGTGAATATTTACCTTGGTACACGTGATAAAAGCCAACCAATGTTAAGCAATGGTTTGAAAATGTTGGGTCGAACCAATCCGCAGGGTAAGGTGTTGGTTTCCAGGACAGGGAAATTAAAAAACTGGGATGACATTAAAGATTCACCACCAAGTCGCCAAGGCTCCAAGAAATAAATAATATTTTTGATATCCAATTCTTTGAGTATCAGCAAGCGAACCGTTTAATGGGGTTACTAATAAAACAAAGACTTGATGTCTTGGTTGTTAAGGGCACCTCTAATAATTCGCTAAAGCCGTGCTGGCGGCGTTGCAAAGGGGCTCAAAATGCTCATTTACTGCGTGTAAACTGCGCTTTTTCGCCCCTTTGTGCCTTGCCATCATCGTCTTAATCGAATTATTAGAGGCA
>JAFLJQ010000038.1 GCA_022712915.1 Gammaproteobacteria bacterium | reverse complement strand
GTGGATGCTGTAGAGAAATATATTCGTTTTTATAATTACAAGCGATTGCATTCTACCCTTGGATATTTAACACCTAACCAGAAAAAAATGGAATTGAAAAATGCGGCTTAAATTCTTTCCAATAAAACTTGACCACTACACATGGTCAGGGTTGACATTAGGAAGAGGTTATGACATGAAAAGCAAAACAGCTTTAAAAATTATAACAGATATGGGCAAAGCAGGAATTGTTTCAACGGAAGCAAGCTTGCTCAGTAAAGCTTCTGGGTTAAGTGGGGAAGTGGCAAAACAATTTATTATTGATAACGATTTGCTTGATTACAAGATTACACCTTTGACGCAAAAAAATATTTTTTCTATCTCTTACTTAGATAATGCACAATACATCAAAAAAATATGTATAAAGGCCTCTAAAGAGGAAAACTACAAAGGTGATTGTAACTGGGATAAATTAGATAACCGAATTAGAGAAATAGTGATTGATTTGGGTTTTCGAGGCGATTACACATATGGATCTCGTAAATACATACAAGATAGTATTATAAATAATGATCTTGTCGCTGTTAGAAATGCTCTGGCCAATAAAAGTTATTGGCCCTCTGTACCAAAAGACCGATTTGAACGCAGAGTAAAATATCTCAATCAAGTCGGAGCATCAAAATAATGAAGCAAGTATTTTGTATGGTCATTTTGTTTTTTTATTTGTCAGTTGCCTTTCCTGTAGAATTTATTATTAAATTTGCCAGACAATTACCTGAAAGAGCCTTTGGTCATACAACTCAAGGTTTACAAAAAGATAAACTTGACGTCTTACTGAAAACCGGAAAAACAAATGAGTGGTCAGTAAAGAGTACAAATAAAAATTATTTGTTAATTGTTGATAATGATAGATCAGATAGTTTATATAAGATCTTTTTACTAAAAACAAAAAAAACGCCAGTAATTTGTATAAATACATTCAATGTTCGTAATGCGTTCCTTGAGTGCTGGACTAAAAAGAATGGCAGCAATGTTTTAAGTGAAATATATCTTGTTCCAAAATTGCATGTTAATGAGTTTTTGAAAAATAAATTACCGCAGGATTACGAACTGTATGCCAATTTTTATTTAGATGATAATGGTGTTATCCGCGCAAATCTAAATACATGGATGAACCCGGATTTTGAAAATATTGAATTATATTGGGACATCCACCTTAAATGGGATGGAGAAGCGTTTAAAGTGGTTAAGGTTAGACATAGCACTTAAAACGAGTTTTTTGTTGCCATGTTTCTGCGTGTGAATACATACCTGACTTGAACAAGGTGCTGGATTTATATTCGTGCTGATGGCTCGATAGGTTGGAGAGAGTCTGCGAACCCCAACAAAATGTAAGTGAGAATTTTAAAATGATAAGAAAGTGTTAAAGGGCGTGTGCATTTCCAAGCAGAGCGTGGAAACGAGAAAAAAATTAAACAAGAATGGTGTGTAACAGGGGCAAGGAAATGAAACAATCTATCGCGGACGTAAAACGTTCTGTGTTGGTGTGGACGCAGGCAGTATTTTTTTCACTGCTGTTCAGTAATCTTGTCTGGCTGCCTTATGCTCATGCAGGGCCACAAGGTGGTGAAGTGACCGGAGGTGCAGGCAGTATCCATCAGTCTGGCAACCAGACCACCATCCATCAAAATACGCAGAATATGGCGATTGACTGGCAGAGTTATAACGTCAACAGCAACGAGCGTGTACAGTATATTCAACCTAATCGCCAATCCATTTCCTTAAACCGAATTCTGAGCAATAACGGCTCACAAATCCATGGCCGCATTGATGCCAATGGTCAGGTGATCCTGGTTAACCCGCATGGCATCTTTTTTGGTCCCGGTTCGGTGGTCAATGTCGGGGGTATTGTGGCCTCCACTTTGGATATCAGTTCGAAAGATTTTATGAATGGACATTATATTTTTAATGATGTTTTGGGTACAGATGGTGATGTGGTCAACAGTGGCATTATCAATGTCGCCCTGAAGGAGCAAGATATCTTTGTTGCCATGCTTGGAATTATTCCAGATATAAGTTAGATTGGAAGCAAAAACAGTGAAGGCATCACACTTGGTTTGTAAATTATTACATCAATTTAAAAGGTACTTTAAGCGATAGGCCACAGTATTCATCTGGAATAATAATATACAAAAAAAGGATATAATCTTTCCATCAACACGAACTAATCTGCTCCGATAAAGGTGTCTGGTTAAATATTAACCAGCTCACAAAGTCACCGACCCATTTTGACCGGATGGCAAGGCTGCCGAAGAGCAAGGGAATGAAGTAGCACCCCGGTTAAGGGGAGAAAGGGAATATAAAATGGAGAGTCGGGTGACGACACCACTTTTACATAAAATAAATACGGTTACTGGCAGGCTTTTATGCCCCTGCCTCAATATTTCTGCACGCTTTGATACCACTCATACCTACATATATGGAGTTTCACCATGAACACGTTTTTTGAAATCCGCCGGATTCCTCTTGTTTTGTTATCACTCTTAATGCTGGTCTTGTTACCCGGTTGTTTTTGGGAAGATGATGATCCGGCACCTGCGCCGATACCGGATGCCAACCCGACGGGGTATTATGATCAGGGTACACTCAGTGTGGCGGGCGGCACCATCACAGACACCAATTTACTGACCATGATTAGTGGCAACCGAATCATGATGACCAGTTTGGCATCGAGCAATGCGGGGACAGATGAAACATTGGTTTATGACGGCACCATGGTTGTGACCAAAAATGATTTTACCGCCGATATGACGGTTTATAAAAATGGTGAGAATTCGGCAGCAGCAACCATGACAGGGACTATCACAGAAGGTTCGCAAATTACCAATGGAACATTAACTGGAACTGGGGTGGGTAGTGGTACGTTTAGTTTGACGTATTCAGATACGAATTCGCAGGCTGCGGATATTTCTCGGATTGTGACAGATAGCACTAATATCAAATGGGTGGGAAGTTTTAATGGAAGCACACCATCACTGCATACATTTAAAGTTGATTCTGACAATAATTATATTCATGTTGGTTCTCCTGCTAATGGTATTACTTTTGGCTCTTCAGAAAAATCTGTGGGTTGATTCCGGCTCAGGAAGCTTCCCCATCGTATGAAATAGTGCTATTTCCAGCGTTTCATAGTGCCTAAACCCATACGCTTTTCTGGTGACCAAATTTACTTTACGATTCAAACC
>JAFLJQ010000113.1 GCA_022712915.1 Gammaproteobacteria bacterium | reverse complement strand
TTACCATCAAGTTTAGGTTCTTTTCCTGGCGCTGACTTTTTTCGCAGCGACTCAAACCCCCCGTCTCTATATTGTGCAATCCAACGATAAATATTTTAACGATGAAAGCCTCCTAGTTCTATAACTTCTTCTAGCCTTTCTCCTTCTTCTACTTGCTGAATCGCTTTTATCCGAATCTCGGCAAGTGCTTTTCGGCTCAGTTTTCTTCCATCCTTATTCATTACCAAGATTATACATTATGTCGCATAATTAGTGTACTTGTTAGTAGAAACACTTAAATAGTTTGGCAGCTTTAAGAAAACTAAAGCAGTGTTTACTCTTGCGATTTACACCACCATTAGACATTTCAATGAAAACATTCTCATCTGACCCGGTCGGTTCATAAAATACAAAATGCTTGAACGCGCCCCCCTTTTTATACTCACGAAACTCGACAGTACACTGCTGTTTTGAACCGGCACACTGTATATAGCCATTTTCATTTTCAAGAACATAGAAAGAATTGACTTCCGGGTTCAGATAGTTAAATGCCTGAGGAAATGTATACTCAGGAGGCAGCGGAATTTCGCTCTTTGTTTCGCTACTGAACTTCCATTCCATAGTGCACGCTCTTTTCACACATAACGTTGAGCTAACCAGAAGGCGCGTTTTCTGCGCCTGTCTGGTTTAGCGTTTTGTTATGTCCTGTTTTAATAAGGCAATTACTATTAATTGCCTTCTCCCCAAACTGGTTAGTGACCATATCAGACCTTTGGCACCCTTAGTTTTTTTAACAAACTCCATTTTCGTTAATTTATTTAGTGCTGTTTTTGTTTCAATTTCACTCAAATTCATCTGCTTGCATATCCCTGACAAAGTCCGCCATGTATATTTTTGACTATTCAGGGCTTCAAGAACCTTATTTTCGCTCGTATCTAATTCATTTTCTTTATCAGTGTTCAGCGTTTCAATCGTTGCCATATCCTGTTCTTGTTCTGTTTCTTTTTCAATAACAGCTTCCATTTTCTTCCACATTTCCGCTTTGAAACCAGCACCTTCGAAGCGACTTATTTTGTCGATATTTGAAAATGCTAACCCGATAGCCCCAGCTACTATTGCAAGTCCCATTTCCACTGATTTATCCATAAATCCAAGAATAGTACTTACGACAAGTAAGACTACAATCGAAATAATTGATAGAAAATTAATATTCATTTTTTAGACATAACAACAAACTCAGCCGCGCGGTTTTTGCGTCGGCTGGAGAGTCTTGTTATGTTTTAGTGCCTGTATTGTTCCATTAATTTTGTACATAATCGTTTGATTCCTTGGGTATTGTTCCTGATATTATCTTTTGTTCTTTCACTAGCATCTATAGCTTCGTCTTCAGAAATCATTTTTTCTTTTACAGCAATCTCAAGAACGGGTAATGTAGGTCCTGCGAATAAGGAATCAAAATCAAAGTATATTTGAGGAAAATAGAGCCCGACTAACATTTCCATCCTGTGAACTTCATCATTCATAGCGTCAATCATTTCTGGATTTAAGTAAAAATTACCCTTTTCATCTCTTTCCCCCTTATTTATACCTTTTAAGAGCTCTCTTGCCTTTGCTTCGTATTCAATAGAGGCTTGGTATAGTTCTTCAATTTTTGAAATTAAAATCTCTTTCTGAGTTCTGCGATTTATAAAATACTGGTTTAGAAGAAGCACACCTATTGCGACAAGTGCAGATATTAGAATAGCAATCATCCTTGCTTTGTCTGAATTAGATGAAAACACTTCAACAAACCAACCTATCACTTATTTGGCTCCTTTGGATTCGAAAACATAACGTTTTGCTAACCTGACCACGATGTGGTGATTATTTTGTGGCAGAGTGAAGCGGAGCCATAAAATGAGCGCCGCAGCGTGGGTCAGGTTGAGCTGTTTGTTAGGTTTCCTTTTGTTGCACATTCGTCCATTCTTTATCGACCTCAAGCCAAAATGCAGGAGTAAGCGATGGACTGTTTTTGTAACTTACTATTGTCTTGCCGTACTTTCCCAACACTTTGTTTTCTATTGTTTTTATGAGTTTTTCTAATTTCTTGTTGGGGTCATTTAGGTTGGATAATTCATCAAGATCTGTGCACGTTTCAGAAAACCAACCACTATAATATTTGCTTATTGGGCCACCCATACCATAAGTATTTGGTTTGTTAACATCGTCTAAATACTCCCACCAGCTAATGGCGCTTATTTCAAAGCCGCTCGACAATAATTTTTCCGCCAGAGAGTTGTAGTTATCTCTCATAACAATAATATCGATATAACCATTTCCTACAGGTTGAGCTTTATAGTCTTGGAGTAATTTATCTAGCAATTCCTTTCTTTCCACATTTACACCCTTATACTCCGCGTCATTGAAACCTAACGTTGAAGCTGTGCGGCGCAAACGAAGCGTAGGGAACTTCCCCCAGATTTGCACACATATCTTGTTATCATTTTATAAATCAACCCATTATTACTTCGTAATCATTGGGAGTTAAATATCCTAAAGATGAATGTATCCTTTTTTGGTTATAAAATCCAACATATTCAATAATCACAGAACGTAATTCTTTTTCAGTTGTATAACTATTTCCGTGTAATCGTTCCGCTTTGAACTGATGAAAAAATGATTCCATTTCAGCATTATCATTCATTGTGCCCTGACGGTTCATGCTTTGGATGACACCATTCTTCTTTAACCATTTTTGATATTTATGTGCCACATACTCTGAGCCTCTATCAGAATGAAAATATAGCCCTGACTGTAATAGTCTATTTGTTGCTGCGTGTTTAAAGGCTGTGATTGATAAATTAACATTCCGTTTTGTAGATAATGACCATCCCACTATTTTTCGTGAAAATTTATCCATAATCATGGCTAAATAACGCCACTCTTTATTCACCCTTAAATAAGTAACATCACCTACCCATATTTGATCTGGGCCGGTGGCTTCTAGCTCATGTATCTCATTGCCAATGCTGGCATAAAAACGATCCATATGCGTATTGTTCTTGTAAATACGGGAGCATCTCGCTTTAAGGTTTTCCTCCTGCATAAGCCTTGCAACGCGGTTCTTACCGACAACGGTCCCTTCTTGTCTGAGAAGTGAATGTATTTTTGGACTACCGTAAATACCATCGACCTCACCAAATAATCTTTCGATATCGTTCTTGAGTTCACTATCTCTTTCTGCGTGTTTAGACGGCCCTCTGGATTTCCAGGCTGCATAGCCAAAACGACTCACATCGTAAACTTCACAGAGCACCCTGAGCTTATAACGTCCTCGTTGCGAGTCTATGAACTGGAAGATTTCTTTTTTAGATCCGAACAGAATTGGATGCTTTTTTTTAGAAGATCATGCTTCATCAAGAGCTCTTTATGCTTCTTTTCCATTTTCCGCAATCGCTTTAATTCGCTTTTTTCTTCCGTTTCTAATATGCCTTTAGCTTGCTTCTTCATGATATCTCCATCCCGGTATTCTTTTTTCCAACGGTATAGCATTATCGGATGGATTTCGAGTATTTCTGCCACATCAATTGCCTTTACACCGGGTAAAGCACCCAGTTCTACGGCTGTGGCCTTGAATCTATCATCGTATGAGTCGTATTTCGTTTTTCTTGCCATTTGGACACCTCTACTTTCTTAAAAATAGATGTGTGCAAAATCGGGGGAGGTTCCGAGCAGTGAAACGGTCCACACGATGCGCTTGTATGGTTCAATCCCCCTCAAGTTCGGGTAAAGTGAGGCCCAAGCTTTAGCAGCAACTAAAGCCTTCTTATGCAGCAGTTCGACGAGCGCCTGGCTCCTCAATTGAGAGACCGTTAACAAGTAAGAACGCTGCATAGG
>JAFLJQ010000105.1 GCA_022712915.1 Gammaproteobacteria bacterium | reverse complement strand
CTTGTTAAAGTGGGTGTCCAGCTAAGCCCGTAACCAGCATTGGGGCAAGTTGGAGCTAATCGGCCAGCTTGTTTAAACATCTTTGGGAAACGCCCTGTGCGGAGCCGCATGCAGGGTGTTGTGGGGGCTGAGGGTTAGAGACCCTCGGCTACCCGATTAGGTTTCATTCTTTGCTAATAACGTATTTTAATATTTCGACAACTTGCTCTGGTGTTGTGGCCCATGCCATTGCAGAACCATCGACTTCCTTGAGCGGATGTATTATATCCTCGCCATGAAGGGAAATGTAGGGTGTCCCCAATGCAGCACAATAACCAGCATCAAATGCTGCATTCCACTGTTTATACTTGTCGCCGAAACGGATCACGGCTACATTACAGTTTTCAATAAGTGTTTTAGTTCGTATTGCATTAACTTTCGCGGATTTGTGATCACGCCAGAAGTTGTTGTCTTCTGCACCAAGTAAATCGCCAGCACTGTCGCTAGCTTCATGATCTGTGACAGCAGACGTAAAAATAATAGACAGGTTGTGTTCCTCACAACCATCTTTTATCTGCTGTCTCCAGTCAGTATGTATTTCACCAGAGAGATATACATTCATGTCCATTTTTCTTCCTATATAAATTGAAAAATATAATTATTCTATCGGTCTTTGGAAACCTAACAGTTATATCGACGACATGTCGTCTAATCCCTGATTTAGCTGAAAATACGACATGTCGTATTATTGTGATTTATTATAAATTACCACATAATCTTGGCTGAAATCAGGGATTTCCACGGGTCTTTTGGCTCAATACAGACTAAGGATGGTGTTATGAATGAGGATTCAGTCGCCCGTTTCTGGGATAATTTCATTCAAAAATCAAAACGTTCTGGCGTGAGGGTCAGTGCCATACGTTGGCATGTGCTTCATGCCGAGGCTTATATTAAGGCCCATCCTAGACTACGCCTGTCTGCGCGAAGTGGGAAAAGGCCATATTCAAAAGATAGGCAATTTAAACAGGTTACTTATCGGAACACTCAACTAAAGTAGCTCTATTTGTGATACTCCTGCCTGAGTCTGGACTCTCCTAAATAAACATAACATCATTATTTTAATTGATAATATTTAATTTCTTAAAGTGGGTGTCCGGTTTGGTTTCTTTAAAGAAAGTGGGTGTGCAGCTAAGCATTAAGTTAATTGTTAGAAGTCTTATGCTCAAGACGCTCAGCAAGCCATACTTTGATGATTGACTGGCGAGTGACTCCGAGTCGACTTGCCTCCCTGTCAAGGGATTCAATCATCCAGGTGGGAAAATCTACATTAACCCTTTTTTGTTCCTGAAGCGGCCTTTTGGCCTTCGTGAGATCGAGCGATGCAGTAACATTTTTGCCACTATCGAAGTCTGTATCAAGTTTCTTAGCTTTCATATATAGCCACCTCTTCTTTGCGGGATCGGCGAACGGAGATGATTCTGATTTTGTTACTACGCGGTGTAATAACGGCAGACCAGTGTTTACCCCTGATGCAGCCTATAATGACAAACCGGTGTTCATCTGAGGTTTTTGCAGGAATTTCAATGAAATAGGGGTCAGTCCAGAGTTCCTGAGCCTCAATGAAATCGATCCCATGTTTATCAAGATTAGCCTGACTTTTCCGTTTGTCGAATTCGAATGCGTACATAGTATAAAAATTATACCATTTTGGCGCTAGTTGCAAGTGTTATCAGTTTTTGGCTTTTAACGATCCATGTTGATTTGCCTTGTGTACGCCCAGCATGGGCATGAACTAATTGGTTCGGCTCGCATGGACACCCATTCTCAGAAATTAGCATAATTTATTGTTATTTATAATATTTTTGGCAATAAACCAGACGGCCAACATAAACAGCTTTATTTGTGATGCTCCGGTTTGAGGCTGGACACGCCTGAATAATCATAACGTCATAATTTTAATTGATGATATTTGGTTTTTTAAAGTGGGTGTCCGGTTTGGTTTGTTTTAATTCTATGTTTACCTCTTTCGGGGAAAACTGCTTAAGGTATTTGGGTTTGATGAGTTTACCTGAATACATTAATTGCACAAATTTATATACTTGTGGTTCGACGATGGGGCCCTTATAAAAATAACTTGGTTTACCTTTTTTCATAAATATCATGGAGTAATTGTTGTTAAATTTATCAGCATTTAAAACTGTTTTATTTAATTTATCTGTTGATAATTTATGAAACACATAATTTTTACCAACATCGGAAGAAAATTGATTTAGATAATGAGACCAATCGGCATACTGCTCGCTGTCTTTTTTTACTACTGCATTTATTATCAGGACAATAGCTTTTCCTGACTCAAGTTCTCTTTCAAGCTGGTTGTCTGCGAAAATAAGCAGGCTAATTATTAATAATAGAAAGATGGATATAGATTTTAAATTGTTGTTTTTAAACATTTTTAGTTACCAGGTTTTCAGAGGGATATTTTGTTTTTCAGAAATCATTCTTTGATTAAAAAAATATTTATAGTCGTAGTCCATGCTGCTTGCAGGAACTTGTTTATCAAAGTGTGGTGTATCGACGTCTGATAAATCCCCTCCCCATCTTAGTCCCTTTGTTTTCATTGCCTCGATGAACTTTTTCGCATTCGTACTTTCTTTTTTATCTTTAAATGCTTTATTGCTATTCCAGTTATCACCATCGATAATGTTACAATCAAGTGCATGTCCGATAAGGTGTTGTGATTTAGATGCTGGAGTGACTACTGAACCAGTTACTGGAACACCGTTTACGCGCATTGTCTGATTTAACTTAATGCCTAATAATAGCTCTTTCGCTTTTTTGTTTGCACTTTCTAAATATTTTATCATTGCAGATGAAACTACTGTCTCTCCAGAATTTATTGTCGGGTGGTTGATTTCCCTAAAGCCGTCACCTAAGGTGATATTGCTAAATTTAGTTTCTTTTATACGGACTAGATCACCTGTTGTTATATAATTATGTTGATTCCAAATAGCTAATTATTTCTTAGCGTTTTTTCCAACTACGCCATCAACTTTATCGGTAAATGTTCTTGTTGCCTGGGTAATCATTTTATTCTTAATACGGTTTGTTATGTTTTTAGCATTCCACTGAAAACGTTTAACTGCATCGTGTGTCTTCCTGCCAAAATCACCATCAACATTATTTAAATATACACCAATATTCTTGAGATCTGTTTGTAACAGTTCAACATAGTTTCCTGCCGTAGCATGATGTTTTCCTGACCAGATTTTTTTCTTGTCATTATCATCTTTTTTTAAGGTGATGCCGCCATATAAATCACTTGAGTTTTGCATATTTAATTCCTTTTACCACATTTAACCGTTAATCATTTATACGCCGTGCGCAGCATGGCATAAATGTTTGTTGGACTATGCCGTGCTGTGCACACGCTATGGAGATTGTATTGAAGTAGGGTCGGTCTGTCTAAGCGAATTCATTGGTACTGAAGCAGCTATTGTCCGTGATAGTGTTTTTTAGCCACAATTATAATGCCATTAGCATTCAGTTTTGTTCATTTCTTGGCCTATTTTAATGATGAAACCGCACGGAATCCAGGCCTTTTCGGCCTGTTCGATTGTTCTCTCTTCCGCAGCTTAGCTTAACCGGGCACCCAACATAAGCAGTTCTATTTGTAATGCTCCGATTTGAGTCTGGACTCTCCTAAATAAACCTAACATCATGATTTTAATTGATAATGTTTAATTTCTTAAAGTGGGTGTCCGGATAAGTAATAATCATTACTTTATTCATTGTTCAGCAGTGCTCAACACCTCGTTGAGGTTTTCGGCTGTTTTGTACTCTTACATTATTCATTTCATCACATTGTTTTAAGCTTTTAAGCTTCTAAGCTAAAAACTTCCTATGCTAACGTATAAATTGGTTTGTCTGACGGACAAACTAAAAAAATTATATGTTTTTTTTATTTCTTAAGGTGGATGTCCTGTTTGTTTGCTGTTTGTTTGTCCGGTTTACTTTTATTTTTTTCTTTTTGTTGCTCTGCATATAGTTTAGACCAATTAGATTTACCTTTTGTATTTTTTGCTTCTTCTAATGTAACATGTGATTTTTTAAAGCTTGACTTCATTCCTTGCTACTCCTTATGATTTCAAATTGGGCTAATTCTTCATCAGTTAATTGATAAAGATCTGGATCTTCTGATATTTGCTTATCAATATCTTCTTCTGTTATTTCATTAAGCTTTTTAGCGTTGGACAAGCTTTTTAATTTTCTAGCTTGTTCCAGTGTAATACGTGTTATATTTTCTGTCATAATACTAAACCTTTCTTGAATGTTTTTGATTCATACTGTTCAATGTCTTTTGCTTTTGCAGATCTTACAGAAATGATACGGTTTACCATTTTTCCTTTTTCATATGCTCGAACTGTATAAGCAACAAATAAAATTCCCGCTGGTCCCTTCCCTATGGTTTGGTAGCGGATTTCACCATAATTTTTTCGATTGTCAATTCTCTCTTGTCTAAATGGATCGTCCCATATTAATACTGCATCAATGAAATCTATACCTCGCCTTAAAAGTGTTTCTTGTCTTTTATTTTCATTCCACTCAAATTCCATGTTGTCTCCTTATGTTGATTTTTTGAAACTAACAGTTAAGCATTTACGCAGCATGGAGTATAAATGTTTGTTGGACTATGCTGCGCTGTGCAGGCTCTATGAGGATTGTATTGAAATAGGGTCGGTCTGTCTAAGCGAATTTGCTGAGTCTGAAGTGACTATTAGTCTATGATTATACTCTTTAGCCACAATCATAGTGTTATAAGTAGTCTCATTTGTACATTTCTTAACCTGTTTTTGTTGGGTCAGCCACACGGTATCTCAGACCCTTTCTATCTGTTTGATTGTTTTCTCTTTGATAAATTAGGCCTTCTACCCCAAGAAAACATGATAACACTTTGTTATTTATACCTTATCAAGGATTTATTAAAGTGGGTGTCCAGCTAAGCCTTGTTATTTCTTAAGATGGGAAATAAATAAGACACCCACGTTAAAAAAAGCAACATGCACCTAAATAACTTGGATGCTCAACCTAAGAAAATAAGTTAACTTATTGATTGTTTTAAGTGTCTGTAGTGGTCAAGTTTTATTGGAAAGAATTTAAGCCGCATTTTTCAATTCCATTTTTTTCTGGTTAGGTGTTAAATATCCAAGGGTAGAATGCAATCGCTTGTAATTATAAAAACGAATATATTTCTCTACAGCATCCA
>JAFLJQ010000158.1 GCA_022712915.1 Gammaproteobacteria bacterium | reverse complement strand
CACCGCTAATTGTTTCTGTATATTCTCTTTTGTAGACAAAAGACTTGAATTTCTGGCAATCGTTAAGTAGTGTTCTTATTCGCATTGGGCTTCTTTTTTTGATAGTGGTCTGGTAACTACCATCATGGATCGAAGCTCAATGTGAATCAATTCTTATTAAATCATCCATTATTTACCCACAGATTTTCCTGAAGAGCCATTTTTATTAGTGAGGCCGGTAAGGCCATCTAGTCTTGATAGTTGTTCAAGTTGTTTTGTTCATTCAGAAACCAGTTCTTCCAAACTGACTGTATAGCTTTGCAATTCTTCTTTTGCCATTTCTACTTCATTAACAAGACTCGATATATAAGTATCAAACACAAACTGTGTATCGAGCATTAATAGTTTATTAATAGCCTGGTTTATTTTTGGTTTATCAAGCTCCTTAATCTCATTTGGATCTGCATTAACAATTTCATTATTGAGTGTATACTGTAGTAACCAGATAGCTGAAATATAGAGTTTTGGCGGCACACCGATACGTTTGTGCACTTTTCCAATACGTAATCGACGATTGACATAATTAGCACCATAGTCGCCATCAAATAACTCAAGTATATATCGACGCATTGCACCTTTGAGTCTCGCTAGTGTTTCACTATCACCAATCAATAAAGAAATTTCTGCATTGTCTACTTGTTTTTCATAAAATGATGAAACGGTAATATCGATTTTTTTGGATATGTAAGATTTAGTTTCAATTAGATATTTAATATCATAATCGTGAAAATCAAGCAGGCCTTTGCGATATGTAATTTCTCGGTCATTTATTGCCAACTGTTCAGCCAGTGATTTGTTGATGTTTTCTTTCATATTATCAGTTATGCAATAAAATAATTATGCAACATGTTACTAATAAGGTTGCTGATTATGCGACACGAAATAATCACAAATAGCTATATTTATAGCCTGAGAATGATATTTATGTCGCAGAATCAACCTACTTATTAGTAAGTTAATGATGATAGTAACTATATCGGTTATATGGCTAATCGTATTAGAAGTAGCGTGTTGCAAATTTACAGTTTTTCAGCAGAATGTGTGGGGGTAAATAACTAATTAGCATAAAGTGAACGGTCGACTATTGTTTGATGTTGACGATATAAGCTTCTGAGTTTTTCAGAATAACTTGGCCATTGACATTCATATATGCCTTTTATTTGAGAGGATAAACACATGGCTTTGCTTTTATGATCTTTTATTTAATGATTCGGTATCACTCCGACTTGCGGCATTTCCGCCAGTCCTGTTTCACGGGCATGTTCCTGAAAGCCTTTATTACGCCAGAAGAAGGCACCCGGCATGGTGGTCGGTATCACCAGTACATAGAACAAGGCACGGCTAATGATGCTGGAAAGCAACAGTGACAGGGTTATTACGACACCACTGACAACACCCATGACACCCGATAAGCCGGTTATGGTGAAGCCACTAAGTATTAGCAGATTAATGAGCAGCATGGCATTTCGCAGGCGATAGCTATAGCCATAAGTTGTGGTCTGTTCATAATAAGATGCTGAGCCTTCTCCTCCCTGTCGTCGCATATCCCATGCATGGAACACATGACCGGTGGTTTCCAGAGCCAAACCAATCAAAGCCACAAGCGCCATTGCTTGAATCAGGTTTTGTGTGGTTTCGAATCCCTCCGTTAAACCTGTGATCAATACAATTAACACCGCACCAAGAGTCAGTGAGCTGCCCCAGAAGGATGCACCGGTCTGCCAGTGATTCCAGAACGGCCTGGCCGGGATGCGATAGAGTCTGTACATATACCAGGAACCCAGTGTGACACCGGCAATGGCAACATAGGCAGAGAGTTTTGCAAGTAGTGCAGCGATGTCACCGGGTAACAAACTAAACAGGCTGTAACCTGCGAGACCACCAAAGAACAAGGACACCCCAGCGATCTCACGACTCACAGGCGAATAACGCAGGTTGTTAAAACCACGATAGAACCGAATCGGTTTACCCAAATGTAGATTGAGTTTTAACATGCCGAATGTCAGCAAGATCAACATGCTTCCCAGCAACGGCATAAAACTGGATGATGTGTTGATATTATCCAGCGGTGCAACACCGGCAAAGACACCAATAAATAACAACAGAAACGCCCCCATCACAGTTTGACTGCTAAGGGTAAAGGCTATGTGAGCATTTTCGTGTGAACCCAGCAACTTGCCCAAATTCCATTGCCGCTTGTAACCGTGCTTGGGATCCAGCATCGGTTGAAAATGGTTATCCCCTTCTCCCTGATTGTCTTCACGATGATATTTCAGCGCCGTGCTGTCTACACGCACCATGTCGCGCTGGGTAGTACGGGTCTGCTGAAAACGAATATTTGGATGGGTGATGTCGGCGCGTGGAAAACCTGGGATCTCGGTCTTGGTCTGGATCCGGCCTTCAGGGATGTTTTCAATTACGCCAAAGTCTAAAGCCTTGCCCAGGCAGGCGGAGACACAGGCGGGCTTGAGCCCCACTTCAAGTCGATCCACACACATATTGCACTTGCTCACCTGACCCTTGATCGGATCAAGTTGCGGCGCATTGTAGGGACAAACCCAGGTGCAATAACCGCAACCGAAACAGATATCCGGATCCTGTAGCACGGCACCATATTCGGCAAACTTGGTATAAGCACGGGTCGGGCAGCCCTTCAGACACACCGGGTTGTCGCAATGATTGCAGGCCATGGAGATGTTGAGCCGCTGGTAGGCTGGATACGTGCCTCCCTCAATGAAACCCACGGAGCGAAATGCAATATGCGCAGGGTTATCATTTTTCTCACTGCACGCTGCTTCGCAGGCATGACAGGCAATGCAGTTATCGGCATTGAAATAAAAACCGTGCTGTTTATAACGGTTGGGATTTGCACCGATGGCATTATCACCATTGATCTCCAGACTCTTGCCATGAAGTGGATTCGCTTCGGTTACAGTATCAATCGGTTTACCGTAACGGTTTTTGTGCTGACTATCAGGATCATTTAATAAAGCGTAGTCAGGTTCGTTTTCGCGTACTTCAAACATGTTATTACCTCAGAATTTGCGCATTTCCATGCTCAGTCGTGCGGCAGCCTGTTGATCAGCAATGCGCTCGATACGCACGGCGGACTGTTTATAAGCAGGTTGACGGGAGTGAGGATCTAACAGACCCAGGGTCAGGCGATTGGCGCAGTCATGAAAATGAAACGGTAGAAAGATCATATTTTTAGGTACACGTTGAGTGGGTTGGGCCATGACCACGGCATCAGAGCGGCGCGATACCAGACGCACATAGTCACCCCGTTGAATGCCCTGCTCTGCGGCCAGATCCGGGTTGATCTCAATGAAGGGAATCGGGCTGTACTTATTGTTATTACCGATCTTGCCAGTCTTGGTTCTGCCATGCCAATGTTCGATCAGACGACCCGTATTAAGCCAGATGGGAAAATTTTCATCTGGTACCTCGTTGTTGTCGATAAAAGGCAAGGGGATCAGTTTTGCTTTGCCATCTGGATAACTGAAGCTGCCATCCTCAATATAAAGACGCTTACCACCACGAGGAGGCAGCTCCCCCTTTTGTAATTGCTGTTGTGTATATGGCCATTGAATACCGCGCTGTTTCTCGATTAGCGTGTGATCCATACCGGATATATCAGCCAATCTTCCTTTGGATATCTCGGCCATTTCCAAAAAAATATCCGCTGCCCGTTCCGGGAAGGTGACCTTGCCATCATGATTAAAACGTTCTGCAACTCGATTAAAAATCCACAAATCGGGTTTGGCCTGCCCAGGTGGAACACTAATGGGTTTGACCAAATTGATACGCCGCTCGGTATTCGTCATGACACCCTCCTTTTCCGCCCAGGTGCCTGCGGGCAGGTAGACGTGGGCATACTGGGCACTCTCGGTGTCTTCATAACAGTCCTGCACGACGCAAAATTCCAGTTTTTCCATTGCCTTGCGTACACGGGCACTGTTGGGCAGCGAGGTTAGTGGATTAGTTGCGATCAACCATATCCCTTTGATCTGGCCAGACTCAATGGCGTGATAGATGTCAGTCTGGAACATGCCACGTTTTTTAGGAAAAAATTCAGAGTCGATATTCCAGAACCTGGCGATATCCTCGCGATCCTGTTCCTTTTCCAACACTCGATATCCGGGCAGACCGGAACAGGAAGACCATTCCCGTGTACCCATGGCATTACATTGTCCGGTAATCGAGAGTGACGTTCCACCGGGTTTGCCGATGTTGCCGGTGATCAGAGCAAGATTATTGATGCCGACCACGCCGTCAGAGCCGTGTGTAGATTGATTGATGCCCATGGTCCAGATCTGCATGGCAGCACCCGCATTGGCCAACAGGCGTGCGACATGGCGAATGGTGTCTTCATCGATACCACAGATCTTCGAGGCCGTAACCGGATCATATTTTTCAACCTCGGCACGCAGTTCGTCCAGGCCAACGGTATTGGTCTCAATATAGGCCATATCCTCTAGACCCTCCTTGAGGATCACATGCATTAAGGCATTCTGTAATACCACATCGGTGCCCGGTGTAATGGGTAAATGTATGTCGGCGTTTTGTGCCAGCATGGTGACACGAGGGTCTACCACGATCAGGGCAAATCCACGTCGCTCCTGTGCCTCTTTCATTCGCCAGTAGATGATAGGGTGCTGTTCTGGCAGATTGGAACCCCAGGCGATCAGACAATCGGTGTGTTCAAAATCCTCATAACAACCGGGCGGGCCATCGGAGCCGAAGGAGCGTTTATAGCCAGATACCGCTGAGGCCATACACAAAGTCGTGTTGCCGTCATAGTTGTTAGTGCCAATCAGTCCGCGGGTGAGTTTGCCCAGGGTATAGAACTCCTCTGTGAGTAGCTGACCTGTAGAGATAATGGCAAAGGCATCGCGCCCGTGTTTCTCTTGAATGCGTGTGATTTCATCGTGCACCTTATCCAGGGCCGTATCCCAATGGCTGGACTGCCATGGTTGGTGCCAATGCTCACGCATTGTAGGTTCAAGGCCTCGCCCGGCAGAATCGAACAACTCATGCTCAAAAATACCCTTCAGGCAAAGCTTGCCACGATTGACATCAGCCTCCGCCACACCACGTGAGGCCACGGCTTTACCCTCAGCATTCAGGCCCACTTCAATAGAACAGCCGGTGGAGCAGTATCCACAAGCAGCATATTTCCATTCCTTGATGCCCTTATCGACGATCTTGATGGGGTTCTTTTTATGACGACCGAATAGCATGTTTCACCTGTATGTATTTTTTTGCCACAAAGTTTCAAAGGTGCGAAAAAAATCAAATTTATTATTTAATCAAAACTTCGTGTCTTCGAGATTTCATGGTAAATAATTTATTCTGTCAAACTTCTTTTGGACTCAAAGACAAATAGATCGTTGTGCCTTCTATGCGTACCGGGAACGAGGCTGCACAGCCTTCATCCGGGGCGATGGCTTCGCCGGAATCGAGATTGATGTTCCAGTTATGCAGCGGACAGGTGACTTTTTTACCGTGTACGATACCCTGTGACAATGGGCCACCTTTATGTGGACATTCATCGCGCAAGGCAAAGATTTCATCTTCACCGGTGCGAAAGATACCGATGTTGCCCTGCTCGGTCTTGACTACGCGGGCACCCAGTTTAGGGATATCGTTGACCTGTCCTATTTCAATCCAGTCCTGATTGTTTTTTGTTGCAGCTTGCATATTCATACCTCTTAAGCAGTGACAGCACTATTGCCAATAGTGATCGTGGCAATGGGTTCAAATTCATGTTTATCGACACCTTCGGCACGTTCGGTCCAAGGATCATCTTGCATGTACTGTTGTGAATCACGGAAACTTGCAGCGAGTTGCTGGCGATATTCATCGTCCTCGACAATCTTTTCTTTTATATAACTCAGACCGACCCGCTCCAACCAGGGTGCGGTGCGTTCCAGATAATGGGCCTCTTGACGATAGATCTGCATAAAGGCGGCGGCATATTCCAGTACGTCCTGTTCTGTTTTGACGTTACACAGAAAATCGGTAACCCTAACTTTAATTCCACCATTACCGCCAACATGGAGCTCATAACCAGAATCGACACACACCACACCAAAGTCCTTGATGGTGGCCTCGGCACAATTACGCGGACAACCTGACACGGCAATCTTGTATTTATGCGGTGTCCAGGATCCCCAGGTCATCTTTTCCAGTTTAATACCGAGTTGTGTTGAGTCCTGTGTACCAAACCGGCACCACTCTTTACCGACACAAGTCTTAACGGTACGCAAAGCCTTACCGTAGGCATGGCCCGAGACCATGCCAGCGGCACTGAGTTTTTTCCATATCGGTGGGAGTTGTTCTTTTTTTAATCCATACAGGCCGATACGTTGACCACCGGTGACATGCACAGTTTTAACATTATATTCCTCGGCCACATCGGCAATGACACGCAACTCCTGTGGAGTGGTGCCCCCACCCCACATGCGTGGGATAACGGAATACGTTCCATCTTTTTGAATATTGGCATGTGCGCGTTCATTAATATAACGGGATTGATAATCATCCAGGCCTTCTTTTGGCCAGGCACACACCACATAATAGTTCAACGCCGAACGGCATTTGGCACAACCATCTGGGGTTTTCCATTCCATGCCAGTCATAACTTTACGCACGGATTTAAGTTCTTTGTTTACGATAACAGCACGCACATCATCGTGAGTCATGTCTGTACATCCACATATGGGTTTCAGATGCGGAGCCGTGGAGTAATCTCCACCGACAGTATGAACGAGCAAGGCCTCAACCAGACCGGTACACGAACCACAAGAACTAGAGGCCTTGGTATGGGCGCGCACATCATCGAGCGTTAAGAGTTTCTTTTCGTTAATAGCCGAGACAATGTCGCCTTTGCTGACACCATTGCAACCACAGATCTCAGCACTATCAGACATGGCCGCGACACGATTATCATCACCATGACCCGAGTCACCCAGATGATATTGACCGAAGAGAATATTTTTGCGTATGTCAGAGATATCGGTTTCATCACGCAGCATATCAAAATACCAACTGCCGTCGATGGTTTCACCATACATCACCGCACCCTTGATCTTGTTATCCTGCACGACCAGTTTGCGATAGACACCATTGTAAGCATCCTGAAAGATCAGTTCTTCGGTGTTTTCATTACCGGTAAAATCACCAACCGAAAAGAGATCAATGCCGGTGACTTTTAATTTTGTTGATGAAACCGAACCTTTATACTGACCGATACCATATTTAGCTAAATGATTGGCACAGACCTTGGCCATTTCGAATAAAGGCGCGACCAGACCGTAGGTCATACCACGATGTTGAACACATTCACCTACGGCATAAATACGAGGATCAAATGTTTGCAGGGTATCACTGACCACAATGCCGCGATCACAATGAATACCTGACTTTTTTGCCAGATCCATATTAGGACGGATGCCCACTGCCATGACCACCAGATCGGCATAGATCTCGGTACCGTCCTTAAAGCGAACCCTCTCAACCCGGTTTTTACCTATGATGGCTTCGGTCTGGGCTGCCATGAGGAAATTCAAGCCGCGCTCTTCCAATGATGCACGTAACATACCTGCTGCCGCTTCATCCAGTTGACGTTCCATCAGGGTATTCATCAAATGGACTACCGTGACACTCATTCCTTGCTGCATCAGACCATTGGCCGCTTCCAGTCCCAACAAACCACCACCAATCACCACGGCATGTTTGTGCTGCTTAGCCGCATCCATCATGCTGTTGACATCATGCATGTCACGGAAGGTAACGACGCCATCAAGGTCATTACCCGGTACGGGAATCACAAATGGATTTGAACCTGTCGCAATCAATAAACGATCATAATCAGCAATGGTGCCATCACTTGCAATAACCTGGCGTTTAATACGATCAATAACGTCAACTGACTTGTTCTTATACAGGGTGACATTGTTATCCACATACCATTGTTCATTATGGGTCACGATTTCTTCAAAGGTCTTTTCACCCGTTAAGACCGGTGACAACATAATACGATTGTAATTACCGTAAGGTTCTGCACCGAATACGGTAATATCAAACATCAGGGGAGCGATCTTAAGTAATTCTTCAACAGTACGGATACCCGCCATGCCATTACCAATTACGACGAGTTTTTCTACCATTGTGTTCTCCTTTCTAAGCTGGTTATCAATGATCTGCAATGATCAATTAATCCAACAAATTTTCTTTCTAGCCAATAAAAAACGGCGTCTGTTAAAAAGGGATTTTTCCCCTGTAACAGGACGCCGTTGTCCAAGTTCATTCAAGCTGAGGTGTGCTATTGTAAGCATCCGCCATTGGATGAATACACAGGTCAGCTCTTTAACGAAAAATTATTCTGTTTCGTTAGCAAACAGGTAGTAGCAGATTGTGTGCCAACCCAGCAATCTAACGGTAACACATTGTTTATATGAGAAAATCATTCATCATATCCCAGGGTTATCTTGATGTGTAGAAATCATTGCACCAGTCTAGTGCGGACTAGTAGAATTGGAACTGACTAATGCACTTAATATGTGCAATAGGAAATATCAGGTATTTCTTGCGTGAAAAAGTAATGATTGTTCTGTTTACACAGTAGATTAAAAACCCATGAAAAACATCATAGCGATTAAGAATGAATTACAACAAAATATCGATGCTGCAAGAGCAGAACATCTGCCCAAATTTTTTCAGACATTTCCAGGTGGTTATGGTGAAAATGACAAGTTTATTGGCGTGTCAGTACCTAATCAGAGAAAAACAGCAAAAAAACATTACCCGACCTGTTCATTGAGTGATGCAAAACAATTGCTAAACGAGTCTGTTCACGAATACAGACTCACAGCACTTTTTATTTTGATTTATAAATTTGAGAAGACAACGCAATTAGTCAAACAAACGGCCATAGTTGATGTGTATGTCAATAATGTTGCGCATGTCAATAACTGGGATCTGGTTGATTCTTCATCGTATAAAATACTGGGTCCTTATTTGATGGATAAGGATAAAAGCTTGTTATACGAATATGCTATTTCTGACAATCTTTGGAAACAGCGGATTAGCATCATTACAACACTGCATTTTATCCGCCACAAGCAGTATAGCGATACTCTGGACCTTGCCATAATTCTATTGAATCATCCTCACGACCTGATCCACAAGGCGGTTGGCTGGATGCTCAGGGAAAT
The DNA here is from genome assembly GCA_022712915.1 of Gammaproteobacteria bacterium. Lineage (GTDB taxonomy): Bacteria > Pseudomonadota > Gammaproteobacteria > UBA6429 > Thiohalophilaceae > JAHEDB01. Next base: position 12,277 of record JAFLJQ010000158.1, on the reverse strand, counting down.
AGGGAATCAGGATTATGCTGTCGAGTTTAACTTTCTAAAAAAACACTATACCTGTATGCCGAGAACAATGTTGCGATATGCCATAGAAAAATTTGAAGAGGGTATTAGACAGCAATTTTTAACCGGAAAGATAAATTGACGGTTAATGACAAAACACACCTTCTGTCAAGAATCAATATAAATACGCCATGACTCAATATATTAACAAATTAAAAATGCAACTCTTTTTTCTCTGTTTTGCCCCTTCCGAATCAGCGTATTTTTGATAGAATCACGTTTCATTCATTCATTCACTTGTCTATATAGGTCCTCATGCACATTTCCACACGTATTGCCGAAGAACTCGGTGTCAAACTGTCTCAGGTTGATGCCACAATAACCTTGCTAGATGAAGGCGCAACGGTGCCTTTTATTGCACGTTATCGTAAGGAAGCAACGGCTGGGCTGGACGATACGCAACTGCGGCACCTGCATGAACGCCTGGGCTATTTACGTGAACTTGAGGAGCGACGGGAGGTGATATTAAAATCGGTGGATGAACAGGGTAAATTGACCGATGTGTTAAAATTATCTCTGCTTGAGGCTGAGACAAAAACCCGTCTGGAAGATTTATATGCCCCTTTTAAAATAAAACGTCGCACAAAGGCACAGATTGCCAGAGAGGCCGGTATTGAGCCATTGCTCAACGCCATACTTGAAGATCCAAGCCAATTACCGGAAGAGCTGGCCAAGAGATACATCAATGAAGAGGCCGGTTTTGTGACAGGCTCAGATGCGTTGGATGGCGCACGTCAGATCTTTCTCGAGCGTGTCACTGAAGAGGCAGATCTGGTCGGTGAATTGCGAGCCTATGTCTGGGAAAATGCGCAACTTAAATCGATCATGGTCAAGGGGCAGGAGCAGAGCGGCGCAAAATTCAAAGACTATTTTGATTATACGGAGCAATTAAAAGATATCCCATCACATCGTGCTATGGCCCTGTTCCGAGGCCGCACCGAAGGTATTTTGCGCCTGAAGATCTTTGTCCCGAGACAGGATGATTTGATTAATAGCACGGATCTTGGCGTCTGTGATGGTATGGTCGCCCATCATTTTTCCCTCAGTAAACAGGGTCGTGCTGCGGATAACTGGTTGCTGGAGTCTGCACGCTGGGGATGGCGGGTAAAACTGTCCATTCAATTAGACACCGAACTCTACATGCGCCTAAAAGAACGCGCCGATGAAGAAGCCATAAATGTCTTTGGCGAAAACCTGCGCGACCTGTTTCTCGCCGCACCTGCCGGTGCCCATTCCACCATGGGACTGGATCCCGGTATACGCACCGGTGTAAAAGTCGTCATCGTGGACAAGACAGGCAAGCTACTTGAACATACCACCATCTACCCTCATCCACCCAAAAAACAATGGGACATGTCGATTGATATCCTGGCCAAACTGGTGAGCAAACATCGTGTTGATCTGGTCAGTATCGGCAACGGTACCGCATCACGCGAAACCGATAAACTGGTCAAGGAACTGGTCAAATGCCACCCTGAAATACACTTAAACAGTCTTGTCGTTAGCGAGGCCGGTGCGTCGGTATATTCCGCATCAGAACTGGCCGCAAAAGAATTTCCTGATCTGGACGTCTCGCTTCGTGGTGCGGTCTCCATCGCAAGACGCCTGCAAGACCCCCTGGCTGAATTGGTGAAAATTGAACCTAAATCCATCGGTGTAGGTCAATACCAGCATGATGTGAATCAATATCAACTGGCACGTAAGCTCGATGCCGTAATTGAAGATTGTGTAAATGCCGTTGGCGTAGAAATTAACACGGCATCAGCTCCCTTACTTGCAAAGGTAGCCGGTTTGAGTGAAACACTTGCAATGAATATTGTTGCATACCGTGAACAGAATGGTGCATTCAATAGTCGCCAGCAATTGTTAAAAGTGCCACGTATGGGACCCAAAGCCTATCAACAAGCGGCTGGTTTCTTGCGTTTAGTCAATGGTGTCAATCCACTAGATGCTTCAGCTGTACATCCTGAAGCCTATCCCGTGGTTGAACGTATTTTGTCTTCGTCAAATAAAAAAATCACCAATATAATCGGTGACAGCAAATTCCTTAAGAGTCTGTCCGCAAATGACTTTATCAATGAACAGTTTGGTGAACCCACAGTGCGAGACATCATCCAGGAACTGGAAAAGCCCGGTCGTGATCCCCGCCCCGAATTCAAGACGGCAAGATTCGAAGACGGTGTAGAGAAAATACAGGATCTGAAACCGGCCATGATTCTCGAAGGGGTGATCACCAATGTCACCAACTTCGGTGCCTTTGTCGACCTTGGCGTGCATCAGGATGGCCTGGTGCACATCTCCGCCCTATCTGACAGTTTTATCAAAGATCCGCGTGAAGTTGTTAAAACCGGACAAGTTGTCAAGGTCAAGGTTATGGAAGTGGATGTACAACGAAACCGTATCGGCCTGAGCATGCGATTGAATGATGAAATTAATGCCGAAGATAAACCAAAAAAAGAACCCAGTAAGCTAAACATAAAAGAACGTAACCATACAAAAAACAAAAAACAATCCAGCACACCACAAGTTAACGGCGCAATGGCCGCGGCCTTTGCTAAATTGAAACAATAATATGTATGTTATTTGAATTATTGCGCAGCTTCTTACGACGCTGCTATGTTTATGCGCCTTTCCTTTTCATTGCACCCCAGGAGCGTTTAGTGTTAAAAAACCATTGGTAAAAACCAATTATTCTAAATACTGAATTGAGTTGGCGATAACCAAAATTCTCAATTATGGCCGCAATAAATAAGCGCAAAAGATCGCTTGGCTTTTGATACATATGAAATGACATTTCTTCTAGTAATAATGCAGTAATAGATAACATCATTCCAAATAAAGTAGCGACAAAGAGAAGCAGCAGAAAAACGTTCGTATCAATCATACCCATCGAATATCCGATGATAATAATAATAAACCCAAAAATCTCAATGATCGGGCCAGCCCATTCAAAAAATAGCATAAAAGGAAATGCCAGCATACCTACAGCCCCTGCGCGGGGGTTCATAAACAGTGACATATTAAGAAAAAGACTTTCACATAAACCACGTTGCCAGCGTATTCGTTGATTTGCCAGAGAAGATAAGTCTTCCGGTGCTTCAGTCCAACAAACGGGATCGGGTACAAAGGTTATCCTATAATCTTTTTTTGCTTTTCTTAGTTTACGGTGAATTCTTACGATCAACTCCATATCTTCACCAATTGTATTGGTTTTATATCCACCAACAGAGATTAACGTTTCCTTGTGAAACACACCAAATGCACCTGAAACAATTAATAAGGCATTTAAAGGTGACCAGCCTAACCTACCAAACAAAAAGGCTCGTAAATATTCAACTATCTGAATGAGAGGGATGATTTTATTTGGGGTTGACACTTCAACAATATGGCCCCTTTCAACAGTACTGCCATTAATGATACGAACTGTCCCGCCACTTACTACTGTTCGACTATCAAATAAAAACGGTTGAACAACCCTTTTTAGGCTCTCACGTTGCAAAATAGAATCTGCATCTACTATACAAACCAATGGAAAGCGACTAATGTTTATGCCCGCATTGAGGGCGTCAGACTTCCCTCCGTTGTGTTTATCTATAACACGAATAGTTGGATAATTTTTAGACACATAGATGCGTTCAATTTTTTGTGTGTCCAGCCTCTTTCTGTATGCTTCTGGGAACGCTACTAGTTTGAAGTCTTTTTTAAGAGTGGCCAACGTTTCATCTGAAGAACCATCATTGATCACTACAATTTCGTATTCCGGATACTCAAGCTGTAACAAGGCATAGATTGACTGTGTGATAGTGTTTTGTTCATTATAAGCTGGAACAATTAGACTAACGGGCGGCATGATGTCACTGTCAATACCTGGTATAGTGGTAAGTGTCTTATCATCCATATACTTAGATACACTATATATGGCCGCAACATTCAACAACATATATGAGCAATTAAGGCCAATAAAATACAGTAAAAAAACCCACTGCGTATATTCAAATAAATTGACCAACATCTACCGTTTCTCAGTAATGACCTGGTTGAGAATGTCTTTAGCGAATTTATCGTTAATTGAATCACGAATAACTTCAAGATTTTGAATATTTAAAAATGGCATACTGGCCAAAGCTTGTGCCGACCGGTATCGCACCCACCACTCCCTATCTTTTAATAATAATGTTAATATTTCAATTTCGGGTTCCCCACCAAATCTACCCAATGCAGTTGCTGCGTGCATTCGAACATGCCAGCGTTCATGGTTGGCATACTTTCGCGCTTGTGGCAAAATCCCTGGATCCTGAGTAATATGAAGGCAAACTGAAGCAACCTTATCATCAGTTGTATCATCTAATATTAATTTAGTGATAGGGCTCAACTCTTCGCATCTTATTATTTCAAATAATCTTAAAAATGTAGCCTGCATAGAAACGGGCATTGTCTGAATCATTTCAGATAAGGGTTTGCAAACTCGATCAGGCCCTGCCATTTTCAAGATATGTGCAACATTAGCCCATGGCCAATCATCTCTTGTAAGAACAATAGGTAAAATTGTTGTAATTGCTTTTTCAGCATCAATTTGAACCAGACTCCTGGCAGCCGTTAAAGAAATAATTATTTGTTTATGGTACAAATTATTTTCAATTTCATCCCATGACTGGTGAGCATGGATATTCCCTAGTGATATTAGCGCATATAATTTTTTCCTAATATTATTGGATCGTAATAATTTAAATAATCGATCGTGAAAACCTAAAGCCAAACATGCCTCCCTTAGTCGATCTGATTCCTTACCTCGTATAGCACTAAATACATAATTAATTTCCTCAAGAACATAATAAAAATCTCGCTTATGAATATGAGTATTGACTATATCTAACGTTTCGCCACTACAAATGGTATTACTAATGAATGGACGCCACTTTAGTTTAAGATAGTGTTTTCTTTTATTGAGAAATATAAGTTTGACTCTGTAAATGCAAACCTGAATAGTGAGCAATATAACAAGCCCAAATGCCAGCTTCCCCGCCTGAATAGCAAAACCAGTGATTTCACTTATATTGGTATCGAACACCCAACCGTACCCCGCTTTGATTGAAATAACCGACTTGGTTATGACGTTTCATCTCATAGGTCATAGCTAAATTATGGAATAATGGATATAACCCCTTTAACAATATTGTTTTTGTTTTGCTATAAGGTGGATTATTGGTATGGTCATAGGTTAACTCTGTTCCTCTCGACAGGGTAAGCCCTATATATTGGTATTTCTGCATGTAATAGGTAATGCCCAATTTGTCGACTGTTGCCGCATCAAACTCTTTATCCTTTGATTTTGTTTTGTTCCACGCTCTAGATAATACAAGTTGATAATTTGAGAAGTAATAATTTAAACCCACTCCATATGAGCTAGACTCAATCTCTGTATATTTACGATTGGTATAGATTAGTTGTGCACCAAGATCAGAACCGAAGCCATAACGCAATAAACCATAATATGTTTTGATTGGAAGCAAATTATGTTGACTGCTTGCTCGATACTCCAGGGCATATGAGAAATAATTCAATGGCACGGCAAGACCAATATGATACTCCTCATTATTTATCTCATAGCGTTTTACTTTTTCATAACCGCCATAGTAGCTGTTATTTGAACAATCAACATATTTACCAAGAAAATAATTATTTGTCCAGTGCCCCCGGTTATTAGACAGTTTATCATAACCTGATCCAACCTCAGTTTCAAAATACCCGAGGTGAATTGAATTAATATAACGATCAAATGCATCAGTATTATTTCTAACTTTAACACGGCGATATGCTTTATTAAGCAAACTCTTCTGCCTACATGCTGATTGATTGTTTAGCTTGGCAAGCATGATCGCTTCGAGCAAGTATATATCTTCATAATCATGACTGATCGACCTTGCTTTCTGTAATAAAGTTATTGCCTCGTCATATTTTCCGTATTTTTCATTGATTTTTGCAAGTTTAATAAGCAAATCTGGATCACTTGGGTATTTTGATAATAGTTGAACCAGTGTTCTAATTTCGACTGTATCCGGACCACTTATTTCTGAAGCGTGGCCAATACTGGAGTCGGTCATCAATATAAAGAATACTATTATTAGATAATTATACAGATTGGTCTGTGCCATAATGGCTTCCAAGCAAGCGCTTGATCCTTGCGATCAATTCCAAAGGTTGAAATGGTTTTGTCATATAATCATTCGCACCTTCATTCAAACCACGCACAATGTCTTTTTCATTTTCACATCCTGAAAGTACCAATATAGGTGTATCATCCCATAAGGGATTACTGCGGATTATTTTTATTAGTTCAAAACCATCCATGTATGGCAACATGACATCTAACAAAACCAAATCTGGAGCGAGGCCAGTGTTAAATATATCAATAAATTCTTGACCATCATTTGCTTTAATGACAATATAACCATTTCTTTCCAGCAAAAAATCTAAAAGATAAGAAACATGCTCATCGTCATCAACTCTAACAATGACAGGGTGATAACTTTGTTCTTTTTGATTACTTAAACTCATTCAAATAATCTTCGCTATAAACAGTACATCCCTATATATCGGTCATATATGCTATTCAATGAATTATTTTCAGATAAATTAGCTATGCAAATGACTTACGTTAAATATTGAAAATTAATTAATTATTACACTTATTTACATTTATAGACGCGCCCTTAATCTAATGGTTTAAGTTAAAACTAAAGGTCATGCCTTTCAATTAAGGCTGATAAGTTGATTAAGTCAATGTATTGCAATATACGACCAATTGTTTTCTCATTATCCATGTTCTCAGCAATATTTTTACCCACTAAGAAATCCTCAAAACGATGACATATAGCACTAATCATACAAAAATCATACATTGCAGCCGTTCCTTTCATGCTGTGTATAACACGACACAATTCCTGCAGAAATTTTATTTTGTCATTGATAGCATATTTATGCGTAAGTGAGTTTGATAACATCTCACATTTTAACATTACATCTTCAATGTAACTTTGCTTTAATATTAAAATATTTTCGTATCGATCATCTTGCGATACATTAGCATCAGTTGGCATCATCATTTTAACTCGGGTATCATTTATAAGGCCATATTATTGTCTGGCTTGCATTTTTTTAATGTTTTATTTATGGTGTCAATTAACTTGTGACTATTTATTGGCTTGTTCAAAATTGCATCGGCTCCAAGCATGGATATCATGTTTAAGTAAGAAGATTTTGGGCCCTTACTATAACCGGACATAGCAATTAGTGGTGCTTCCTTATTATAAGAGAGTATGGTTTGCACCACCTCAAAACCATCCATCTCTGGCATAATAATATCAGTGAGAACAAGATCTGGCTTAAGGTGCTTATATAGCATCACACCTTCCTTGCCATCCTTCGCCGCTATTGTGTTAAATCCCGTTACCTGCAATAGCTCGCACAAAAATCCACGATGTTGCTCATCATCTTCAATAATTAATATGATCGGTTTATTACTACGCAATATATCATTCATTCTGAATCATCCAGTATATCTTTGATAAGTACTCTAATATCATTAATTTTAAATGGTTTGTTGACAATCCGTTTGGCACCAATTAATTTAGCAATCGGCAAATAATCAAATCGCCCTGTTATACCGCCTCCTCCTGATATGGCAATAATTGGCAATTTAGGATGAATTTCTGCAATATCCATAATAAGTTCCAAGCCGCTTTTTTCTGGCATAACAAGATCTGTTACAACTAAATCAATAGACATTGTATTTAGTATTTTGATTGCCTCCTCACCATTTTCTGCTTCAATAACAATATGTCCACTACCAATCAGGATTTCTTGAAATAGTTGCCTAACAGCTTCCTCATCATCTACTACCATTACATTAGCCATTGTTTGTCCTGTCAATCATTACTTGTCATTAGAACATTTCTACTTCACCTACTCCCATACCTTGCTGAGTAATAGGTTTGTGTGGCGTCGTAATGGGCTGCATATTTACTTGTGAAATTGATTCATGTTCTTTGCCATCGATCTGTTTATCTTGGTCATGCTGTGAATCATGCATCTCATCTTCATTTTCATATGACACAACTGATACTAATTTGGTATTTACATTCGTTACACGCTTTGAAGTAAAATCAAGCAACTGATTATTTATATCCTCAAACTGCAATGATCTCACAAGCAATTCAACATTTTCCCCTATTCTATCTGTAATAGTTGAAACATCTTGTAAGCCAATTGTCACCTTTGAATTTGTATCTTGCATCTCATTCAGCATATCATCTACATGATCACGGGAGCTCAATGTCATATTCATATCTTTTGACGCCATGACAGCTACAATATTACCAGCCTCCTGCATATTTTTTTTAGCCTCAGAAAATATCCCTCTAATTTGATTGCTGAAATGATTACTTCGTTGTGAGAGAGTCCTCACTTCATCAGCAACAACAGCAAAACCTCGACCTGATTCACCTGCTCGGGCAGCTTCAATAGCAGCATTTAATGCAAGCAGATTTGTTTGCCCGCTGATACCATCGATTTCTTCAAGCATATTGTCAATTTCTTCAACCCTTCCACTAAGTGAATTAAGACTTCCAACTAATTTAACGCTGCCATCTCGTGCAGTTGATATGCTATCTATGAATAATTGGATAAGATCCTTAGTCTCAGTATTCATGCCTTTTCCAGATGCCCCCGACCCTGATGATGCCGATATATATCCTATTATTGTATGTATTATTTGCTCTAAATGTTTGGTGTCATTTTTAAGTCCATTAAATCCATTAATCAAACCTTCAATAGCCTCTGATTGAATTTTTTGAATTTGTACAAGATCATTGCTAGCCTCTGTTAATTGTTCTTGTGAATTATTTATTACATCAGATATAATTGTTTTTCTCATATTTGATTGTTCATCTTTCCACTTTTGATTCGTATCGAATATTGATTTCTGGTGACGAATTTCTTTCTTGATAATCAACAGCCATATGGTTATCGTTGTAACCGAAAAGACTATGCTAAGTAGTAAATTATCCAACTTGGTTGCAAGTACAAATCCTGCAATAGTGATAAGTCCAGCAGAAATGTTTTGTACCAAATGTTGATTGCTATTTGATGCCATTTTTTTCTCAAGGAATACAAAAAAACATAACCGTGTAATTTATACTAAAACAGTCTAGTAAGCGCATTAATCGTTACTACTTATTATAGCGAATATTTCGTATTTAGTGATTTATCGGCTATAGTTTCTACTGCTTTAGGTATTTATACTAGACAAACTAAATTATAAAATTTTATTATTTATCAAGGAGTTATTGATTCAGCATGGTTTGCTTGGGGTGGTATGTCAGTTATACTCAGTCTAAAAAAATATAACCCATTCACTCTATTATTGTGCTCCTTTTAGAATCAAAGCACTAATTAATTTAAGGGATAATTTGATAATCAAAGCATAATGACAAGTCAAATAAAAACTACTTTACAAATATTGGTCATTATTTCCGTATTAGTTGTCTTCTCAAAACAAATAATCGCTTCAAGTATTAAGGCCGCTGTAGTCTATCCTGATGCAGTTACATCATATGCCAACCTTTTTTCTACCATCATTCAAGGCATGGAATCTGATAAACGAATTCATTTATCGCACTATAAGTTTGATAAAAATTATAGTTTGGTTGAATTATCTTCCTGGCTTGCTGAGGTTAAACCTGATGTTTTAATCGCACTTGGTCAAACTAGCAATGATCTTATTTCTAAAATGACTTTATCAATACCGGTTATAACTAGCGCGTTAACTAGGCCTGATAATCGTCATAGCTGTGTTTGTGTTAATAGCGAACCAAAGCAGTTATTTAGTATGTTGCTAGATTTAAAGCCAGACATAAAACGAATTATATATGTATACGATGAAACCAACAATGCTTGGTTGATTCCATTCGCAAAAGTTGCAGCCAAACAGTTTAACATTGAACTTATTATAAAATCTGCCAATTCAATTCAGGAAGCAGCCTTACACTATAAAGAAATACTCCATGATAAACTAGCACCTACCGATGCAGTCTGGTTACCACTGGATAATACTATTCTTGGCGACGTCATATTTCCTGAAATTTTGAAATCAGCATGGCAACAAAAATTTTCAATATTTTCATCCAATCCATTTTATGTTAAACGAGGTGGGTTATTTGCCTTGTTTGCTGATTATTATGAATTAGGAAAACAAATTGCGGACACGGCTGCTAATATCAAGAGTATGAACAATAAATCAATACGGGTAAGCGCATTACGCTCAAAATCCGCTATTAATATACGAACAGCAAGGCACATAGGCTTGAGTATAAGCAGACGACATATCAACCAGTATGACATTGTATACCCACACAAATGACTCTCATCCCTAAAAAAACGTCTAATGCTGGCAATAGCCAAAGTTTTCAGAGACAACTCTATTTGTCATTATCTATCGGAATATTATGCATTTCATTGCTGGTATCTTTTGTTTCTGCATGGGTTAACAGTAATCAAGTCAGCACAATGATGATCAAAACTGGTCTGCAACATGCTGAAAATGCGGCCCGACAAAGCCGTCTTGCACTACTTTATGCTAGCAGTGAAAATGCAGTAGTAGCTGCACAAAGTATTATGGCATTTCCAGATATTACCCATATCGAAATAATAAATACAGATATGTCTGTGTTATATTATATTGGAAAGCAGAAAACATTACACCCGCTGACAAAACAAGACCTTATACACAATACTTCACCAATGCTACTAAATGAGGACAAGGTTGAATGGCGCTTTCTTGCACCTGTGTACCTGCACGATAGTTTATTAACTGACGATGCCGATATAGAAGGGCTAGGAGAAGTACAGACAAAAAAAATTATTGGTTACGTATATCTGACGTCTGACAAATCTTCTCTCAATGATTCAAAAATAATTTCACTAAAGTATAATTTTTTTATCGGTTTAATTATTGCTGTTATAATTATAATAATTTTGCAATATGTTCTTGGGTATTTTTTTCAGCCATTAAATGAGCTAACCGATGTCATGTACCGTTCGACAAAGGGCGAAATGACCATATATACCGGTGTAAAGGGCCCTGTTGAAACAGAACAAATTTCAACCGCTTATAACAATCTTGTTAATGCTGTTATTGAGCGTGACCTAGAATTAAAAAACCACAATCTATTACTTGAATCATTAGTATCCAAACGAACACATGAGCTCGAATCTGCACGTGATGCAGCGATAGACGCTGATAGGCATAAAAGTGAATTTTTATCCAATACTACGCATGAATTAAGAACACCGTTACAGTCAATAATAGGTTATACCGAAGTAGCCATTGAATTTGCCCTGGAGGAAGGTCAGGCTGACATAATTACAGATTTAGAAAGTATTTCACAAAGTGCAAATCACCTTTTAACACTCATCAACACCATTCTTGATATTTCGAAGATTGAAGCAGGTGCAATGCACTTATCAAACGAACATGTAAAACTAAATGAGATTATTTCTCAATCAGAGAAAACTGTGCAGCCATTGATCTTAAAAAATGGTAATAAACTTGTGATAAATAATAAATGCAACAACAACAACCTGCATATTGATAAGGGCAAATTATTGCAAATCATTCTTAACCTCTTAAGCAATGCTTCCAAATTTACAAAGAACGGAAATATCACATTTGATATTGACTGTGAAACAGATATGCTAAAACTTCAAATATCTGATACTGGAATTGGTATCGCCCATAATAGGCAGGAGCAGGTTTTTAAGCCATTCCAACAAGCGGATGGTAGCATAACACGCGAGTATGGCGGTACTGGACTCGGCCTATCAGTGACTGAACAATTTTGTCATTTAATGGGCGGATCGATAAAGCTTGATAGCATTGAAGGTCATGGGTCCACTTTTGAAGTTTTATTACCGTTGACATTTTTCAATAAATAAAATTTTCATTCGTAACCTGCAAGTCGAATAATCACTCCTCAATATTTTTTATAAGCCCTAATGATGGTAAAATTTAGTGTATTGAATTTTCATACGTTAGTTCTTAAGCTGTACAAAAAACAGGCGTCAATCCAAGCTTAGCGCGACCTGACAACCTATCACGTTCAGGGTGAGCGCGTTTTGCATTCGTTGACAAGTATTCTAATGCACGCAGAACCGCTGCCTTAAG
>JAFLJQ010000273.1 GCA_022712915.1 Gammaproteobacteria bacterium | reverse complement strand
AGGCCACGTCATATTTATCTTTGCTAATATCAATGCCAATTATATTCATTGTTTCTCTCCACTTACCTTGTACATACAGCCTCATTTCATGATAGAAAGGGCTTGGATACCATCCAGTTTATTGAGAAAATTGAAGTGTGAGACTTTATCTACGCAGCAGGCTTATAGCCTAAGGGTGGGCTCAAGTTCATCACACTTCCTGATACGCTGATAGCTAATCAGAGTATCGAGAGAGATACAATGGTGGGTTCATTTCGATATCACGCAAGTGTGGATTTTTGAATTTACCATTATCCTTGGGATCGTTAAGAAAACCACCCAGACCAGGGTCAGTGAAGGGCGCACCGAGCAAGGCAAACAGCTCCCGGTTTTCCGGCACACCAATATTATGGAATTTAAAATCCGTAAACAACACCGGCTGATTGGCACCAACCTTGGCGGTGTGGCAGTGGTCACATTTGGCCTTGCCTGTAAACAAATCCCAACCCTCTTTTTCCTGAGGAGTGAAGCTTGCCTGATTGGCGGCAACCGCATCGAACTTTGAAGTGAACCGCTTGAATACAACCGTGCCCTCAAAGGCCGCAATTGAGGTCGCCGTACAATCATAGGAGCGATCCACATTTACCGGCGCGAAGGCATTCGGTCCGCACACCTGCTCGAACAGTGCTGCATAGGGCCGTTGGGCAATTTTGCCGATAACCTGGCCGCGAGTTGTATTGTTCATCTCAACAAGGTTCAGGAAGGGGCCCTTGGCCTGCTCGGCCAAGGTGGCCGCCCGACCATCCCAGAACTGCCCGCCCTGGATCCCACCCGTCAAGGTAAACTCGGGAAAGAACATCGCATAAGCGGCGCTGGGGGAATTGCGGTTACCAAAACGGCCGGGGATTACACCCTCCGAGACCGGCAGGTGCTGCTCAGGATCGGCAAAACCAAATGCGGGGTCGTGACAGCTTACACAGCCCTGCCCGGCCGGTTCCGAGAGTTGCAAATCATTGTAGAGGAAATCACCAAGCTGTTCCTGATCAGTCTGGGCGTAACTATTGGCTGCTGTGGTGAAGAGTAAAACCAGCGAAGTTGCGAGTAGCGGTATAGGTCGTATTCTGTTCATGCGATAACTCCTTAGTCATAAAGGTTTGAGCATTGATAACAAAATGATTCACGCCTCCTCCCAAACCCGGAACAGCTTACGGTCATTGGTAGAACTAAGGCCCTTCCGGCACCTTATTAAACTCGAACAGAAGACAAATAAACCGTCCGATACTTGCGTAAATCAGTTAGATTGTATCTAAATGGGTATCATGACATAGTGCGGCAGTTCATAGTTTTGAAGCCAACACTGAGAGCTACTTTTAAAAGCAAGGGAATGCTTGGGTCAAGTAAAAATTCAGCCGTCCTGCGCCAATAACTTATCCAGCTCGTCAAGTATATCTAGTTCGGACACGTCATCAAAACTGCCGATATGTCTTCCATGGATGAAAATTTTCGGTACAGCATCACGGCCTGTTTTTTCTTCAATTTCAGCCCTCAGAGAACCATCCTCATCAACATTTTTTTATCAATCGCCGGCTTAACCAAACACCCACACCAACAAATAACAATTAGTTAAAGTATTTTCTTAGGGGGGCGACAGGTAAGCTTTTTTGACAGCTAATAAATATAAGAGGGTGTTCACTTTAGAACGTGGGAGAAGAGGGATGTGTTTAAACTGGGTGTCTTATTAGCAGAATCCGCCACTTGTTAGGACGTTTCTAATGCTATTAACAGGCGCACTCGTGTCCCAGCATCTGATGACGTTACCTGTAACTGAGCACCAATTTGCTCTGCTCGGTGGTGCATATTTTTAACACCGCGTCCCTGAGCAGCATCCCCATTTATGGCTAAATCAAACCCTTTACCATGATCAATAATATCAATATAGGCATGCAATGAACCAAGTTCTACCACGCCTGTGACTAACTTCATTGTTTGGCACTGGGCATGTTGTGTTTTTACTGCGCTGGGTGTCCAGTTTATTTGTTTATTTGCCTGCGCCGCACCCGGTGCTAATTTATATAAAGGTGAAAATATATAGCCCCGAATTGTCCCCATAGGATCGGGCCAAACCGGTGGTGGCTCATTATCCTGCACCAGATGTTTGTCCAATGGTGATGCGGCATAACCGGTCGGCATGCCACGCGACATTTCCCCCATTTCCGGGACAAAAACATACTTCAAACCATGTACCAGAAACTCCTCAAGATTACGTATATCAGGCAGGAGTTCCCCCTCCCTCTTCACCAGCAACCGCGCCTGCAAAGCCCGCTTTACCGCCGCATGCAATTGCGATGGGCTCATACCCAACTCCACCGCCAGTGATGCATACAACCAAGGACGGGCCGCCATGGCAACCAGCTTGAGAACAACCAGCACATCCTGGGGCTTTAGCGTCATATTCGTCATACCCATCATTACTATATTCTAGAATCTAGAATACTGGTAAAATAAAATCAATCCCCGTCCCACTCCCGACTGGCAAACAAGACTACGCTTTCGGCACTAACACCAAGGGCATGGCATCTTGGCCAGTTCCCTCCCCCTAACGAAGCTAAACGTGCCCCATCCAAAAAAACATGATTTACTATATAAAACAGTGACTTGCTGTTTTTTGCTGCGATGGGTGTCCAGTTTGCAATGTTATACATTAATGGCACGAGGTGACTTCACTAATGATGGAGTCAAGAATTTACTTATACGATCAGAGTGGTTTTCTCGTAGCGCACGCGGAAAACATGTTGATTTATTAATTTTATCAAAGACAGGTAAGGATACCCATCACTATCCACTGGAGACTAATAAAAATATAAATCATTTTTGTTATAAAATGATTAGGCTTCCTTTGCCTCAACATACTTCAATGCATTTATAATGACTTCGTCTATTAACCATCACCCATAATGCATATTTTCATTCATAGTTATGCCTTCTTGTAATGTTACACAAGACAAATATTCCATCATACAGACAACACGCGGAATAACCCCATAAGGGCCTTCCTCCAGTAGAGGATTGAGGGAGTAATCCTTTTGTGGTGAATTGCTCACGGGCATCAGAGCGCTATCTTTATCGTGTTCCTTCATCATCACCCTCATTCTTTCAGCAGATCATTTTTGACAGAATCATCCAATATTGTTTGGGCCTGGATAAGGTAAATAAAGTCATCCAGAATCGTCCAGATATTAAATAGTTTGGTATTGAGTTGTTGTGGCATAGTTAATTTGGCCACCTAACAAGAGGTGATATTATCCCCCTCGCAACATGATAGGTGACAAAATGACAAAGAAAAGCAGACCGACCTTTAAGCCCGAATTTCGCTTAGAAGTAGCCCAATTGGTGGTTG
>JAFLJQ010000133.1 GCA_022712915.1 Gammaproteobacteria bacterium | reverse complement strand
ACCAGCACCGCGGAGGGAATCGGTATTTTTACCAGCCTGTATGCCACAACTGAAAAAGACAAACCGGCCTTTGGCGGCAGTGTTAAATTTACCGGTGCCGCGATATATTATACTTATTATGCGGAAGTGGGGTCTAAAGGTACGAAAAGTGATGATGGAAAAAATGAAAAAGGAAACCGATTGCGGAATGCTAGGTTAGGCGGTGATGCTACTGATAGCAACGCCGATAGTAAACTCAAAGAAGACCGCATGAAAAAATTGGTGGAGATCTTCAAACCTAACGAGTGGCCCAAACATGGCGCTAAGACCATTACCGTAAACAAGATCCAAACCTAGGAAGACCATGACTAAAATCATACACCTCTTTTTAATTAGTATGGTCATCGTTACTGGCCTTAATGCGAACAACACCGTTGCAAAAGAGAAAAAAATGAACATTTTAAAAAACAAACCGATATACCGACTCGGCCTCAAGGCCTTTGGGACTCAATATTTTGTTCGGGTTAATGGTGTAGTTATCCATGAAGAGGGCTTTTCTGGTGGGCAACTCAGCACCGTTTTGCCCATTAATCACTGGATGCGTTCAGGTAAAAACACGATCGGAATCTATGTTTTACCACCCAAGTCGGGTGAGCCAATCAACCCAAATGCCTCCGTGGCCATTACTCTGATGGTAAGAGATAAGGATATGCCGGATACAGAGTATTCGATTGCCGATATTACCTTCTCAGGTAAATTATTATCAGACAATAAAGCAGTAAGTAATAGCAGTCCATCTGGTCGGTTGGATTCCACTCAGGAGTTTAATCTCTCGGCCTCGGGTGATGTGGAAGTTCACGAAATCACAAAAAAATATGTATCAGATTATGAAGGGGCGATCATTTTTTCTCGAAAAATCAATATTCCTTCTTCATTACCTCTATGGGCCTTTTTTGAGAGTGATGATTTGCCCAGTTACTACTCGATGAGTGATGAGGATTATTACAAACACCTGGACATGTTGTTGGACGAATATATGAAGGTGCAAAGAGCGCTGGAATCAGGTGATATCGACACTGTTATGCCTATTTTTACCGAGCGTAATAAAGAATTGGACGCGGCTTTTTATCTAGAATCAGGCACCATGGAAAAAAAATTAGGGCGGCTCTGTTGGAGTCAGCTGATAAGAGCGAATACGAATTGCTTGACCTTAAACGCAAATACCTTAATTTTACAGTTGAGGACAACAATAAACTGGTAAGTTTAACTCGTGTTGAGAGTGATCCAGCAATAATGCTCAATTTTAAAAAAGGTATAGGCTCTGAGGACTATCCATTAATCTTCCGATTAAAAGACGGAAAATGGATCCTGACTCGTTAAGGATGGTCATGGGCTTAGTCTCCAGGCCATCCCCCCTTTCGCTTCTGCATGGAGTAAAACCATGAAGAGATTCGGAAGATAGAAAAATCACTTGTGATCATCAAATCCAGTGCCAAGACCATCACCGCAAATAACATCTAAACCTAGTAAACATAATGGCTAAAATCATTCACGCCTTTGTTATCTGCCTGTTCATCTTTAGCGGTCTTAATGCAAACAACATCGTTGCCCAAGAGAAAAAAATGAACATCTTAAAAAACAAACCGGTATACCGACTTGCCATCAAGGCTTTTGGTACCCAGTACTTTGTTCAAGTCAATGGTGTAACCATCCACCAAGAGCATTTTTCAGGTGGGCAGCTCAGCACAGTTTTGCCCATTAACCACTGGATGCGCTCAGGTGAAAATACGATCGGGATCTATATTTTACCCGCCAAACCGGGTGAGGCTATCAACCCAAGTGCCTCCGTGGCCATCACCCTTATGGTGAAAGATAAGGATAAACCAGACATAGAGCATTCTATTGCTGATATAACCTTTTCAGGAAAATTATTGACTGACGATAAAGCGGTGAGTAACAGTAGCCCATTAGGCAGATTGGATTCCAACCAGGAGTTTAAACCCTCGGCCTCGGGTGATGTAGAAGTTCAAGGTATTACAAAAAAAGGTGTTTCGGCCTATGAAGGGGCGCTTCTTTTTTCTCGTAAAATAAATATTCCTTCTTCACTACCCTTATGGGCCTTTTTTGAGAGTGAGAATGTGCCTGATTACAAGCCAATGGGTGATGAGGAGTATTACAAACACCTGGACGTATTGTTGGCCGAATATATGAAAGTGCAGAGGGCACTAGAATCGGGTGATATCGATGCCGTTATGCCTCTGTTTACCGAGCGCAATAAAGAATTAGATGCAGCCTTTTATCTGGAACCCGGTTCGACGGAAAAGAAAATCAGGGCCGCACTGTTGGAATCAACCGACAAAAATGAATATGAATTGTTAGAAATTGGGCGAGACTATGTAAATTTTACCGTGGAAGATAATAAAAAACTGGTGAGTTTGACACGAGTAGGAACAAAACCTGCAATTGCACTCAATTTCAAAAAAGGCATGGGTTCTGAAAATTATTCAATGATATTCAGATTAAAAGATGGGAAGTGGATCCTGACACGTTAAAGATGATCAGAGGCTTGGCCATTAGGCCATCACTCGGGGGAACAGGCACCAGTGATACTGGTGAATGAGTTGGATTAGATATGAAAAGAGGTCGTTAACAAATCAAAATCAATCGACTTTGTTACCGACTTTTTTCTTTCCAGAAAAACCCATAAATAAACTTAGAGACAGGATTTGCCCAAACATGGTGCTAAGACCATTACCGTAAACAAGATCCAAACCTAGGAAGACCATGGCTAAACTCATAAACTTTTTTTTAATTAGCATGGTCATCTTTACTGGCCTTAATGCGAACAACATCATTGCAAAAGAGAAAATAATGAATATATTGAAAAATAAACCGGTCTACCAACTAAGCATCAAGGCCTTTGGTGCAAAATATTTTATTGAGGTGAATGGTAAGACAGTTTTTCAAGAATTATTTTCCGATGGAAAGATAATCACAACAGTACCAATTAATCACTGGATGCGCTCGGGTGCAAACACAATTGGGATATACGTTTTTCCAGAAAATCCAGAGGGGAAAATAAGGCCAAATGCCTCAGCAGCCATCACCCTGATAGTAAGTGACAAAGATAAGCCGGACATAGAACAGTCGGTTACCAATATTGTCTTCTCTGGTAAATTATTGTCAGACAACAAGGCGGTGAGTAATAGTAGTCCATCAGGAAAGTTGGATTCCAATCGTGATTTCAGTGCCTCTGCCTCGGGGGACGTGGAGGTTTTTGATCTTGACCAAGAGTCTGTTCCAAACTATGAGGGCGCATTTCATTTCTCTCGAACAATAAATATCCCTTCCTCATTGCCTCTATGGGCCTTTTTTGAGAGTGATGATGTACTCGATTATGATGCAATGAGTGATGAGGACTATTACAAACACCTGGACGTATTATTGGCCGAGTACATGAAGGTGCAAAGGGCACTGGAGTCAGGTGACATCAATGCCGTTATACCTATGTTTGCCGAGCGCAATAAAGAATTGGATGCAGCCTTTTATCTAGAGCCCGGAACAATGGAAAAGAAAATCGGAGTCTCACTATTGGAGGCAACAGACAAAAATGAATATGAATTGGTAACTCTAAGAAAAAAATCTGTAAATATCACAACTGAAGATAATAGAAAACTGGCAAGTTTGACACGAGAAGGTGATAATTCTGCAATTGTACTTAATTTTAAAAAAGGTCAGGGATCTCAAAGTTATCCATTAATTTTTAGGTTAAAAGATGGAAAATGGATTTTGACTCGTTAAGTATGGTCATGGGCTTAGTCTCCAGGCCATCCCCCTTTCGCTTCTGCATGGAGTAAAACCATGAAGAGATTCGGAAGATAGAAAAATTACTTGTGGTCATCAAATTCAGTGCCAAGACCATCACCGCAAATAACATCTAAATCTAGCAAAAAGAATGGCTAAAATTATTCACGCCTTTGTTATCTGCCTGTTCATCTTTAGCGGTCTTAATGCAAATAAAATCGTTGCCCAAGAGAAAAAAATGAATATTTTAAAAAACAAACCTGTCTATCAACTTAGCGTCAAGGCCTTTGGGACTAAATATTTCGTTCAGCTTAATGGTGTAATAATCCATCAAGAATTATTTTCAGGTGGGCAATTAAGTGCTGTTCTGCCCGTTAATCATTGGATGCGATCCGGTATGAACACAATAGGGATATACGTCTTCCCAGAAAATCCGGGCGATGAAATAAACATAAATGCCTCCGTGACAATCACGTTAATGGTCAGTGATAAAGATAACCCAAATATCCAATATTCTGTTGCCAACATTAGTTTTTCTGGTAAGCATTTGTCTGGCAATAAAGCGGTGGTTGCCAGCAGCCCATCGGGCAGGTTTGACTCTGAACGTGATTTTAGTGCCTCTACCTCAGGGGATGTTGAGATCCACGATATTACAAAGAAGAATATATCAACTTATGAAGGTGAACTACTTTTTTCTCGAAAAATAGACATCCCTTCTTCG
>JAFLJQ010000103.1 GCA_022712915.1 Gammaproteobacteria bacterium | reverse complement strand
CAAAGTGAAAATGAGTGCCCTTTGTGCGGCTATGCGTAAACTCGTTCATATCTGTTTTGGTGTTCTTAAACACCAGAAACCGTATCAACAACAAGTCTTCATTTAGTGACTTGTGTTTGATAGAGGGAGATGGTATCTACCGGGCTTTTGTTAATACGTTCAAGCTTGGGGATTTTGCGTGAAAAACCAGATTTGATTAGCCCCCAGCGTGTTGGATAGTCATTATCATTAACAGGCAATGTCCATATTGCATGAATATGGTCAGGCAACACCACCATGGCATCAACCTTAAACGGATACTGTTGTTTTACCTTGTTCATCACTTTCCGTAATATATCTATTTCATCAACCAAGGTATTTTTATGTCGCTCTGCCAAGTTAACCGTAAAAAACCAGGTTCCACCTTTAGTATCATCTCGTCGATATTGCATTTACAAATCCTTTTGTTCATTTAGTCCTATGCCTTTTTCTGTTGGGGTTCATTCTTCACCCCAACCTACCGGGCTCCTGTATTGATAAAAGGGAAGATAAACCCTAGCAATAATATTTTTATGTGAGAAACTGACAGCATGTTTAATATATATCTTTGTATTTGGCATCAACCAACTTTTTTACCTTCCCTTTTAAATCGACAATATAGACTTCTTTCAAGATCACACCATCCATTCCTTTCATTTCTACATCAACGCCGAGAATCAATTTATCCGACTTGAGCATCTTCAAGCTAATATTATCTACAAATCCTTTATAACCAGGAGATCCTAACCATTTTTCATATTTAACTATTTGACGGTTATTTTTTGTATCCGCCTGAGTGATAATAATCCGTATCTTATCACCAGCATGTTCAAGACCCATACGATAAACCAGCACCTTAAAATAACCATACTCCTTACCCTTTTCCCAAACACCAATACTTTTTGAAAGCCAGAGATCAGACAAAACAGGCGCAGTATCCTTCGCCATAACAGGATTGGAAATAAACAGTGCAATTGTAAATACTAAGGCATTTCGATATGACATGGATCCCACCTTTGTTTAAAGTCACCACCCCAGATCAAATCTTCCTGCTTTGCCAATTCAGACAGATCTTTATAAAATTTATGCGACTTATTTTCTGTATAGCCTACGGTGCTGCCTCCCTGCCATCAGATACCATATCAAAATCATAGCCCCAAACATTCATTAATTCCCCGTTCAAAAGCTGTAAAAATGGCGCATCCTCTGCAATCAAAATATTCATCCTCGACTCCTCCTTTAGATCTCCCATTCCTCATTCCCAACTTCCTGCATGGCAATGTCTATGTTGGTATGGATTCCCACGGAAGACCGTGGGAACCAGAAACCAAACAAGATGTTACATTGATTCATGTACAGTGGTCGATTCTTTTGTTGGGCATCGCTATCACTCAGCCCAACCTACCGGGATATATTAATCATCCTCTGCACTCAATGATAATTCAGAATATTTTTCCAGTTCGACATCTTCATCATTAATTAACGAATCATACTCATCGTTCATGAGAAAGATCTGCGGCATAAGATAATTGCTATCTTTGTACAAATGGCAGAGTGTTGGCTTATCTGGATCTCGGTTAATAAATGTTGACAGGAATTGGCCTTTTATATTGAAATCATGTGATACCCGATTCAAAATATTTTTATGGACAATTAATGCTCGACCAGGGGTATCAAAGAACGTCACCTTGCATAAGTTATTTTTGGCAAGTTCTCTCAATTCTTCAGCATGTTTCTTATCCACCGGCATTTCCTCTTTTGTAATTATATTATTACCTTGTAACACACATTTTATAGCTTTTACGGTTAATTCATTTATTTTAGTGAACAGTTCCGCGTGAGGGCATGGTTTGACAGAAAAATCATCCATACCCACATCAAGACAGGATTCTTTATAGTTGGGGTTTGATGTGAAAGCCAATATCGGAAAATACTTCACCGTCTGTCGAATAATCCGGGTGGCCTCGATCCCATTCATACCAGGCATTTCAACATCCATCAGACAAAGATCATACTTGCCTTCATTCCTCTGAGCATAATCCACCGCCTCCCGACCATCAGACGCCATATCAAAATCATAGCCCCAAACATTCATTAATTCCCTGTTCAAAAGCTGTAAAAATGGCGCATCTTCCGCAATCAAAATATTCATCCTCTACTCCTCCTTTAGATCTCCCATTCCTCAGTCCCATATTTCTGCATGGCAATGTCTATGTTGGTATGGATTCCCACGGAAGACCGTGGGAACCAGCAAGCAAGATGTTACATTGATTCATGTACAGTGGTCGATTCTTTTGTTGGGCATCGCTATCACTCAGCCCAACCTACCGGGCTTGTCATTTATTTTATTAACAACTTTATCCTTAAGATGTTTTATATTTGGATGTTCTATTTTTTTTATATTAGTTTCTACAATTTGTCTAATCTCAATAAGCGGCAAATCTCCACACTCCAACTCTTCTATTGCATAGTGAATTGCTGCCATCGCACCACTTTCAATATTCCCCATACGTTTAGCAAGTTCTATAGACTCGAGATATTTTCTTCGCCCCTCAATTATGTCCCCCCTTCTAAAAGATAATAACCCAGAGGTTGCCAATATAGTAATTGCCATTGGTGAAATTTTATCTACTTCGCGTATTTTCCTAAATGTATCCATAGCATCATTAAGCCGACCTAATTTAGCTAACACTACTGTATAATTATTTAACAACATTTTATCAGTCGGATTTGCTTGAAGGCCCATTTGACAAAACTGTTCTGCACAATCAAATTTTTCAAAAAAAGATGCCGCCACATATGAACCTGTTGTTGCTGGAATAGACGAAAACGGCTCATCAATCATCCAAGACATACAATGTCTTAATGCTTGTTCATACTCTTCATTCACAAGTGAATCACGTGTGGCCGCCTCATACATATAAGGAACGTGAAAATCACTTACTTTTGTTACTTCCCCAAGCTTAGATGAAGCCCATGCTGCTTGCGCCAAAGAGTTGTCATTTGGGTTCAACATACTCCTCTTAAATAATTTTTTTGCATTTTTAATTGAACCATTATCCATTTCCAATGAGGCTAAGGAACCCGCCAACTCTGTCGCCTGAGCATCATCAATTTCATTTAGTAGCTCTCGAACGTTTTTAATTCTTAGATTTGTTTTTCCTAGTTTATCTTGAAGAGCAACATATGGCGCAAGAACCCATGGATCAGAATATATTGACTCTTGCTTATCAAACAAACCTTTCGCATCATCTAACTCGGATAAATGTAAAAAAAATCTTATCGCACTTCTCACTACATATCTATTTTGCCCATCTAATTGAAGTGCAATTCTCACCGCATTATGTGCTTTATCTGTTTCATTAAGTATGGTGTACAACCTAGCCAACTCTATCCACAAAATAGAATTTCTTGGCCAGCCTCTTAATCTCATTTTGTATTTTCTTATTTCTGAAAACACAGCCTCTTTTAAGCTATGTAGTTTTAAATCACTGTCTGGCACAACATCAATTACACGTTGATCTTCGCTAACAATATTTTTTGATATAAAAAGAAGTTCGTCTGAAATGTTTTTTTTATTTTCGAGGATAAAATTTGCTTGATTAACAGCCAAATCAAAACAACCTGTAGTTACAGCATAATAGATAATGTCTTGCGCCGTTTCCATACATTTATTTTTATTCCACAAATCAACATACAACTTCAAAGAAACATCGTTTCTTAGTGATTTTGACTTGCGAGGATCTTTTAGTGTAGACAGCTCACCAGTCATCGCGGTTTTAGAGAAACTCCTCCATCTTGGAATTATTCGACGTTTTTCGGTTACACCTAGAAAACTCACTTAACCACCATATTATATAGTTCCCTCTCCACAATAGTTGAGAAACGATTAAAACGACTAACATATCGCTCCATGCCATATGGGTTCATCTTCTTTCTCCTTAAAACTGGATCTCCTCTTAAAAATAATGAAGGTTCACAAAGCTCCTTGATTATTGATAAAATCTGTTCCTTTAATTTATTATTCATCAGATGGCCATCGACCGTTTCAACAACATTTACAAATGCCTCTTGCAAATACGGGATAACTTCTTTATATGTACCGCTCCAACTTTCTGGCTGATGAGAACCATGGAGATTACTTATTAGTAGTGTACTTGCAGGTACGCCCGTGATCATAAATACAAATAAACTACCCAACTGAAATGCATCAAAACCAAACCGACGAATTGACCAATCAGGATCTACATAGCCATATAAACCTTCAGGCGCAGCATACGACCTGTCACCCGCTATAGGAGTGTTAGCATGTGGCAATTTACAATCTTTGCTTACACTTGTCCCAAAATCACCTAATTTACGCCCACCATCTTCTACTATTAATATATTCGATGGTTTTAGATCTTGATGCGATATTTCACGACTATGCAGCTGCATTAACCCTATACTCGCATGATGCATAGTCCTTAGTGCCCATGCCAAATTAAAACCAACCTGTTTAATAGATTCCTTTCTAACGTCACTTTCTGCCATTTCAAATACTATATAGGGGACAGGAAACCCATCCACATCTATTGATCCATCTGATAATGAACGTATAACTCGCGATAATTTTCCATCTCTACATTGTCTTAGTATGTCTCTTTCATATTCAAAGGACTCAGTCATATATCTTATTGCACTAAGCGGGTCTGGTGCACCCATCGCCATTAATTTTTTAAAGTCTAACGCTTTAAGGAATGCTTTATCCCCATCTTTCACCGCACTATACCCAATAGAAAATGCACTTCCTGTATGACCAGCACCATTTGGAATATAACTCTTCACCGTCCATCCACAAGGCATTACATAACCTTCTAATTTTTGTGCAGGTGTTTGGTTCATATCTAACTCCATTTAATTAACTAGGTGTAAAAAGCAGCCGAAGCTGCCACTGCATATCCAACCTTGTTAAGAGCAAGTCAGGAACCCGTAGGCAAGGCAAAATGTTCTGCGGAAAGCGGAGCATGCATTTTAGTACGTGAGCATTTACACAGGACACGAGCTGAATACCACTCTCAACCATTACTTTGTTAAGAGCAAGCGAGGGATTCGCAGACAAGGCGCGGTGCTTTCTGAAAAGCGGAGTGTACGAGTAGTACATGAGCATTTTCAGAAAGTGCCGGTCGCTTCCGGCATCCATGCCTCTCGCGACATTAGTACATCCCTGTACGTCACCCGCCGTATACGGATTTCTCGCACCGCTGTTAATTAAGAGCAAGTCAGGAATCCGTAGGCAAGGCAAAATGCTCTGCGGAAAGCGGAGCATACATTTTAGTATGTGAGCATTTACGCAGAGCATTTTAACGCCGCATACGGGTTACTGACGCCGCTCTTAACCGCATTTGGAGTCGCCGCAGTTGAGACACGTCATACACCCATCCATCCTTATCGCAGCCTTCACACTGCACTTCTTACATACCTGTGCCCCATCAGGAAAGTCGCCAGGTGATGTCTCCTCTGCTTGTTTTACGCTACCTTCATACTGCGCCCGTTTCTCTGCAATCAGTTTTTTCTGCTGTTCGTTGAGGCCTTCGTCTTTGATCATGCCGATCATGCGCATGTGGCTTTCGATGGCTTCGCCGATTTCTGCGACCAGGGAGGGCATGAATTTACCGCCTTTTTTGAAGTAGCCGCCACTGGGGTCGAATACGGCTTTGAGTTCTTCGACCAGGAAGGTGACATCCCCGCCTTTGCGGAAGACGGCGGAGCTGATGCGGGTCAGGGCGACGATCCATTGGAAGTGGTCCATATTTTTGCTATTGATGAAGACTTCAAACGGGCGACGCAACTCATGTTCGGTGCCAGCGTTCAGGATGATGTCATTGATGGTGACATACAGGGCGTGTTCGCTCAGCGGTGTTTTTATTTTGTAGGTGGAGCCAAGCAGCATTTCGGGCCGTTCGACCTTTTCGTGCATGTGCACGATGTTGCTGTCTTTTTTCAGTTCACCTTTGACTTCGGCGATGGCGAGATCACCGGCGATGTCGTCTTCAATCTCATCTTTGGCGACTTCGTAACTAATTATTTTGCTTTCAATCTTAACAGCCATTGTCTGCTTCTCCTCACGGTGTGTTCTTTCATACGACGTTGTTGGGTGTTGCGTCTGCGGTTCATGTTATGGGTCTCTGTTAACCGCAAAGGCCGCTAAAAGACGCTATGTAAAAACCTTGCATTTCTTTACGTACTCCACGGTTCATCTTTTTTCATTACAACTGTAAGCTTCTTTCTGAGCGAAGCCGATGAGGCAAGGCGCGGTGCTTTCTGAAAAGCGGCGTGTACAAGTTGTACATGAGCATTTTCAGAAAGTGCCGCAACGCCGCATCAGTCCATCCGCCGTTCATACTGAGCGAGGCCGATGAGGCTGAGGCAAGGCGCGGTGCTTTCTGAAAAGCGGAGTGTACAAGTTGTACATGAGCATTTTCAGAAAGTGCCGCAACGCCGCATCAGTCCATCCGCCTCGTTCAGAATTTTCCGTAGTAACCTTCTTTCAAGGCATCAAATAAATTAGCCGCTGAATGAATTTCACCATCGTATTCGATCTCTTCGTTGCCTTTGACTTCGATCTCCTGGCCGTTTTCGAGTTTGAAGCGGTAGGTGGTGTTGGCCAAGTCCTGTTCTTTCACCAATACACCCTGGAAGGCTTCGGGGTTGTAACGGAAGGTGGTGCAACCTTTCAGGCCCTGTTCGTAGGCGTAGGTGTAGATGTCTTTGAAGTCTTCATACGGGTGGTCTGTGGGTACGTTGGCCGTTTTGGAGATGCTGGAATCGACCCACTTTTGTGCCGCGGCCTGGACATCGACGTGTTCTTTTGGCGTGATGTCTTCGGCGGTGATGAAGTAGTCGGGCAGTTGCTCGTCTTTTTCCTGTGAATAGGGCATGGCTTTTTCGTTGATCAGTTCGCGGTAGGCGAGCAGTTCAAAGGAAAATACATCGACCTTTTCTTTGGTTTTGCGATTTTCGCGGATCACGTTGCGTGCATAGTGATGGGCGAAGCTGGGCTCGATGCCGTTGCTGGCATTATTGGCCAGGGATAAAGAAATGGTGCCGGTGGGGGCGATGGAGCTGTGATGGGTGAAGCGAGCGCCCACTTCGGCCAGGGCATTGGACAGTTCAGGATTCACCTCGCCCACCTGTTGCATGTAACGACTGTATTTGGCGTGCAGAACCTTGCCCTTGATCTTTTGACCGAGCTTGTAGCCGTCCTCTTTCATCTCAGGGCGTTTACGCAACATTTCAGCCGTGATCTTGAAGTCCTGCTCCATGATCGGTGCAGGGCCTTTTTCCTTCGCCAGTTCCAAGGCCGCGTGCCAGCCGGTCATGGCCAGTTCGCGAGCGACCTTTTCGGTGAACTCAACGGATTCCGGGCTGCCGTATTTCATTTGCTGCATGGTGACGGTGGAACCCAGACCCAGGAAGCCCATGCCGTGACGACGTTTGGCGAGGATCTCATCACGCTGTCCTTCCAATGGCAGGCCGTTGATCTCAACCACGTTGTCTAACATGCGGGTAAAAATGCCCACGGTTTTGTTGAATTCATCCCAGTCAAACGTGGCCTTGTCTGTAAACGGATCACGCACGAACTTGGTGAGGTTGATGGAACCTAATAAGCATGATCCGTATGGAGGCAATGGCTGCTCACCACAAGGATTCGTCGCCCGGATCTTTTCACAGAACCAGTTGTTGTTCATCTCATTGACCTTGTCGATGAGAATGAAGCCGGGTTCGGCAAAATCATAGGTGGAGCCCATGATCATGTCCCACAGGCGCTGGGCCTTAATGGTCTTGTAGATTTTGCAGGCCACCAGACCTTCTTTGTTGCTGATATACGGTTTTTGCAGTGGCCATTCACGCCAGACAATTTGCGATGGGTCGTTGAGGCTGACTTTGTCCTGTTCGGCTTCCTTTTTGGTGATGGGGAAGGCCAGTTGCCAGTCGGTATTGTCTTTCACCGCTTGCATGAACTCGTCGGTGATCAGCAGGGACAGGTTGAACTGGCGCAGGCGGCCGTCTTCACGCTTGGCACGGATGAACTCCATGACATCGGGGTGACCGATATCGAAGGTGGCCATTTGTGCGCCACGGCGGCCCCCGGCACTGGAGACGGTGAAACACATCTTGTCGTAGATATCCATGAAGGACAGTGGCCCGGAGGTGTAAGCCCCGGCACCGGAGACATAGGCCCCTTTTGGACGCAGGGTGGAAAATTCATAACCGATGCCGCAACCAGCCTTGAGGGTCAATCCGGCCTCCTGCACCTTCTCTAATATATTGGTCATGGAATCTTCAACGATGCCAGACACAGTACAGTTGATGGTCGAGGTGGCGGGCTTGTGTTGCAGGGCGCCTGCATTGGAGATGATACGACCGGCCGGGATGGCCCCATGGCGCAACGCCCAGAGGAACTGTTCATGCCAATGGTCACGCTTTTCAGGGGCCTCGACCTCGGCCAGGGCACGGGCGACACGCTGGTAGGTGTCGTCAATCGTGGCATCGACATGCTCGCCTTCCTTACTGGTAAGGCGATATTTTTTGTCCCAGATATCTTCTGAGGCAGGTTGTAACTTGATATCGGTAACAACAGGATGAGTCACGGCCTTGAGCTGCACAGGTTTCATAATAAGGGCTATTCTCCGGTTTTATAACGAATTGTTTTTGTTGGGTAAATTACATTTAAAACAGGCACGATCCGGGGCATGGGACAGGTACATCGCCTAACATTTGTTGCCAATTCCTTGCTCTTCGAACGCCAAACACTATATGTGGTATCTAATCAATATTAGGTGTAAGACTGGGTTAAGTCAACAAGCATTGCACAATATATCAAAAACTAAAAATATCGATATAAATCAGCATGATAAGACAAACCCTAACAAGCATTGCACAGCTTATACACAAACTTATCCACAGCATGTGGGCACAATATATTGTGCCTGTAAGAAAGCTGTAATAATAGGCGCTGCAACGTTAGGACTCACTCACGTATGGGACGTTTAGCGACTTATTCTGAGATATTTTTTCATCTCTAAGGTCTTAAGAAAAAGACAAAATACAAAGACGCCAAGTGACATTAGGGCGCTTCTATCAATAATGTTTTTTATGTAAGAGCAAGCAAGCACGGCGCTGATGCCGCTATCACGGACTTGTGCCTCTGGTGAAAAGTGCATTTATAGAAGTGCCCATTATTTTTATTCTTGCTGCCCTGGCGACTTGCTGGTGAAGTTCATTGTCTTTTTCTTCGAACCATGGAGGCGTCATGGTAAATCTGTTTGTTCAACCCACATTGAACTTTTGCACGATTACTGCGGTCTTTTAGGGGTCGCGGGGGGGCTCGCTATGCGCGCAGCCTTCGCCCTACGAAACAAAAAACTGGAGAGCATGATGAAACATCGGGTATCCAACAGGCTAAAGAGCCTTTTGCTATTGGCCCTGTTATATACAAGTCTGAACGCTGCCCAGGCAGGCCTGCCCTTTAGTGACAGCCAGGGTAAAAACCTGCCCACCCTGGCCCCCATGCTGAAACAGGCCACCCCGGCTGTGGTGAATATCGCCACCGCCGGCACCGTCCAGGTACGGGAAAACCCCTTGTTTTCTGATCCCTTTTTCCAGCACTTTTTTGGCACCCCACCGGGTGGACAAGCCCGCCAACGCAAGACCTTTAGTCTAGGCTCGGGCGTCATCATCGATGCCAAAAAAGGTTATGTCATCACCAACAACCATGTCATCGCCAAGGCCGACGAGATCTCCGTGACCCTGCGTGATGGCCGTATCCTCATGGCCAAGCTGATCGGCACCGACCCGGACACCGATGTGGCCATTATTCAGATCCCGGCTGATAAACTCACGGCCATTCCGCTGGCCAACTCAGATCAATTAGAGGTCGGTGACTTTGTGGTCGCTATCGGCAACCCTTTCGGCCTCGGTCAGACCGTGACCTCGGGCATCGTCTCGGCTCTCGGCCGCAGTGGCCTCGGTATCGAAGGCTATGAAGATTTTATCCAGACCGATGCCTCTATCAACCCTGGTAACTCGGGCGGCGCGCTGGTTAATCTGGCCGGTGAGTTGGTGGGCATCAATACCGCCATTTTATCCAAGAGCGGCGGTAATATCGGCATCGGTTTCGCCATTCCTGTCAATATGGCCAATGAGATCATGCAGCAGTTGATCAAGCACGGGGAGGTCAAGCGTGGCCTGCTAGGTGCCCAGGCCCAGAACCTGGATCCGGAGCTGGCCAAGGCCTTTGGCCTGAAAGACCACCATGGTGCTGTCATCACCCAGGTTACACCCGACTCCCCGGCCGACAAGAGCGGTCTGCGTGCTGGTGATATCGTCACCCATATTAATGACCGCAAGGTGAAAGATATCGATACTCTGCGTAATACTGTGGGCCTGCTGCGCATCGGTACAACGGTCAAACTGGAAATTCTGCGTGATGGACAGGCCAAGACCATTAGCGCCAATATTGTTGAGGCCGTGGCAAAAAATCTGGACGGTGAAAAACTGCATGATCACCTGGCCGGTGCTATTCTGGTCGATATCGAGGAAGGGACACGCCTGTATGGTCGTGTACAGGGAGTGGTGATTACCGAGGTGAAAAGGGGTAGCCCGGCCTGGGCCGCCGGTCTGCGAGCCGGCGATGTGATCACTTCAGTCAATCGCAAGGAAATAAAAAGTGTCGCCACCATGCACAAACTCATGAACAAAAGCCGTAGTCTACTGTTGAATATCCGCCGGGGCGGCGGTGCCCTGTTCCTGTATCTGCAGTAACTGACATTTAATCTTGAACAAAGAGGCCCGCTGCGCGGGCTTTTTTAAATTCAAGCCAGACTAATTAACCATTGTTAACAAACCAGCCCTGCTGAGAAAACGTTCCTGGCCGCTATAAATAAATCGCGTTAAAATAAAAACAGAGCATAAGCACCGGAACGCGTATATTCAAAGAGGCTTATTAACTGATTTTTTAGATCCACACAGTTCAATTAAATATGGCCATCGATTCCAACCGAATTACTGCCGAACAACTTCGCCTGCTGTTTGCCGCCCTGCCCCTGACCCTGACCGGATCAACCATCAATGCCATCATCCTGGTTGCAGTCTTGTGGCCTATATTACCGACACTGCATTTACTTATTTGGCTGGGTATTTTTCTGGTGTTCAATTTGTTACGCGGTGCGCTGTTATACCGTTACCGGCAGCGTCCTCCGGACACACCCCATACACAACAAAACTATATCCGCTATTTTCTCTTCAGCACCCTGCTGACCGGCCTGGTCTGGGGCGGTGTCGGCCTGTGGTTATTTCCACACGACTCAGTACCGCATCAGTCTTTTATCGCCTTTGTTATGGCGGGCAACAGTGCCGCCGCCATTATCAGTCTGTCCTATATCCACCGAGTGGCACAGACCTTTGTATTACCCGCCCTGTTGCCCTTGATTGGGCAGTTTTTCCTGTTACAAACCAGTATGTCCATCGCTATGGGCACCATGATCAGCCTGTTTTTGCTCATTGCCCTGAGTGGTATCCGGCGCAATTATCAAAATACTGAACAAAATATTACCTTACGTCTGGAAAGTGCTGAACACGAGCAAACTATTCTGGCCTCTCAGCAAAGACTGGCACTGCATGTACAACAAACCCCACTAGCCATTATCGAGTGGTCCATGGATTTTAAAGTGACCGACTGGAATCCCGCAGCAGAACGTATTTTTGGTTACAAAAAATCACAGGCCCTGGGCAAGCACGCCACGGAAATAATTGTACCCGCTGCTTCCAGGGTCATTGTCGATGAAGTGTGGTCATCCCTGCTCCAGCAAAAGGGCGGGCTGCAAAGCACCAATGACAATATAACTAAAGATGGCCAGAAGATCACTTGTGAATGGTATAACACACCTCTGGTCAATGATCAGAACGATGTCATCGGCATCACCTCATTGGCACAGGATATTACTGAGCGAAGACAAATAGAACAAATGCAAAATAATTTTATCTCCACCGCCAGTCATGAACTGCGTACTCCTTTAACATCAATACATGGCGCCATCGGGATCTTGTCTAACGGTATACTTCAATCTGATAGTAGTGAGTACAAACGCATTCTGGAGATCGCCAACAAAAATACTGAGCGCCTTTTATTGATCATTAATGATATTCTCGATATCCAGAAAATACAATCAGGCAACATAGTATTTGATTTCCAGCCACTTGAGCTCCAGACGTTTCTGACCGAAGCCATCGAAGCCAATCAGGCCTATGCCGAGCAACATCAAGTCCATTACCATTTACATCACAATCCGCAAAGCTTAACTGTCAGAGCAGATCCAAATAGGCTCATGCAGGTAATGAATAACCTGCTATCCAATGCCAGCAAATTTTCCCGCGCCGGACAGGAGGTCGAAATCAACGTACAAAGGCATAATCACATGGCACGGATTACGGTACAGGATCACGGCACAGGCATTTCAACCGCGTTTATCGAACATATCTTTGATCGCTTCACTCAAGGTGATAGCTCTAACACACGCCAAACGGGCGGCACCGGCCTTGGTCTGAGTATTGTTAAAAACATTATTGAACGGCATGATGGTACCGTCTCGCTTGAGAGCCAACAGGGCCGAGGCACAAGATTTTATGTTGATTTGCCACTGATAACTTAGGCCGTTTAAAACAACCGTCTATCAAACATTAACAAAAAAAACTGAACATACATTTAAACTATTATTACCTTTACTATTTTACATGACACCATCGTGCAACCAGACTGGAATTAAATAATCATACCCACCAATGCAAAAAGGCGAAACCGAGGCCTTAACCGCCCGTCTGCTCTATGAGCTGTCGGTGCAATTTATTGCCTTCTATGTATACAAACGCTACGCTATTATCATGCCAAATAGTCATATGAGCACCACCTAATAAATAGTGATCTTTTTGTATATTAAGAATACCCGTATCACTGTGTCCACAACAAAACCAACAGGCTAGTGATGAAGCTATCCATTTCTATCAGACTGATTCTGCTCGTGGTATTGCTGGTAACGGCAACAGCTACAACCATCAGCTACTACTTGTATAAAAGTGGTGTCGCCATCCTTGCTGAACATGCATTGACCGCTCTGTCGCATAACTTACAACGTGACGGTGATCAGCTCTCCAGCCACCTTGATGAACTAAAACGGAATGTACTGTTTCTATCCAATGCCCCGCCGATTCCATGCCTCATGCGGGCACAAAAAAATAATGGTTATGACCCACTCGGTCAGTCCAGTGACAAACTTTGGCAACAACGACTTACCAGCCTGTTCACAACCCTGCTATCAACCAATCCTGATTATATGCAGGCTCGTTTGCTGGGTGCCCAGGGCAAAGAACGGATCAAAGTAACCCAGAGTGAGCAAGGTATCCAAATCATCTCTGCAAAAGAATTACAAAATAAAGGCCATACAAGTTACTTTAAGGCCGTCAAAGATATTCAGGTCGGTCAAACCTATATTTCGCCCATCAACCTGAATCGTGAATTTGGTAAAATCAGCCTGCCTCATACACCCGTATTACGCTGCGCCACCCCTATTTTCAATGATGGAAAATTATTTGGCACCGTGATCATTAACCTGAAATTTTCACACCTGTTGGAAAAACTTGAAAAGACCTACACTACCCACGAGCAAACACTGTATATCACCAATCACCACGGCGCTTACCTGAGCCACCCCGACCCCAATAAACGCTTTGCCTTTGAACTGGGTCAGCCGTTTAGCATTCAGGAAGACTTTCCGGTACTGGCCGACCTGTTTATCCCCGGGAATCAGGAACAACAACGCAATATAACCCCGAAAGATCCAGCAAAAGATATTCTGGTGTTTGTCAAAATTCCTTTGGACAAGACACACCCTGAGCAATTTGTTGCCATAAGTCTAACCCGCAATTATGCTCAAATCATCCATCAGGAAACCGGCGTCCTGAAAAAAATATAGTGATTGTCATCCTGCTAATATTTGTCAGTATTTTTCTGGCCGCTGGTTTTGCAAATATTTTGATCAGGCCGCTCAAACTGATTGCCCACAATCTGGAAAGTTTCATACTGGGAGACAAACCCTCTTTGCCCATTCATCGCAGTGATGAAATTGGCACCCTGGCCAGAGCACTGGAGGACATGGCCAATAATGTTTTTACCCGTCATCAGGAATTGCAGACACTCAATGACCGGCTGGAAGATGAAGTCGAGGTACGCACCCGGGAAGTACATCAGAATTTGCGCCTGATGAACACCATTAGCCAGGCACAAACGGCCTTCATTGGCGAAGCCCGCACCCAGCCTGCCTGCCTATGAGATTATGTTGGCCGGGTTGCTGGATGTCAGTGAAAGTGAATATGGTTTTATCGGAGAAGTGCTACATCAAGAAGATGGTACGCCTTTTCTAAAGGCCCATGCGCTCACTAACATCGCCTGGAATAAGGAAACCAGAATAATATATGAAGAAAGTGTCAATAAAGGCTTGGCATTTTACAACCTGAAGACACTCTTTGGTCAGGTCATACTAACGGGTAAACCCGTCATCAGTAATAATCCTCTCAATGATGAACGCAGCGGCGGCATACCTGAAGGTCACCCACCCCTGAATACCTTTCTAGGTATACCGATATACAGTAGTGACAAGCTCATCGGCATGGCTGGTGTTGCCAATCGTGCAAACGGCTATAACAAACTACTGCTGCACCAGCTTGAGCCCTTCATTACAACCTGTGCCCATATGATGGCCTCCATCCAAACCCGACAGGCCACCAAGCAGAAAGAGCTTGAACTACTAATGAGGTTATTAATTATGCGACATGCTATTGCAGGTCACGCTGCAAATACATCCTTGTAAGCTCGATAGCAGCATCCCTGCTGCTGACGGATCTGCAATAGCATATCGCATAATCAACGTACTTATTAGTACAACAAGCCCGAGCCGATCTGGCGCGCGCTATCCCGTCATCCACGGCGGCATTTTATACGGCAAAGGCCAGCGGTGACTTTGCGACTACCTTTATCAGTGAAAATATCAAAAACCAATTGGGCCATGAACCCACCGACTTTACTGATAATCCATCTTTCTGGGCCGACCATATACACCCTGAAGACAAGCAACGAGTATTTGATGAAATAAGCAAACTCTTTGAGCTCGGTGAACATACTCATAGCTATCGGTTCCTCGACAATCAGGGCCATTATCGCTGGATGCAGAATGAGCTCCGCTTGCAATATGATGAACAAGGTCAGCCAAAGGAAATGGTTGGTTTCTGGACAGATATCACAGAACGCCGGCAAGCTGAGCTACAACTACAGGAAAGTGAACAACGCTTCCGCCGTATGGCCGATGGAGCACCGGCCTTAATCTGGCTGGCCGACACCAGGAATATGACAACCTGGTTCAATAAAAGCTGGCTGGATTACACTGGCCGGACATTGGAACAAGAACTAGAGTTTGGCTGGACCACTGGCATCCATCCCGATGAGCGGGAGGTATCAGTCAAAAAAAGCGATAACGCCTTCAATCATCGTGAAGCCTTTGAAATGGAGTTTCATCTGCGCCGGGCCGATGGCAGTTATGGCTGGATTGTGAATTCAGGTATTCCCCGCTTTACCGAAGATGGAGAATTTGAAGGCTATATCGGATACTGTTGGGACATCAGTGATCGTAAAGTTGTTGAAAATGCCCTGCAAGAATCAGAAAATAAATTTCGCAGCATCATCAACTCCTCCCCCATGGGCATCTTTATTTACCAGCTACACAATGACCAATTAATTTTTTCTGATTATAACCCGGCGGCCAATATCATTCTCGGACTTGATTGCAGCCAGTTTGTCGGCAAACGCATCGAACAGGCCTTCCCCTATCTGGCAGAAACGGAAATACCTGAACATTATCGACGTGCCGCGCATGATGGAATTTCCTGGCACAGTGAAGATATTTTGTATGATGATCAACAAAATATTTCTGGTGCCTGTGAAGTGCATGCATTTCAGACAACACCCAATACCATGGCGACCATGTTCATGGACGTAACAGAACGCAAAAAGACACAAGATGATTTGGCCCGTTTCAAATCGACACTGGATCAAACACAAGACTGTGTATTTATGTTCTCAGCCGACACCTTGAAATATTTTTATGTCAATCAAGGTGCCACCCACCTGGTTGGTTATAGTCAGGAAGAAATTTTTCAACTGCACCCCTATAACATTAACGCACGACTGCAAAATGAAGCCGATTTTCAGGCCTTTGTACAACCCCTGCTGGATGGCAGTCAATTATCCCTTACCTTCGAGACAGAATATCTAAGCAAAGACCAAAAACTGAACCCGGTGGAAGTGATCCTGCAATATATCAGCCATGAAGATCAGGCTGCCCGTTTTGTAGCGATGGTGCGTGATATTAGCGAACGCAAAAAAATTGATCGTATGAAAAATGAATTTGTCTCAACGGTCAGTCATGAGTTACGCACACCACTGACCTCTATCCGTGGTTCGCTCGGTCTGTTGACGGGCGGTGCCATGGGTGACTTGCCCAACAATATGAACGAAATGTTACACATCGCCAGTAATAATACAGACCGCTTATTACTGTTAATCAACGACATTCTGGATATGCAGAAAATTGAATCTGGTCAAATGGCATTCTCATTTAAACCGATTGATGTTATGGCGCTGGTTAAACAGGCAATTAGTGAAAATACGGCTTATGCCGATCAATATGCCATCAAATTTATCATTACCCATCGCAAGAATGATGTCTATGTACTGGGAGATGATGACCGCCTGATGCAGGTGTTGGGCAATCTTATGTCTAATGCCGCAAAATTTTCTCCCGAAGGCGAGACCGTCGAGTTGGCCGTTGCCCAACATGGTAATGCAATTCGTATCAGTGTGACTGATCACGGTCAGGGTATACCGGAAGAATTTGCACCCAAATTATTCGAACAATTTACCCAATCTGATTCCTCCGATACCCGGCAAAAAGGCGGCACCGGCCTTGGCCTGTCCATCGTCAAGGCCATCATTAACAAGCATGGTGGGCGAATTGATTACGTTACCCACCAGGGCATCGGCACAAGCATATTTGTGGAATTACCTATCAGCAGTTCAAAGCAACATAATGATCAGAATAATATCCCAACCCATCTGCACGGCTCACACAATGCGTGCATATTGATAGTAGAAGATGATGCGGATATCGCAAACCTGCTACAGCAACTGTTATCAGGCGCAGGTTACAACTGTGATATTGCCAATACTGCCGAAGAAGCGCGAAAACTGTTGGCCAGTAATATAAAATATTACAAAGCTATGACACTGGACATACAGTTACCCGATATAAACGGTACAAACTTTATCAATGAATTACGCAGCAACCCCGACACACAGTCTCTACCAATTATCGTGGTTTCGGTCGAAGCCGATGCGGCACATCGTCGTCTCAACGGCGGTGCTATCGGCATCATTGACTGGCTGAATAAACCTATCGATGAACCACGGCTTATCCAGGCCATAAAGTCTGCCTGCAAAACAACCACTTCACCACATATACTGCATATTGAAGATGAAGCCGATATTCACCAGATCGTAAAAAAGCTCATGACCAACAAGGCTAGATTGAGTTCGGCCAAAAATCTG
Source organism: Gammaproteobacteria bacterium (assembly GCA_022712915.1). GTDB lineage: Bacteria > Pseudomonadota > Gammaproteobacteria > UBA6429 > Thiohalophilaceae > JAHEDB01. Next base: position 20,189 of record JAFLJQ010000103.1, on the reverse strand, counting down.
CAAGAAGCCCGTGAGTTGCTTGATAAAGAGCATTTTGAACTCATCCTGCTGGATATTGCACTACCCGATGGACTGGGGTTGTCCTTATTATCAGATATTCAGCAACACCACCCAACCAGCAAGCTCGTCATTTATTCAGCCCATGAAGTTGCCCCGCAATACTTGCAACAGGTACACGCTGTGCTCTCAAAATCAAATACCACCAATGACAAACTACTGGCAACAATAGGGGCATTGTTAAAGATAGACTGATTCTATCTGCCAAATTAATGGTATCAAGATATTAAAACCGCTACCAATATCAGACTATTGCATGGTATTTTATGGCTACTCAAGAGTTATAGTAATAACATGACCGCCTGAAATGAAAACGACATCAAGTCACCAATCTATGTTAGATACACACACACTAGTGTGGAGTTTTGCAATGGCTGCTAGCGTCTGGCCTGCCCATACCCAGGCAAAAACCACTCAAGCCATTCCAGAATACCTTGAATCAAACCCAGCACTCATCATTATCCCATTATTACTCTTGACAACTTTACTCACATACCGCTGGCTAAAATCTCGCAGGGAGCTGATCAACAACCACGACAGTGATTTTCATGCCCTTGCCGATAATGCCCATGATGGCCTTTTTATCGTACAGAACGAACAACTGGTCTACGCCAACCAGCGTGCTGCTGACATACTCGGCTATTCAAACAAGGAATTTCTTGGCCTCAAACTTAGAGATGTTGTCCACCCCGATGAGGCCGACCACATCATTGATATGCATCAACGACGCATACGCGGTGAAGATGTGGCCAAACAATATGAAGCCGCCTTTATCAATAAGCATAATGCCAGAGTACCCGTTGAACTCACTGCCGCCGTCACCCGGTGGCAAGGTAATTCGGCCGGGTTGGTTATTATCCGAGACATTACCGATCGCAAACTAATAGAGCAAACGCTGACAGATAGCGAAAAACGCTACCGTTCACTGGTCGAGAACTCTCCCGACGCCATATTGATTATTGACGCCGAATCAAATTCGATCATTGAAGCAAATGAGCAGACTGAAAAACTCTTTAAATTAAGTAAGCCACAGTTGTTTGAAACCAAATTAGAAAAATTAAACAAGGTGGCCGCAAACAAACAACCGAAGAAGCCTTTAACCGATTATCTGCAAAGGGCCTTACATGGACTACCATTAATATTTGAATATGAATTTCACGATAGTACCGGGCAAGTATTTATTTGTGAAGTCCGGTTATCCAGGATGCCCTTTCCCAACCGACGACTTGTTCGCGCAAGCATCAGTGACATCACACAACGCAAGCAATACCAGACCGCACTTAAAAAAAGCGAAACACGCCTGACCGGCTTCTTTCAGGCATCCTTTGAATCCCTGTTTTTTCATGACGATGGCATTATCACTGATGTTAACGATATCGTCGAAGAAACGTTTGGTTATAAAAAAGCCGACGTTATCGGCCACCATGTTCTGGAATTTGTGGCCGCCGAAACGCGGCAACTGGCGCAACACAACATGATAAATGGTATTGAAGGACCATATGAACTCATGGCCCTTCGCAAGGATGGCAGCCTGTTTCCCGTAGAGGTTAGAGCAAAGACCCTGCAACAAAACAAAAAAAACCAGCGCATTGTTTCTGTCACCGATATCAGCGTGCTTCAACAAATAAACAAAAAACTCTTGTCGTCTGAACAAAATCTAAAAAATATCCTCAATAATATGATCGACACCTTTTATCGAACGGATATAAAAGGAAATATTCTCATGGTTTCACCCTCGGTAGAACACCTGCTGGGCTATAAGTCAAATGAAATTACAGGATACAATTTATCCTGCCTCTATGCTAACCCCGATGACAAGCAATTTTTTCTCGATTCACTCAAAGCCTCCAAGGGTGAATTACTGGGTTATGAAACCGCTCTAAAACAGAAAAATGGCGACATCATCTGGGTTACGACCAACGCATGTTATCAAACCGACTCCTATGGCAATATCACCGGCATTGAATGTGTCACCCGAGAGATATCAGGGCACCATCATCAGGAAATAAAATTAAACAATACAAGTTATGAACTGAAAATAAAGGCCAAACAACACACAACACAACAAACACTTGCAAATAACGAACACAGTTTCCGAATACTGCTTGAAAATGCAACTGACACATTCCTGTTACACGATCTACAAGGCCGTATTGTCGATATCAATCACCATGCCTGTAAAAGTCTGGGCTATAGCAGAGAAGAATTATTACAACTCAGCATTACCGATATAGAAAAGGGACCCAAACCGGTGGATTTTTCAGAGGTTGTTACGACGCTGGCAAATAAAACCCGCTTACAGTTTGGCGGGATTCACAAACGCAAGGACGGTAGCCATTTCCCGGTCGAGGTAAATCTGACTTTAATTGAAAAAGATAAAACCAACCTCATCCTGGCTCTGGTAAAGGATGTATCAAAACAACCATCTGCCCTTAGCCCCCCTTCAGAAAAACCAAAAACAGTCGATTCGCCCTGACTATAAAAGTGGAATTACAACCCATATTCGCATCTCAATACACGCAACAATATTTCACCACTGCTATTCCTCAAAATTGTTACAAGAACAATGGCGAAATGTCACTTTTATATTATTCTAAATAGAGAGAGCTTCTATAAATAGTAATTTTTTCATGAGAACAAGGAAAGCACCGCACGCATGAATGCAGGAAATTGGATGAAGCATGGGACCAGAATCCTAGAACCACAGTGTATATGACATACATGCCCGTCCAGGTGTTCGAGCACGGCGTTCACGCTGCTATCGCAAACTTGTGCCCCTTGGGTAAAAAGTACATTTATAGAAGTGCCCTAGAGTCGATGTTGAATAATGGTACGACTTAAAACCATGAAATTTACAAGACTACTTAGCCAATTATCTAATGACATAGGTTTACCGTCGTTAGGAGACACTTGCCCCATTGGAGAAAATAATGGCCGAGTTGAATAAAATACTTTATGTCGAGGATGAACCAGATATCCAGGCAATTGCCCAGATCGCGCTGGAAAATGTCGGAGGTTTTGAACTCAAGATATGCAACTCAGGAAAAGAGGCCATTCATGAAGCCCCAGCCTTTAGTCCAGACCTAATCCTGCTGGATGTAATGATGCCCGGTATGGATGGCCCTACCACGCTGCAAGAACTACGCAAATTACCACAACTGAGCAATACACCGGTCATGTTCATGACAGCCAAGGTTCAACCGCAGGAAATAGCATACTTCAAATCATTGGGAGCCATTGAAGTTATTGCTAAGCCTTTCGACCCCATGAAACTGTCCGATACCATAAAACAAGCATGGCAAAATCAGTAGATTCACGTTAAAGAGCACTTCTATAAATGCACTTTTCACCCAAGGGGCACAAGTTTGCGATAGCAGCGTGAACGCCATGTTCGAACACTTGGACGGCACCTTATCCTCATGTACATCATATCACGGCTGTCCCGTTAAGAATCAAAAAATCATATATCTACCGGGTACTTAACGGCTTGAGGAGGTTGAAATGGGCAGGAGATATGAAAATTATTTATAAAACACACTTTATCGCAAAGAGGCGCAAAGAAAAAATAAATTCGGTAATTCATAAAAAATGAGCTTGAAGTCTTCGGATAAGCTCTAATTTCCCTCTAATATAAAACACAATAACGTTGCGATCCTTTGCGCCCTTTGCAGTTTAGATCTTTAAAATGGATTAAATACTTAACGGGACAGCAGTGATGTCATACACACTGCGGTTTTAGGATTCTGGCTCCATACGTCATGCAATCTCCTGCTCTGACCTCCATGGAGGGAGGAAATGCAAAAGGATTGTATGGAACAATCCTTGCCATGCAGTCGTGCGCGCGGTGCTTCCTTGCTCTCGCAAAAAAACACTACTTATAGAAGCACCCTTAGTCTAATATTTTTTCAAGCAATCGTTTCACATATTCCGGTTCAAAGGGTTTATCACAAACAGCGGAAACACCAGCCTGTTGTACCGCAGCAAGACGACTCTCATCATTTTCGCTGGAAACCAGAAGTATCGGGATACTCGCTTGCTCACTTTTAGTGCGAATATACTCAACCAATTCCATTCCATTCATATTTGGCATATTATAATCCGTAACTATCAGATCGAAATAATTATGCTGAATAATTTCACTCGCTTCAACACCATCCTTCGCTTCAATTAAATTCTCAAACCCCATATTATGCAACACACGAGATATATGTTGACGCGCAGTAAAACTATCATCCACAATTAAAACTTTGAGGTTTTCGATATCTATTCCACCGCGTGTTTTTAACTCTCCTGGCGTTAAAAAATCCAGGGTTGAACAAAGTGCCTTGTGCAATTGTTCAGCTTCAAATGGTTTAGGCAATAAGGCAATAACACCCGCCTGACGAATAGGATCCAGATAACGATAATCTGTCTCACTCGAAACCAGCATAAAAGGAATTTTCTCCAGTTCACTGTCCATACGCATAGTCTGAACCAATTTAGTCCCCGTCATATCGGCTAAGTGCATGCTGCTAATAACAAGGTCAGGTATATATTGCTTCATGGAGATTAATGCCTCGCTGCCCGTCAATACAGATGAAAGGTTCGTCACGGCATAGGCTTTTAAGTAACCTTCAATTATCCGACGCTGTGTAGCCGATGGTTCAACAAGTAACACAGATAACTGATCTATTGTGAGATCAACCACAGTTTCATATCCTTCTGATTGTTAACAAATGTACATACATTAATATATAGGACGCTTTTATAAATAGTGCTTTTTTCGTGAGAGCAAAGAAGTTCCGCGCGCACGACGGCATGGCAAGAATTGTTCCATACAATCCTTTTGCATTTCCTCCCTCCATGGAGGTCAGAGCAGGAGATTGCATGACGCATGGAGCCAGAATCCTAGAGCCGAAGTATATATGACATACATGAGGACAAGGTGCCGTCCAGGTGTTCGAGCACGGCGCTGACACCGCTATCGCGGACTTGTGCCCCTTGGGTGAAAAATGCATTTATAGAAGTGCCCTATAGACCACAACATAAAAACATCCTTTGTTCACAGCCAACATTGTTGATCAGTAAATTTCCTCATATAAAAAAGGTTCTCAAATAAAATCTGTAACGAGATATAGCCCTTAATAATCATATTCATTTGTATGTTTTAAACCCAAGCAACCTCATGTAACAGTATAGCGGCAGTTCAAATATAATTGGCCAGAAATATTTTTTCAGATAAAAATATTTTTAATTTAAATCACTACAAAGTTATCCAAACAAAAGTCTATTGCTCACTCCCATCCTAACCATCCTTCACAGGAGTAAGGAATAAAAAAAACGCCCCTTGCGGGGCGTTAAGTAGGAAAGTCTGATTGAAAAAATTTATGCAGCTGACGCCTTAACAGAAGATTTAGAAAACACCAGTTTGTCACCTTCCACATCCACCTGAATCACATCACCCGGTAAAAACCTACCTGATAAAATATCCTGTGCCAGTGGGTTCTCGACGTGGGTTTGTATAGAACGTTTCAACGGACGTGCTCCATAGACTGGGTCAAATCCGGCTTCACCAAGTTTATCCAAAGCGGCTTCACTCAATTCAATATCCATGTGACGATCTTGCAGACGATGACGCAGGTATTCAAACTGAATATTGGCAATGGCACGTATTTGTGTCCGACCTAACGGATGAAAGACCACAACTTCATCGATACGGTTTACAAACTCGGGGCGGAAGTGATCGCCAACAACTTCCATGACCGCTTCTTTCATCTTGTCGTAATTTTCTTCACCGGACAATTTCTGGATCTGTTGTGAACCCAAATTTGATGTCATGATGATGACGGTGTTACGAAAATCAACGGTGCGGCCCTGACCATCGGTAAGACGTCCATCGTCCAAAACCTGCAACAAGATGTTGAACACATCCGGGTGGGCCTTTTCCACTTCATCCAGCAAGATCACCGAATAGGGTTTGCGTCTAACAGCTTCTGTTAGATAACCACCTTCTTCATAACCGACATAACCGGGCGGTGCACCAATCAGCCTGGCCACGGAATGGCGTTCCATAAACTCTGACATGTCGATACGCACGATGGCATCTTCGGTATCAAACAGAAATTCAGCCAGGGCCTTAGTCAATTCGGTCTTGCCGACACCGGTTGGCCCGAGGAATAAAAATGAACCATTGGGCCGACTAGGATCGGATAGCCCGGCACGGGAACGGCGAATGGCATCGGACACAGACCGAACAGCTTCCTCCTGACCCACAACGCGTTGATGCAGGGCATCTTCCATTCTCAACAATTTGTCCCGTTCGCCTTCGAGCATTTTTGACACGGGAATCCCGGTCCACTTGGCCACCACTTCGGCGATCTCTTCTTCGTTAACGGCATTGCGTAACAACTTGGTGTCTTTCACTTCCACATCAGATGCCATCTCCAGTTGCTTTTCCAGCTCAGGGATCCTGCCATATTGCAGTTCCGACATACGAGCCAGATCACTGGCACGACGTGCGGTTTCCAGATCCTGACGGGCACGTTCCAGTTGTTCTTTGATATGTTGCGAACCTTGCAAGGCAGCCTTTTCTGAATTCCAGATCTGCTCCAGGCCGTTATATTCCGCTTGCAGCTTGCTGATCTCATCTTCAAGATTTTTGAGTCGCATTCTTGATGCCTCATCGGTCTCCTTCTTAAGGGCCTCACGCTCTATTTTTAACTGAATGAGTTTTCGATCCAATTTATCCATGGATTCTGGTTTGGAGTCGATCTCCATACGAATACGGCTGGCGGCTTCATCTATCAGGTCAATGGCTTTATCGGGTAATTGCCGATCCGTGATATAGCGATGGGATAACGTGGCCGCAGCAACAATCGCCGGATCAGTAATATCCACACCATGATGAACTTCGTATTTTTCTTTCAAGCCACGCAGGATAGCAATGGTATCGGCCACGGTCGGTTCACCAACCTGAACCTTCTGAAAGCGACGTTCCAGTGCGGCATCTTTTTCGATGTACTTGCGATATTCATCTAAGGTTGTTGCACCCACACAGTGTAATTCACCTCGCGCCAGGGCAGGCTTTAACATGTTACCGGCATCCATGGCACCCTCGGCCTTACCAGCACCAACCATGGTATGCAGTTCATCGATGAATAAAATGATCTGTCCTTCCTGTTTAGCAAGATCATTAATAACGGCTTTCAAGCGTTCTTCAAACTCACCGCGAAATTTGGCTCCGGCCAAAAGGGAACCGAGATCCAGCGACAAAACGCGCTTGTTTTTCAGGCCTTCCGGTACTTCTCCATTAATAATACGTTGTGCGAGACCTTCAACAATGGCGGTTTTACCAACACCGGGCTCACCAATCAATACGGGATTATTTTTAGTGCGGCGCTGCAACACCTGAATAGTACGACGAATTTCATCATCACGGCCAATAACGGGATCGAGTTTGCCCTGTTCAGCACGTTCGGTCAGGTCGATGGTATATTTTTCCAATGACTGGCGTTGATCTTCTGCATTGGGATTATCAACTTTCGCGCCACCACGCATTTTCTTGACGGATTTTTCCAGTTTGTCTTTTTCAGCACCGGCCTTCTTCAATAGTTCGCCGACCTTGCCCTTGTCATCTATGGCGGCCAGGACAAATAATTCGCTGGAGATATAATCATCTTTTCGATCCTGAGCCAGCTTGTCGGTCAGATTTAACAAACGACTCAATTCACTGGAAATATGCGCTTCACCTGTGGCCTGAATAACACGCGGCATATGATCCAGTGCATCACCCAATTGTGAACGCAACAGATTGACATTGACCTCGGCCTTAAGCAAAACCTGTCGCACCGTACCACCATCCTGATCCAGTAAGGCCAGCAACAGGTGTAGAGGTTCAATATATTGATGATTACGTCCGATCGCCAGGCTTTGTGCATCGCCGATCGCGCTTTGAAATTTACTCGTCAGTTTATCCATTCGCATAGTACCGCTCCCCGCAGCAAAAGGTTCTTGTTTAACTATGGTAGTAGATAAGGCTTAAAAGGCGATATTCAAGCGTCGCAAAACAAAGAATCACGCGCCCTTGAGCTGGGTCAAGTCATGGATAATGGCATCACGCGCCTTGGCATAAGGATATAGTTTATCCAATGATACGCTATAACCCGGTTTTTGAACGATTCGGACATGCTCGCGTTTAAATTCACGGGCATTGCGCAAGCCACAGGAGTGGGCAAGACAATTTATTTCATGATTAACCCAATGGGCATAGGCCGCAACACGTCCGGCCTTATCTTCCACCACCAATCCCTTTTGCATACGTTTATTATGGGTAGTAATGCCAGTGGGACAGGTATCCTTATGGCACTGTAGCGACTGAATACAGCCAAGGGAAAACATAAAACCACGCGCTGACACGACAAAATCCGCCCCCATACACAATGCCCACGCAACATAAGCCGAGGTGGTCAACTTGCCCGAGGCAATCACCTGGACACGATTTTTGAAGTCATATTCCATCAATACATCCACCACCATGGGTAGAGATTCGGCCAGCGGTAAACCGACATGATCGATTAAAACCTGAGGCGCGGCACCGGTGCCCCCTTCACCGCCATCGACAGTAATAAAATCGGGGGCATAATCAATACCTAACCTGTATATCTCCTCACATAGTTCACGCATGAATTGGGCAGAACCATGCACGGCCTTGAATCCAACTGGTCGACCAGTGACCTCTCGAATATGATACATGGTCTTTAACAGGGCTTCGACGCTACCAATATCACGGTGTCGATTTGGACTACTGGAAATCTGCCCGATGGGAATCCCTCTGATATCGGCGACTTCCTGTGTCACCTTATTGGCCGGTAAGACACCACCGCGACCAGGTTTGGCTCCCTGAGATAATTTTATCTCGAAGGCCTTGACCTGCTCGGCCATACCCTTCAAACGTTGATCATCAAGATTACCGTTAACATCCCTGACACCATACTTGGCCGTGCCGATTTGATAAATTAGATCGCAACCACCCTCAAGATGATAAGGTGACAACCCCCCCTCACCCGTATTGAACCATACACCGGCCTTGGCCGCACCTCTTGCCAAGGCCTGTACAGCTGGTTTAGAGATAGCGCCATAACTCATGCCCGAGATGTTAAAAATATTTTGTGCGATAAAGGGTTTTTCACATTGCGCACCGATAATCAACGGCGGCATGGGCGTGTGTTCCTCCTCCAGACGGGGAAAGGAAGCATTAACAAAAATAACCGAACCCGCTTCGCGCATGTCATTGGTCGAGCCAAACCCAACCATCCCCCCTAGCCCCTTGGCTGTGCGGTAAATCCAGGCACGGGTAGCTCGGTTAAAGGGCATTTCTTCCCGGTCATGGGCAAAAAAGTATTGCCGGAAATATTCACCCAAACGTTCCATGCGATAACGCAGGCGGCCAATGACGGGATAATTGCGTCTAACAGCATGACTAGTCTGCAACACATCAGTGATATACATCCAGACAATGGCGAATAAGAGCAACCCAAACAGGCTGCCAAAAAAGATACTGATCCAATTGGCAATGATGGCATGCATGCTGTATCCGGTTTTAACCTCCAGGTGTTAGAACATACATCGGCAATATCGTATTTTTACTTAAGAAGATACTGAACAGACAAATAATGATTAAAAATAAGAACGCTTTAAATGTTAACAACAGTAAAAAAAATAGGCGCGAACTTTATTAAAGACCATGTTCATGGATCTTGAGACATAGTGCAAGCTCATCCAGACAGGCATGGCGATCCATTGCGGCACATCCAATAGGGGCAAAGCTCTTAAGTCGAGCTTCACCACGTAGGATGACACCTTTAGCAACAAAGCCAGCTCCACGCACGTTGCTGATACGCACAGGGTAAACCGGGGCACCCGACAACTCAGCCAGTTTGTGCACGCCACGTTTGAGTCTGGAACGAGGTTGATGGGCTCGGTGGATACCCCCTTGTGGAAACAAGGCCACGACCTTACCCTCTTCCAGAGCCTTCAAGGCCGTTCGTATAGCACCATCACTACGCCCCTCCATATCAACCGGAATACAACCACCCAGTTTAAACAACCAGGTTAGACCAAAGCGATAATACTGATTGGACGCGATCATAAAATGAACAGGCCTTTTGCAGGAGGCAAAAATCAAAAAGGGATCAAGGCCGGAAATATGGTTGGAGGCAATAATAGCTGGGCCACTTTCGGGCAAAGGGATCATATCAAAGCGAAGGCGGTGATAACATTTACAAAATATACGCAGCAGACCATCAAGAATATTCGACCTGATTGATCCCCAGTCAGCCTCGTTTGCCCGCAGACCGATATAAATCAGGCTGCTAATACACAAAACGATCAATGTCATCAAAAAACTTATCAGCATATATCCTCAACCATAGACTTTAATGCAGGGTTGAGTGAGCTAAATAAATAATCAATACCCCCGCAGCAATCAACACAACCTGCTGCACTGTAGCTGATAACTGGGTGCGTTTGTGTAATCCAGGTATCAGATCAGCCACAGCAATATAGATAAAACTTGCCGCCGCAATGGCCAGAATATAAGGCAAGATCTGCGTCATGCCTGCAAGGCTATAATAAGCCAACAAGGCACCCACGACCGTAGTCAGACTGACCAGGACGTTATACCAAAGTGCCTTGGCGCGACTAAAGCCATTATTCAACAACACGGCAAAGTCACCGATCTCTTGTGGAATTTCATGTGTGGCAACGGCCAGACTGGTCACCACACCAAGATGAATGTCGGTCATAAAGGCCGCTGCAATCAACACCCCATCGACAAGGTTGTGTAAGCCATCACCAATCAGGATCAGGCTACCGGCGGCCTTGTGTTCATCATTATGGCTGTGCTGGTTTGGGGGGGCATCGGGATCATGAGGGTCATGGGCCTCACAATGGGTCGAGTGACAGTGACGCCAGATGACCATTTTTTCCAGTATAAAAAATGACAGCATTCCCAGTAGTACAGTCAAGCCCAAATCATGGGCATCAACCCTCGGTTCACTATTGATAGCATGGGGCAACAACCCCAGAAAGGCAGCCCCAAGTAGGGCTCCAATAGCAAAGCTTACCGAGTGAGGCAACATCCGACTGCGCCAGGGTTCCGGTATCAACAAAAACACGGATGCCGCCAGGACGCTCAAGACACCGCCCAGCAGGCTAAACAGTATGATCCAGGTAAGCAGTTCCATAGGTATTGTTCTTAAAATTAATAATATGTGATTTAGTCAGGCCGCACATCATACCTGAAGTTGAGTCTTGCCAGCATTATCAGTGTGATGTATTCAAGGGCACGTCTAAAAATCCACTGAAGCAGCGTTGGCTGCGCTAAAAACAAGCTCAAAATACTCATTTACATGAAAATGATTCGCTCTCGCCCATCCGTGGGCTTCGCGAAATAAGGTCATCCATGTACAAAACTGCGCTTTTTGCTCATCACATCCCTATGATGAGCCCCTTCGGGGCCATGCTATTGCATGTCCAAAATCATTCCTGATGATTTTGTCGTTGTTTTTGCCTTACCATCATCTGCTTGATTGAATTTTTAGAAGTACCCTCAAGCCAGATTATCCATCCAGATCAAGCTGGCCATACGTCCGGTTCTTCCGTCGCGGCGGTAGGAATAAAACTGCTCAGGCAAGCTATAGCTACAGAGTTCACCGCCATAAATAGCGCGAATCCCCACCGCATGCAGACGTTGACGAGCCAGGACAAGCATATCCATCAAGACCTTGCCGGGGCCATTTGAGACAAAGGCGGATTCATCATGCATAGGTTGTTGCAAAAAAGCCTGCTTGACCTCTTCACCCACCTCATAGACCGTGGCCCCAATTCCAGGACCCAACCAAACAAGGGTATCAGCCGGGATCAATCCGGCTTGCTCGATGGTTACTTCCAACACCCCATCAGCCAAACCACGCCAACCAGCGTGGGCCGCTGCAACCGTTGTCCCCTGCCGATTGCAGAACAACACCGGCAGACAATCGGCCGTCATCACGGCACAGACCTTATCAGGTTCATGGCTATACGAGGCATCGGCCTGCACCACTTCACTTTGGCAACTTGCATCGACTACAGCCACGCCATGCACCTGCTCCAACCAACAGGGTTCAGCAGGCAATTGCCGATCAGACATCAGCAAGGCCCGATTGGCCAGCACCGTATTGGCATCATCCCCAACATGCAGAGCGAGATTAAAATGGTCATAGGGGGGCTGACTTAGCCCCGTGCTACGCTGAGTAGTGCCTGCTCGAATATGCACCGGAGCAGGCCAACTCGCTGCCAACCAACCTATTTGCATGTCCAATGCCTGGCTCATCTACGGCCTTCCTTCTCTATTAGGGAGTGATCTTCCCGCAAACTGTCGAGCAGGGCCTGTATGTCTCCCGGCGTCGGCAATGTCCAATCCATGGCCACCCCCGTACTGGGGTGGACTATGCCCAAATGACGGGCATGCAGGGCCTGCCGTCTGAAACCCCGCAATTGCAGGATCAGTCCCTCGCTACATTGTTTGGGAATTTTTAGTCGCCCACCGTAAGTTGGATCACCCACAATAGGATAATGGATGTGTGCCATGTGAACCCGAATCTGGTGAGTACGACCCGTATCAAGCCGGACACTAACATAGGTGTGGGCGCGAAATCGTTCCTGCACCCGGTAGTGGCTAATAGCCGGTTTGCCACCATGGGTAACCACGGCCATGCGCTTGCGCTGCACCGGATGGCGACCGATGGGGACATCCACACTCCCCCCTGCGGTCATAACACCACTCACCACGGTCTCGTATTCACGCAGAAATTCACGGGCCTGAAGTTGCACCACCAGGGCAGTTTGTGCCTCCAGAGTGCGGGCCACCACTAACAAACCACTGGTATCCTTATCCAGCCGATGCACGATCCCGGCTCGGGGCACATGAGCCAATTCAGGGGCATGGTGCAACAAGGCATTCAGCATGGTGCCATCTGGATTACCTGCTGCCGGGTGAACCACCAACCCGGCCGGTTTGTTAATCACCAGGATCTGCTCATCTTCGTAAACAATGGCCAGTTCAATGGGCTGGGCCACAAAGCGGGTTTCCTGCTCGGTCTTGACCGTAACCACCACCTCCTCCCCACCCAGGACTTTATCTCGTGGCCGCATCTGGCGACCATCGACCACCACATCCCCCTGTTTAATCCATTTTTGGAGCCTGGCTCGGGAATATTGGCTAAACAATTCGGCCAAAACCTGATCCAGCCGCATACCAACCATTGTCTCAGGGATGGATTGAGTTAAAATTTGAGTTGAAATTTCGGTCATAGGAAACAATCAGCAATTTATTCGGTCATACAAGCAGAGTATACTGTCCAACTTATGTTCAAGGTCAATATTAAAGAAAAAATACAATGAATCTACGTTTACTGCTTATTTTGATTACCAGCATGTTTATCCTCAGTGGTTGTGCCAGCACAGGAGACCCTGATGACCCCACATCCGGCCTGAATGCGGCCGAGATCTATAAAGAAGCCAAAACCAGCCTGCTAGATGGTAATTATGAAACCGCCATCCAATTTTATGAAAAACTGGAATCCCGTTTCCCCTATGGCAACTATGCGACCCGGGCACAAATGGAAATCGCCTATGCCTATTACAAATTTGATGAAACAGAAACAGCCATTCTGGCAGCAGAACGCTTTATCAAGTTACACCCCAACCACCCCAATGTAGATTACCTCTATTATCTACGGGGTTTGGCCAGCTTTGATATTACCAAAAGCTCTCTGGGTGAAACCTTTGGTCAAGATAAAACCGAACGCGATCCTAAATCATCCCGCCGCTCTTTTCAGTATTTTGCAGAACTAGTCAGAAAATTTCCCAAGAGCCGTTATGCACGTGACACAGTGCAACGTATGACTCACTTACGTAATAATCTGGCCACCTATGAAGTCCACGCCGCAAAATTCTATTTTGAACGTGACGCTTATATTGCTGCGGCCAATCGCGGTAAATATGTCGTCGAAAACTACCAACGCGCCCCGGCCGTAGCCGATGCATTAGCCTTAATGGTCAAATCCTATCGGAAAATTGACATGCCAGAACTGGCCAAAGATGCCTTACGCATACTGGAAGTAAACCACCCGGAACACCCGGAACTAACACAGTTAAAAACAAACAAATAAATCTCATCACAGCGGGTTATTTAATTAACCCCCGAATAACGCATACTAAAACCTAAAATGCAGGGTGGGTTAGCATTTGTTGCATAACCCACCAGGCACCGCACAGCAACTCAAACTGCTTTTTTTAATGAGCGCCTATCGGTGCACGGGCAAGATAAAACAGGATAAGCCGCAAAAAAACACAAAGTAAAACGCATTAAAACATCGCATATTTTTGCGGCCTTAACGGTTAAACAGTAGTGTTTTTAAAACAACTTCAGAGACTTAAGGACGCTTCTATAAATAATGATTTTTTCGTAAGAGCAAGGAAGCACGGCGCTGACGCCGCTATCGCGGACTTGTGCCCCTTGGATGAAAAGTGCATTTATAAAAGTGCCCTTAAATTAGATGGCCTCGTCGCCTTCTTCCCCAGTACGAATTCGTACCACACGCTCCACACTGGTGACAAATATTTTTCCATCACCAATCTTGCCAGTACGAGCAGCATTGGTAATGGCCTCAATACAACCATCCAGTTGTTCGTCCCTCACAACAACAACAATCTTGACCTTGGGTAAAAAGTCGATCACATATTCTGCACCACGATAAAGTTCTGTGTGACCTTTTTGTCGGCCAAAACCTTTCACCTCGATCGAGGTCATCCCAGCCACACCAATATCCGACAGGGCCTCGCGCACATCATCCAGTTTGAAGGGTTTGATAATTGCTTCGATTTTTTTCATCGCTATAACCTGCTTTATTTCAAATTTATCCTAATTATTGTTTAGTCGAACCTTACCATAGCCGGAAGTAATAGGGTATCGCCGGTCACGGCCAAAGGCCCGCTGCGTAATCCTCACACCCGGTGCAGCCTGGCGGCGTTTATACTCATTTCGATCCACCATCCCCACTACCTTGCGCACTATATCAGCATCATAACCTGTCGCGACAATATCATCGACATCCTTATCCTGCTCCACATACATTTCCAGAATAACATCAAGGATGTCATAAGGTGGCAGACTGTCGGTATCCTGTTGATCCAGTGCCAACTCAGCAGACGGTGGCCGATCAATGACCCGTTGCGGGATCACCTGCCCCAGAGTATTGCGATACTCCGCCAGTTGATAAACCAAAATTTTGGGCACATCTTTCAATACTGCATAGCCTCCTGCCATGTCACCATACAGTGTGGCATACCCTACAGCCATTTCACTCTTGTTACCTGTTGTAAGAACAATCTTGCCCTTTTTATTCGACACAGCCATCAGTAAAACACCCCGGCAACGGGCCTGAATATTTTCTTCGGTAGTATCAATAGGTAAACCGGCAAACTCCTCTTTTAACAAATCAAGAAAACTATTGAACACAGACGCAATAGGGATGGTTTGAAAATCAATCCCCAACCACTCCGCTTCCAGGCGGGCATCCTCATTACTCATGTCAGCGGTATATTGCGAGGGCATGGACACTCCCTCAACCCGATCAGGCCCAATAGCATCCACGGCTATCGCCACAGTCAGCGCAGAATCGATGCCTCCAGACAAACCCACCACAGCACCACTGAAACCATTCTTGCTGATATAATCACGCACCCCGAGCACCAAAGTCTGATAGACACTAACAACACTCCCCAATGCAGGTGCAATATCTGCGGGTAGCGGTTCAATTCGATCATCAAGCTGCACAAAATCGACCGCATAAATTCCCGTGCTAAAAGCAGCCAGTCGCTGCGTCACTTCCCCCCTGCCGTTCATAACAAAAGAATTGCCATCAAACACCAGTTCATCCTGACCGCCGATCAGGTTGACATAGACTATAGGGATACCGGCCTCGGACACTCTATCCGCCAGGGCAGCCTCTCGCTCAGCACCCTTGTCAATATGAAAGGGGGAGGCATTCAGATTAAGTATAAGCTGCGCGCCCTCATCTGCGGCCTGATTCACCGGCCCTGGGTTCCAGATATCTTCACAAATGGTTATAGCAACCCGAATTCCTTTAACATTAACAACACAGGCTGTACCACCCGCGACAAAATAGCGTTTTTCATCAAAAACACTGTAATTTGGCAGGTGTTGCTTATGGTAAGTGGCCATAATCTCACCATCTCGAATTAAGGAGGCGGCATTATATAAACCTGTAGTCGTTTGGCATGGATAGCCCAACACAATGTCAATGCCACTAACCTGTTGTTTGATTTGCTCCAGCCCTTGCAGAATCCGATCATGCAGGCCCGGCCTTAACAACAGATCTTCCGGTGGATAACCAATCAGCACCAATTCAGGAAACAGGATGAGATCGGCATTAAGTCTCTGTTTGGCCTCTATACAAGCATTAATGATGCTGGCGGCATTGGCCTCGATATCCCCCACCATGACATTGATTTGTGCCATCGCAACGCGTAAAACCACTTGCTGATTGTCTTGTTTAGCCAAAAACCACTCCAGACACTGACAGATAATTTGGACTATAATGGCGCAACCCTAACCGGCCATTACCCAGTTTCAGAAAAATACGATTTTACCCGAATACACTAACTATGACACTGATACACATCCTAATCACCGCTCTGCTCATCTGGCTGCTGCTACGCATGATAAGAAACCGGATCAACCAGTCTCAGATCAACAAAAAAAACAAACAGGGGCATATTGAGACCGTGGTTCGCTGCCAGCACTGCGGACTGCATATTCCTAAACATGAGGCCGTTAAGACCGATAACCAGTATTACTGTAGTCAGAAACACCGGCAACTTCATAACGAGAAGGAGCCCTGACAACAACCCAGCTATAAGGATCCCAACGCCCTTGCCATGTCTAGCTACCTACTCAATCAAAATAACAAGCTGGACAGGGATAACGCACAACCGGCCTCATGGCGCCCCATTTATCTACTGAATTACTATCGTCTTGCCCTTTCCCTGCTATTGGTATTCCTTTATTTTAGCGATTTACTCTTCAAACCACTGGGCAGTCACAATCCTGCACTATTCATCACTACATCAGCATTCTATTTTGTAACCGCTGTCATCATCCAGTCGAAAATCCATCAACATCGCTCTGGCCTGTTAGTCCAAATATACCTTAATATTTGCATTGATATTATATTTGTAACGAGCTTAATGCATGCCAGTGGTGGGATAAGCAGTGGCCTGGGCTCATTAATGGTGATATCAATTGTCTGCGGCAGCATCCTGCTCTCCGGCCGGGCAGCTTTCCTGCCTGCCGCCCTTGCCTCCATTGCCATTCTAATCGAACATGGCTTAACACAGCTTGGTGACAGCAAAGCTGATAATGCTTTTCTACAAACCGGTATTCTAGGCATTACTTTTTTTGCCACCTCCCTGCTGGCTATCATCCTGTCACGGCGCATCCAGGAGAGTGAGGCCCTGGCACAAAAGCAAAGTATCGATCTGGCCAATATGGCCCAATTGACCGAGCATGTGATTCAACGAATGCAAACCGGGGTCATCGTAGTTGATGAAGATCTAACCATACGCCTGATCAACAAATCGGCCCGACAAATGCTCGGCACCCCCTCACCCAACACCACCACACGTCTGTCCCATTTGTCTAAAGAACTGCTTGAACGACTGGTGACATGGAAAAATGATCCCTTCACCCAACACCAGCATAGCAAGCCCGTCTCTACCCACACCGATATCCAGCCGCGCTTTGCACGCCTCGGTCAGGATCATCAGGGCATATTAATCTTTCTGGAAGATATTTCCGCCACCGCACAACAGGCACAGCAATTACAGCTAGCATCCCTTGGCAGACTAACCGCCAGTATTGCCCATGAGATACGTAACCCGTTGGGAGCCATCAGCCATGCCGGGCAGTTATTATCCGAGTCAGACAAACTTGATAATAAAGATCATCGACTCACACAAATCATTGCTGATAACACCAGCCGTTTGAATACGATAGTAGAAAACATCATGCAAGTGAGTCGGCGTGATCCTCACCATATAGAACTCATTGACTTAAAAGACTTTTTACAAAAATTTATTCCCGATTATCAGTTAGGTCAAACACTGGCTACAGGCAGTATGCTGATTGATATTCAACCCGAAGAGATTCAAATACGTTTTGATAGCCACCACTTGCGACAAATATTGGTTAACCTGTGTGACAACGCTTTGCGGCATAGCGCCGACTGCAAAATTGAACTGCGCGGTGGTATTAGCTCCGGCTCGAATCGCCCCTTCCTGGACGTGATCGATCACGGGCAGGGCATCCCAACCGAAGATATCCCCCATATTTTTGAGCCATTCTTTACCTCAGCAACAAATGGAACAGGCTTAGGCCTTTATATTTCCCGCCAACTGGCCGAATCTAATCAGGCACAGCTGAATTATATTTTTATCCCTACAGGTGGTGCTTGTTTTCGGATCAGCTTTCAAGATCCCCGTAGAAATATAAATTAATGAATAAGGCAATGGACACAGCAAGCCATAAAATTAACACGGCTTTGATCGTCGATGACGAGCCAGACATTCGTGAACTATTGGAGATCACCCTCTCCCGCATGGACATAGAAACCACCAGTGCCGCCGATCTGCAACAGGCACGGGCATCACTAGCGAAAAATAAATATGATCTCTGCCTGACAGATATGCGCCTACCCGATGGCAGTGGTATCGATCTGGTACGCGAGATTCAGCAACAACACTCCAACCTGCCTGTCGCCGTCATAACAGCCCATGGCAATATGCAGTCCGCCATTGAGGCACTCAAGGCCGGGGCCTTTGACTTTGTTTCCAAACCAGTCGATCTGCAAATCCTGCGCAACCTGGTAGAAACAGCCTTACGACTATCAAATGAACAAAAACCAGTAGAGACTCTGAGCGAACCAGAACTACTGGGCAACTCACCGGCCATCCGGCAAACCTGCAAAACCATCGGAAAATTATCCCGCAGCCAGGCACCGGTCTACATCAGCGGTGAATCGGGGGTGGGCAAGGAACTGGTCGCGCAGTTAATACACAAACAAGGCCCACGGGCCGACAAACCTTTCATCCCGGTCAATTGTGGAGCCATCCCCGGTGAATTAATGGAGAGTGAATTCTTCGGCCACAAAAAAGGCAGTTTCACTGGTGCCGTATCAGACAAACAAGGCCTGTTTCAAGCCGCCAACGGCGGCACCTTGTTCCTCGATGAAGTGGCAGACTTACCCCTGTCCATGCAAGTAAAACTACTCCGCGCCGTTCAAGAAAAGGCCATCCGCCCTATCGGTGAACAACGCGAAATCCCCATCGACGTGCGCATCCTCAGCGCCACCCATAAAGACCTTGAACAACTGACCAAAGGTGGGCAATTTCGTCAGGATCTATTTTATCGCATCAATGTGATCACACTCCACGTGCCAGGCCTGCGAGAAAGACCAGAAGACATTCCCATGCTAACCAGATACTTTATTAAACGTATTGCCACCACCTGGAAAACTAAAATCCCGTCGCTGCAACGTCCCGCCATGGAGGCCCTAATAAAATATCCCTTCCCTGGCAATGTTCGAGAACTGGAAAATATACTCGAACGGGCCATGACCCTGTGTGAGAGCGATCTAATCAGCACAGAGGATTTGCAATTACCTGAAGGTAATACAGCAGGAATAAATAATTACTCACTGACAAATAAAAAAACCTCTACAAAACCCCTTGGCCTTAACCCGATACTGGAAAATACCGAACGAGAAGAAATCATCAGGGCCCTGCAACAAACCCGCTACAACAAAACTGCCGCTGCAAAACTGCTAGGCATATCATTCCGCGCCATGCGCTACCGTATCAAAAAACTCAGGATTGAATAAAAAACTTAAGGCTGCCTCTAATAATTCGATTAAGACGATGATGGCAAGGCACAAAGGGGCGAAAAAGCGCAGTTTACACGCAGTAAATGAGCATTTTGAGCCCCTTTGCAACGCCGCCAGCACGGCTTTAGCGAATTATTAGAGGTGCCCTTA
>JAFLJQ010000086.1 GCA_022712915.1 Gammaproteobacteria bacterium | reverse complement strand
TATTGTGAGGCGATACTTAAGCCAACTAGGCAAACTTAAGAATACGGTTAAAGGTTTTTTCAAAGATCCAAATTTAGCCTATATTTAAGATAGAGATTATCTTAATATTATGTCGCATAATTAACGTACTTATTAGTACATGAGGACAAGGTGCCGTCCAGGTGTTTGAGCACGGCGCTGTCGCGGCTATCGTGGACTTGTGCCCCTTGGGTGAAAAGTGCATTTATAGAAGTGCCCATATGGTATGTCCGGATGGAAATATAACAAAAATATATGCGAGTGTACCGAGTAAAGTTGACTATCTATCCTTGATGTCAAACACTTCCGTTAGATGCCTTAAACAGTCACTCGCATGACATTGTTATATTTGTTGTGTATCTAAATATAGCCCAATTTTTTCACTTTAATGTACACCTCCATTTCCATGAAGCCATCTTGCCTTGAGTCATTTAAATAATGTGCAACCGGTGGAAAGTTATCTGGTTCAAATCCACTATTAGGTAGCCAGTTAGAATATAATTCCATATAGAAATTGCTTACCTTATTATCCTCACCTTTATAATATGCTATAGCATATTTTCCGGACGGTATAATTGATTTAGAAAATGGTGATGTTATATTAACCTCACTGTTAACTTCTATAGATGCATCATAACGGCATTTATCGGAAGGGGTAATCATGGGGTTGTCATGACAGATGGCAAATCGTTTGTTTTCCTGGTCGTTAATACCTTTTGATTTTGCCCATTTAATCATTGTATCCCAGGTTTCAAAAATAGAATCTAAATCGTATCCTTTCGGTGCGGTCAGAAAGGAAATCAATTTTTCTTCAATATCTTCTACTTTAACATTCATTAAAAGTTCCTCTAATTTGTCTGAATCGAATACTGCTGAGTTAGTGACAAATTGAGAATATAGGTTGCTGGCATTAAATTCCTTTCCATACTTGCTATATATTTTTCCAATCTTGCTATTATTGTCGGCTTTTGGATTTCTGATTTGGCTTGGACTTATTCCAAAATATAATTTAAATGCCTTTGAAAAGTTAGCACTTGAAGAGAAGCCACCCATTTCGGCTACTTCTGTTATATTTAATTCAGGTTTGCATACAAGAATGTTGGCTGCCTTTTCCATTTTTTTCCTAGAAATATACTCATTGAGAGTATCACCAACAATACTGTGAAATATACGATGGAAGTGAAAAGGGGAGAAATGACTGATTTTAGCTGCATCTTCAAGGCAAATGTTTTTATCGATATTCTGAGAAATATATTCGATGGTTTTATTTATTCGACGGATGTATTCAGCCTGGGTTTTTTCATTGCGCATTATTTGTTTTATGGTGTTATGTTAAGTTAATAAATGTACCAGTGAAACTCTATAGAACTAATCAATTACCGGCAACCATGTCGTGCAGGCTTGCTTATTTGGTCGTAGCGCATGGTGGTCAGGTTGGTTTGTTCGTTTGTTCTAAAATAATACTTCCCAGATAAAGGGAAGAGCTGATTTAATTATTAGCATGGGTATATTGTTTCTATTCAAGTGAATTGCAATATAATTTGTGTCTGGTGATGTGCCCTGTTAGACAGTTTAGACTACTCATTGGTTTTATTTGGAAAAGAAATTTCGAGAACAACACAGCCTTCCTCTGTTTTAAATGGGCCATGTGCTTCTCCGGGCGGTCTACTTGCATAGTGCCCCGTTTCTAACCACAGGTCAAAAGCTTGGTCATAGAGACGGCCACTTATAATGAATATTTCTTCGGGGTAATCATGGCTTTTACCACCCATTAACATTGTATCCGCACCAGGATGAAACCGTGTTAACCGGGTATATTCCCCCGTCTCATTGTCAATACTCAGCGTGAGTTCTTCAGCCATTTCTTCGAGGTTCTTAATGGGCCGCCACTTCTCTTGGTTTGTTGAATTTAGAGGATTCCAGTAGGTGATAGTTGATTTAGTCATGATGATTATTGTTATGCCTAATGTTTGAGCTCAGCTGATCCAGTGTCGCATCGGGTGGTATGATCTGCACGGTGCTGGGTTGATTAGAGCTGTTTCTTATGTTTCATTTACTAATCTAAAATTTATTTCATACTTCGGTTATCAAAGATGGCCATGGCAGTATCTATACGTTTGAAAGTGTGTTTTTTGTAGAATAATTTTTTCTTGGAACCGAGTAAAGAATTGTTTTTTAATGCCCCTTTGAGAACGCTACCAATGCAGACGCTATTTTACTGCCCAGGACAAGACCTTGATGTTTTGGCAAAATTGCCATATCACCGATATACGAACAGTCAACACCACCCGCTAATGCACTCCCAGCCTGACAATATCGCCTGAAGATATAATAAAACACTGGTAGATGCTATTTTAAAATGATTTCTCTAAAGTTTCCGGGGTTTTATATACGAATGGAGCGAGCTGATATACCTCTGAACGTTCCAATCAGCTTATTCCTTGCTCAGAGTACTTCCAGCAAAATGTCAACCCTGGTTTATTATGTGAAACATAAATGTTTTTTGGCTCAAGTTGTGCCAGCTTTATAGAGATTGTACGGTGAGCGATGTGGATTAAAAAGTTCGAAATTTCATTGCACCTATATCAGTTGTACTGTTATCAGTATGTTCAATTCTTTGAACCCCGGTAAACGGCGTGGTCACCACGCTAGTGTTTGTTAGATCTAGTCCCTTATTGATGCTTGCACTTCCTGTTTGCAGTAGCGTAGCTTGTCAGGATTAGAAATAGATTGGGGTCGGATGTTATGTTCCACAGTTGTTTGCATTATTTTTAATACTAATAGTGAGGAAGATATTGGCAATTATGGTGAGTTGTTTTCCTTAACTAGTTATAAAAACCTACCTGGATAGTCAGATTTTTTTTGCATTTTGAACGGGCAGGCAAATAGATATTATATGATATAAACGCATGCCCCGCTTGTTGCTGTCAATGTAGTTAAACTTGGTATATTCATGCATCCGCTTAACGCGTCGTGAATGAGAAAGAGCTTATGTGCACCATAAGGTGCCCTGTTGCCGTACATGCTGTGATGCGGAGGGATCTACAATATTACCTTTTACGGTATAAATTTGTCATTATGATTGAACGTTTTGTCACTTTTAGTATCATACATAGTTCAGACTATTACCTGATTTTTACTTATATTACTTTTTATATTTTTATGTTAAAAATAACTCAAGTAAAAACAGTGAACTATAGGTATTCTCTGGTTTGGCATAGAGTTTGCTAGATGGACTTGATTTAGCATGAGAAACAGTGGCTGATTATTAATCATGATGCAGGTTGTGACTGAGAAATTACAAGTAGAAGAGGCATAAATCATGACTAAAGAGGAAATCATCATCCGCGTTCTGGGGGTATATCCCGGGGCGGTAATTGATGTTGTTGGAGAAAAATGCAACTTTGAACTCTATGTGATTAGTGATGCATTGGGTGGCATGGACACATTGCAACGTCAACAATCTATTTTGGGTCTATTTAAAGATGAATTTATCAACGGAAAATTGCACGACATTAGCATTAAGGCTAAAACACAAATGGAACAGATTTGGCTGATCGGTCTGGCAAAAATACATATTCATTAGCACTGCTGTCCCGTTAAGTATTTAATCCATTTTAAAGATCCAAACTGCAAAAGACGCAAAGGATCGCAATGTTATTTTGTTTTATATTAGAGGAAAATTAGAGATTATCGAGCCTGTAAATTAAATTGTGTAACTGCTCATTAATTAATACCCTAACCTACAGGAAAATTAATAATGAGCATAGTGATGAACGAGAAAGAGATGAGGGCCTTGGCAGGACAACTGGCCAAGAACATAAAGACAGAAAA
>JAFLJQ010000017.1 GCA_022712915.1 Gammaproteobacteria bacterium | reverse complement strand
GGCTATCCCACGGAGTTTACTAAACTTACCCACCGCGCTAGGTTCATTAGTTTTTACGATATAGAACCGACCACTATCTTCGACAAAATCAATTTCTGTTTCAGGTGATATGCCCAAGGCCTCTCTCACACCCCTAGGAATGGTAACCTGTCCTTTCGTTGTAACTCGCATAATCAGCACCTCACAATAACTGTAATACCAGTATAGTATTACTTCTGAAGCTTTACAACGATCTTAACCGGACACCCAACTTAAGCTGCCCTATTTGTGTTCTTCATGTTTGAACCTGGGGCCCCTTAAATAAACATAAACTGTTGATTATTATTAATAATGCATTATTTTTAAGATGGGTGTCCGGTTTGCTTCCGCGTCATAGTCGCGTCTACTTTAATCTAATCAATTTTATGGTCTATCTCAAGTAATGGGCATTTTTCAGAATAGGATATTACTGGCTAATAGACGTTTGTTTGGTGTGTTAGCCGGGGTCATTGTCGGGTTGATGCTGATAGGTATTCTGAATCATCCCTATTTTAGCTCCCTACATGCTGCGGGTGAAATGTTACCTGGGCATGAGAATTTAGAGTGTCGCGAATGTCATATCAATGCCCCTGGTTCATTTCGGCAGCAACTGCAGGCTCGTATGCAATATTTGTTGGATAATCGTGAAGAGGATATCTCGATAGGGCATAACCCTGTAGGAAACAATGATTGCTTGGCTTGCCATGCTAGATCGAATGACCATCACCCTGTGTTTCGCTTTTTTGAGCCTCGATATAAGGAGGTGAGAGAGAAAATTCAGCCACAATTTTGTAGTACTTGTCATGCTGAACATCAAGGGCGACGTGTCTCTATAGCAAGTGATTTTTGTAAAGAATGTCATGGTCGTTTAGTGATTCAAAACGATCCACTGGATGTATCGCACCAACAATTGGTTAAAGAGAAGCGCTGGCGTAGTTGTTTAACCTGCCATGATTTCCATGGCAATCACCTGCGTAAGGTGCCACTTGTTGCCCCCACGGACATGACGCAAGCCATTATTCAGCAGTATTTTCAATCTGGAACGTCACCTTACAGCGATAGAAAGCAATTTAAGGCTAAGGAGAGTCGTTATGTTGATGAGAAATAAACTATTCACGATTATTTGCTTGTGTTTAGTGGTGCTATCTATTTATCTTTTTGTTACCGCACCCGTAGAGCTTCAGGCAGAGGCTGAACCGAGCGAGGTATTTTCAGTTGAACTGGCGTTTCAAGTTCTTCAGTTGGAAAATAGTTATGCTCGAGAAATTTATACCAAAGAAATTGTTGGCACAGGTAATAAACAGGGAATGAAATTTAATGAGCATTGGAAAAACGCAGATTTAGTCGCGGGTCTACTGCCTGCTCAGTTTTTAAGAGAAACATCACGCTCACTTGAACAAAACCCTGTGTTGTTGGGACTGTTTTTGGGATCAGACTTTGCGATTAATAGCGCAAATAATTTTGAGGGTGATTTTTTGGCGGTATTTGAACAGTTAAAAGAACAGCTTAGTCCTATGTTTTTTTATGTTGAAGATGCTCAGCGCTATGCCTATTTAGCCCCTGATGTTGCAATAGCCGACCCCTGTGTTGTTTGTCACAACGAACATAAAGACAGCCCCAAAACGGATTGGGTGCTCAATGATGTAATGGGAGCCGCTACTTGGACTTATCCAAAACAGCACGTTACACATACCGAGTTATTAACTATGCTTGCCGCACTGCGTAAAGGGGTGTCTGACGCCTATCAAATGGTGTTAGATGAACTTCTTGCACAGGAAAATCCACCCGTTGTTGGTAATAAGTGGCCACGCGAAGGGTACTATTTACCCTCATTAGATGAGTTTAATCGAGAGATTCATTTGCAGTCGTCTGCTCATATTCTAAAGTTGTTGATGTCTGCTGATATTTTAATAACAGATAAGGTTAAAGATAATATCGATGATTAAACGATATATTTACAATAAGCCGCAGCAGTTTTTAGGCGTATTATTATTTGCTTTCTATTTCTCACAGCTTGCCTCAGATAATATTTGGCAATTGTTAGTCGTATTGCAACGCATTGATCTTTACAAACAATTGTCTGGATTTATGATTTTACTTTATGTCGCTGGGCAATGGCGTTTGGCTTATTTGCGTTTGTCCACAGGTGCATCACGAGCAGCGAAGCATTTAGTTGTTCATAAGTGGTTAGGGGTATTGGCGCCCATTTTACTCTGTCTTCATACTGTTGAGAAAGGTTATGCATACCAAACTTTGTTATTGGTCTTGTTTATCGTTATATCTATCACGGGTTTATTGAATTTTTATGACGTTAAACTAAAAAAGCGTTGGTTTGTATTGAGTTGGACTGTGATGCATGTGGCACTAGCCGTCATGATCCCGCTGCTGGTGATACAGCACATTTATATAACGTATAGTTACAATTAAACATAATGCGGAATGCTGGTTCACAACAAAACAATTGGATACCCCCCCTAAGGAAATGTTCTAACTAGTTATTCTCTATTACTAAGAAGTATTTGTTGGGGTAGGTGTCCGGTTTACAGGTCAGTACCAGAGCCGATCAATCCAAAAAATCAGTGACTGCCTGGATAACGTGTTTGTTGCGTAGTATGCGTCGATGGCCCAGGCCTTTGGTTAAATGCAGGTGTGAGTCAGGCCAGGCCTCGGCCAGTTGTTGACCGAGCTGGCAGGGTACATCATGATCATCTTCATCGTGGATAATGAGAGCCGGTAGAGACATACCCTGTACATTTTTATCGGCAGATAATTTATCCCACACGTCATTATTAAATTTAGCTTCTGTATATCGCATAAAGTGTTGTTTAACCTTGTCATTTATGCGCATAAAAGAACAAAACCGATCAACCAGAAAAAGGGGCGTCGTGGGAGAACTGATGCAAATCGCCTTGTCCGTCTTGAAATCGGTATGTTTTAAGGCGTAGGCCAGTAATATACAGCCAAATGAATGGGCTATGACGGCATTGATTGGGCCTACCTCTTTTATGACCGCGTGCAGCGCATCACTCATTTTAAAAACGCTGCTGGTTGTGCCGGGCGTGCGGCCATGGCCCGGTGCGTCAAAGGCAATGACCTGATACCCCCTTTCCAGCAAGGGTGCAACAAAGGCCCCCATTTGTGGGCCGCGTCCACTCCAGCCGTGTAATAACAAAATAGTATTCTGACTGTTGCCCCACTTATAGGTTGCAATTGGGCCGTATAGGTGAGGGATGGATATGAATTGCGCATCCTCACGCCAATGTTGTTCGCGTTTTGGTTCAGGATGTTTTGGGGAGGTAAACCATAGCTTAAATAAATGCCAGCCTGCCCAGCGGCTAGAAACGAGGCTTTGCACGCGAAATGAAAAACGCAACCAACGAAGTACTAAGGGTGGTTTACGGCGTTTGATCTGAGCTTGGTGAGATTTGTTGCTCGACAAGGTTTTATCAACCGTTACGGAATCAGAGCCCAGTATATCGGGTCTGATGTCATGATGAGATGTATTTTTTGGGTCCACTTTCACTGCCATCACCATTATCATCGATAACCCCTGCATCAACATAATAGCTTGCGGCATTTGCTATTATTGGAACAGTTGCAATGACCACTGCAATGATCATTATTATAAAATAAGCGGGGGCTATCCGAAGATAATCATTTTCGCTTACCAAACTGTTCATATATTAGATTCCCTGCGATACTCATTATCAGTCTTTAATGATTAAATTGTCTTAAACACGCTTACTCAAATCTTAAAATCATGTCACCTTGACAGACAATTAAATCAGCCCCCATACCCACATTCTGCGAAATGAATCACAAGTAGCCGCAATAAGCATTCATTCAGAAAAGATGGCTAAGATGGTCATCCCAAACTTTCCGCTTTAAATATGACATATCTAGAATCAGTCTAGTCACTTTGACGGCCTGTTAAACGAGCTGTTTTTAAGATTTTGTTAAGATGGATGTTTTATTTATTGATAGTATGGCTTGAGCGTTTATGGCTAACCTCCAGATGGTTATTTTCAAAATTAAAGTGCTGACGAGATGCGAGGGCATTTTTATAAATAATGATTTTTTTGTGAGCGCGCGATACTAGTGTTGGTATGATGGCCTTGTGCCCCTGTGGGTGAAAAGTGCATTTATAAACGCACCCTTAACAGATACATCTGGCCCACACTTCGGACGACGCTTAGATCAGCAAGGAATTTTCAATATGAATGATATCTACACTGCGCAAGCCATTGTCGATGATCTGCGGCAAAAAATTGAAAATGGAAACTTGCGACCTGGCGACCAACTTATGTCCGTACGCAAATATGCTGTACTCATAGGCGTAAATAAAAATACCGTAGCCTCTGCTTATCAGAAGCTACAGGGTCTGGGGATTATTGAGTCGCATGGGCGAACAAAACGTGTTGCTCTCCGAGATTTTTCTGTTCCTCAGTCCATCCCGGACGTTGGTGCTCCTGGTTTGTGCGACATAAGCTTTGGTAATCCGGATCCGAAACTTCTTCCTGATTATTCGGAGGTTCTTGTAAACACATTACGGGGCAGCCCACAACTTTATAATGTTACTCCTGATGACCCACTGCTGGTCGGCGTTGTAAAAGAAATGGCGAAGAGTGAAGGCTTGCCTGAAGGTGACATTATGATTGAGGCGGGTACAACTGCCGGGATGCAGGAAATATTCGCTGCATTTCTTGAATCAGGGGATCATGTTCTGGTCGAGGATCCTGGCTACATGAAATTATTTCATCTGCTGCGGTTTATGAATCTCAAGCCAGTGCCTATCCCTATTACGCCAAGTGGCATGGATACGGCCGTTCTAAAAAAAGCGATTAATAAAAAATGTAAAGCCATCGTTTTGACGCCACGGGCACAGAATCCAACGGGCGTGACGTATAGCCCGGATTGTTTGCGGCAGATAAGAGAAATTCTTGATCAGCATCCGCACATTTTGATTATCGAGGATGAGCATCTTGGCTTACTTGGAGAAACACCTTATGTGCCTATTTGCACGGTTCAGGATGAAAATTGGGCTATTTTTCGGTCATTTTCAAAATACTTAGGGCCTGATTTAAGAACTGGCGCGGTTATCGGTTCTGAAAGCGTGATTCGGCGCATGAAGTCCAGAAGGGCTGCTGCGGGTCAATGGGTCAGTCGTATTTTGCAGACAACCGTGTATCAACTACTCACCTCACCGGGGCTGTTGGCTTCTATCATTCAGGCAAGAGAGATATATGTGCGGCGCCGTAAATTTTTTCTGGAGAAAATCAGAACGTCACATATTGATGTCACCAGCGATGAGGGCCTGAATGTTTGGTTACCTATGGACAATGCTGAAGAGGTTGCGGCACGCATGCTTGAGCAAGGATGGATCGTGCGAACCGGTCGAGATTTTTGCATATTATCCAAGGGTGGCCTGCGAATCACGACGGCCTCTTTAACAATGGAAAAAACGGAGGAAATCGTATCAGCTATTATCAACGTTACTCAATCGATAAAGAGTTAGAAGGCAATGTATACCATGGTCAAATTGGCATAAGAAAGTTGAAATGTCAGGAACAAATGTTGCCAATACCGCGCTGAGAAAATGATCGAATGCAAGCAGCGTAAGGGGCGGTTTGATAAATGAGTGCCGCCCAATTTTCGATATCCCTAGACTATTTATAGAAGCAACCTAAATTAGAAAATAAAATATTATTTGCTATATTGTGCTAAAAATTATACTGTCCTAGGACAATTCAATTTTAGCATAGTGGATGTTTATATGAAAGAAGCGCCTATTCGAAGCAAGAGTGGTTTTGCCCTCTCCACCTATTTCTATCACCGATTATGAACCTGCGTGCAGAATAGGAAATCTCTTGTCGATCTCAGGGCAGTTGCCGACTGTTGACGGAAAAATGAGCTGTATCGGGCTTGTTGGAGCGGATGTGTCAGAAGAAGAAGCCATTGAAGCGGCGGGTTATGCTGTGTTGAACGCCTTGTCTCTGGCAAACAGCATTGCCGGTAATGACTTGAAGAATGTCATTGGTTGTTTTCGTTTAACGTGTTTTGTGGCGGTAGCGCCGGGATTTAATGGCATTCCGACGGTTGCCAATGGAGCATCTCAGATGCTGCTACAGGCGCTGGGTGATGCCGGACGCAGTCCTCAAACAGCCATTGGGGTGGCAGCCCTTCCATTTAATGCACCTGTCGAGATCGAGCTGACCTTACAGCTTAGGGAGGAACCTTGTGACTAATATGATCCCTGGGATTGATGTCAATGGTGTGCCGAAATTCAACCTGCTGCCGGGTGTGACACCACTTGAGCCATTGTCTCGACTTGGTGCGCATATTGGGCTTAGTAACCTTTACATTAAGCGTGACGACGAAGGTGGACGCGGCGGTGGCGGCAACAAGATTAGGAAATTTGAACGGCAGTTTGCCAAGATGGTCGCAGATGGCCACGACACGGTAATTATTGCGGCACATCATCAGTCAAATGCAGCGCGAGAGCTGTCCGGAACCGCAGCTAGATTCGGACTTAGATCTGTGGTTGCCGTTAAAGACCTTATCGGCCGTAAAACGGCGGCTTTTGGTGAGAATGGTAATCGTCTTTTGCTTAGCCTTCTTGGCACAGAACTGGTTGAAGTTCCAGCAGATGAGGATTTTGTCAATTTTATTAAGCAGTTAGCAAAGCGCTTGCAATTTGAGGGCGCCAGCCCCTTCATTTTACCGTTCGGGGCATCCGATGTGCTTGGCACAATGGGTTATGTAGATTGTGCGGACGAAATTCTTGAGCAAGTTCGTGTAGAGACTGGCCGTGATCCCGACGTTGTGATTGTACCGACGGGAAGCGGTGGAACTCAGGCTGGGTTAGTGGCCGGTTTTGCCAGGCGTGGAGTGCTCACAAAAACAGTTGGGTTCACCATTTTAAAGTCAAAAGAGGATGCCATTAATGCCGTGGGCAAGCTGGCAAAAGAAACCCTTGGCGAACTTGGTGATAAAGACTTGCCCTTTGAGATCATTGTTGATGATTGCGCACTCGGCGACGGTTATGGCCAAACCACCCCTGATAGTCTTGAAGCCATTCGCCTGACTGCACAGTTGGAAGGCCTCTTCCTTGACCCGGTTTACACCGGAAAAGCAATGGCCGGTTTAATTTCACAGACCCGGCATGGCCTGATTGATTCAGATCAGATTGTAGTCTTCATACATACCGGAGGCCTGCCTTTGCTTTTTGCTTATGTTGATGCTTTCAAGGGAGAAGAGTAATCGTGCGTATTGAGATAAATCAATCATGGATCTCGGCTAAGCAGATTGGCCCAAAAGGCGCAGAACATATTGTTTTGATTACAGGTTTTATTGGAGCCGCCACTTTTTGGGAGCCCGTTTCACCTGTATTTTCACAAACATATCGCTTAACCGTTTTTGATCAGAGAGGCACGGGTAACAGCGGCCCTTTTAACGCCCCTCTCACTATGCAGCAAATGGCAGATGATGCCGAGTTAGTTCTGGACAGTCTGTGTGATGAACCTGTTCATCTGGTCGGGCACTCTGCCGGGGCAGGCATCAGTTTGATGCTTGCTAACAGGCGACCGAAAAAAATAAAATCGATTACATTGCTGGCTGGCTGGACAAAAGCAGATGCCTGGATGCAACGTGTTTTTGATGTGAGGCTTAATGCACTTCATCACTCAGGTCCGGAGGCTTACACTACGCTCACTACGTTATTCATGACACCTCAGGCTGATGTTGCATCATTAGACAAAACGCTGAAG
Organism: Gammaproteobacteria bacterium; assembly: GCA_022712915.1. Lineage (GTDB taxonomy): Bacteria > Pseudomonadota > Gammaproteobacteria > UBA6429 > Thiohalophilaceae > JAHEDB01. Next base: position 11,978 of record JAFLJQ010000017.1, on the reverse strand, counting down.
GAGGCAGAAGTGATATACGCTAAACATATGCCCGCCTATGAAGAGATCAAGGCTCGTGCTGAGGCGGTGCTCAAATTTGATTCCACTGAATATGTGGGAGGTGTGAACTGTCCAACCCTTGTTGTGGGCGCAAGGGACGATGCCATGACACCATTCTATTTTTCCGAAGAACTCTCAAATGCCATACCCCACGCGCGACTTTGTGCTCTGGAGACAGGAGGTCATTATTTTCCTCGCACGAGAATCGAACAGATGGTTATTCCGATATTTCGCTTTCTGAGAACATCCTCATAGCTTGAATTTATCCATTTGTTGCCAGCTTTGCTTGGCGCACTGGGTTGCCCTAATTGGTTTATTTTCCATCCTTCCAATTCCACCATTTTAATAGATATGGATCATGAATAGCATTGTTAGCATAATAAATGGCACACCTAAAAACATACAATACACAACGGTCGATGTGATGCCCCCGCAATCCTATGAGGTTTTGGTACATTGTCTCTGGGTTTTCACCTTTTAATTCATTTACTTTTTTATAACCTAAATCAACCAAATCTTTACTCAAGCATTTTCCAATGCCGGGAATGCTTTGAAATTCTTTACTTACATCCATGCTACGGTACCTATTCCACTTTGAAATTTGGATTGTAAAGAATGCCAAGCAGATTGCCAAAAGGATCAATGACGATTGAAACTTTTATATCTCCACCTACATTTTGAATTTCTCCATGCTCTTTTGCGCCAATAGATAATAAGTATTGACATTTTTTTTCAATATTGTCAATGCCCCAATATGCGACTACTCCAGAATTTTCTGAATGTACTGGTAATGAAAAAGGCCGCAGCCATAACTGCGGCTCTTAGATTTATACCATTTCTTCCAACCCCAACTCCTTTATCTTTCGCGTCAGGGTATTGCGACCCCAACCAAGCAAGATGGCGGCGTCCTGGCGACGACCACCGGATTTTTTCATGGCGGTTTCGATCATGATGCGTTCAAATTCTGGTGTGGCTCTGTCGAGTATGTTTGATTCACCATTGGCCAGTTGTTGTTCGGCCCAACAGCGCAGAGACTCCTGCCATTTTATATCAGTGCCCTTGCTGTTGGAGGCGGTTTCTTTTAGCTCCGGCGGCAGGTCATCGATGTGTATCTCCTGGCCGGGTGACATGACGGTAAGCCAGTGACAGACATTTTCCAGTTGGCGTACGTTACCTTGCCAGGCGAGACGGGAAATAGTTTGCTCGACTTCTGAGTCGAGGGTTTTAGCCTCCATGCCCAGAGATTTGGCGGCACTGTGTAAGAAATGTTTTGCCAGAGCCGGTATGTCTTCCTGACGTTCACGCAGGGGCGGAATATGGATCCGTATGACATTGAGGCGATGGAATAGATCTTCGCGGAATAGACCATCATTGACGCGCGCTTCCAGATTCTGATGTGTGGCGGCGATAATGCGTACGTCTACTTTTACGGGTTGATGACCGCCGACGCGATAAAATTCACCATCGGACAACACACGCAGTAAGCGGGTTTGTAGTTCGGCGGGCATGTCTCCAATTTCATCGAGAAATAGACTGCCGCCACTGGCTTGCTCAAAACGCCCCTGGCGAGCGGCCTGGGCACCCGTGAAGGCTCCTTTTTCATGGCCAAACAATTCTGATTCGAGCAGGTCACGTGGTATGGCGGCCATGTTCAGGGCAATGAAGGGTTTGCTGGCCCGTGGGCTATGCCGGTGCAGTGCCTGGGCGACCAGTTCCTTACCTGTACCTGACTCACCATTGATCAAGACGGTGATATTGGAGCGAGCCAGGCGACCGATGGCACGAAACACCTCTTGCATGGAGGGGGCGGCACCGATGATTTCTGGAACGGCAACATTTTCTGCGGTTTGGGATTCTTTTTTTTGGCTATGGCTGTGTTGCACGGCCCGTTTTGCCAGATCCACGGCGTCATCAATATCGAACGGCTTGGGCAGATACTCAAAGGCTCCGCCTTCATAAGCTGAGACAGCACTGTCCAGATCGGAGTGGGCTGTAATGATAATGATCGGCAGATTGGGATGATCGGTACGGATCTGTTTTAACAGGGTAAACCCGTCCATCCCCGGCATGCGTATATCGGTGATGATTGCGTCGGGGATTTTTTTGTGCAGTTGCTTGAGCACGCCATCGGCGTTCTCAAAGGTTTCCACATCCATATCAGCCTGTTTGAGCGCCTTATCCAGCACCCAACGTATTGAACGGTCATCATCAACTACCCAGATACAATCCTTAGTCATGCTTTATCTCCAGTTGATACCGGTAAAAATATAGAAAAAACCGTTGCCCCCGGTTTGCTGTCACATTCGATGAGTCCACCATGCTGTTGAATCAATGTCTGGGCGATGGACAGGCCCAAGCCGGTACCCTCTGCGCGACCGGTGACCATCGGAAAAAAGATCTGCTCTTTGATCTCATCGGGAATACCAGGGCCATCGTCAATGATCTCAATGTGCATGGTGAGGCGATGATACTCCTGGCTAATCGTAAATTTGCGCAAGATGCGAGTACGCATTCGAATCTCACCCTTGTTATCGATGGCCTGACAGGCATTGCGAACAATGTTAAGGATGGCCTGAATGAGTTGATCCGGATCGGCGATGAGATCGGGGATGCTTGGATCGTAGTCACGTAAAATTTGAATTGAGGTTTTTCTTTCGGCCAGAACCAGACTGCGCACCCGTTCGAGTACTTCAATAATATTGACGGCCTTTTTATTTGGCATCTTGTTCGGGCCGAGAATCTGGTTGACCAGGGTCTGTAGTCGATCGGCCTCTTCGATGATCACCCGGGTGTAATCTTTAAGGGATTCATCGTGCAGTTCTTTTTCCAGTAATTGCGCCGCGCCACGCAGGCCGCCCAGAGGATTTTTCACTTCATGGGCTAGACCACGCAGTAATTCACGCGTGGCCTTTTGCTGTGCAACCAAACTTTCATCGCGGGTGATACGCAATAGGCGATCCAGCCGGTTCATTTCAACCATTAATTCCCTTTCGGATTGATCGTTATGCAGGGCGGTGACGATCATGTCGACGGTAATTTCCTGCTGGGCCAGCAGCAGCAGTTTTTGTTCATGTTTGGTAATCGGATGGCCGGTGATGAGTACCTCATGCAGGGCATTAAGCATTGGCTCATCGATGTGCAGTAACTCACTAAGGGACAGGCCGATCAGGCGGTGTGCGCTAACGGCGAATAACATCTCACCGGCCGGATTGATGTATCGCAGGTGCAGGTCATGATCAAATAACAACACGACGGAATGGATTGTATCCAGCACGCGTTGCTTGATCTGTACATCAAATTTGTCAGTAATCGGGGTCACGGCATTCATGAATCAATTGGATTGCAATATTCAAACCAGTTTTGGGCCAACATGGTGCATTGTCTGACATTAGTATTTCAACTTCATTAACTTGTTGAATATACGGGAAATTAAGCATGATGTTTAAACACCAGATAGCCCAGTGGCGGAGACTTTTTTAGTCATGCCTGATTCATCCCTGATTCATCCCTGATTCATCATAGCGCAACCATTAAAGGGGTGCACTAAAATGGTGCGCAATGAACTGGTCACTTAGGTTTGGATGCCTGGGCCGAGATTGCACATGCAGGGGCGCAAGGGGTTTAGCTTAGCTGCTGGATTTGAAAAAGCGTTTGAGGTGAAAGCTTACCGAGTCCGAATGGATCAGCACTTTGTTATTTTTGTCGATTACCTGGATGACCAGACTGTGGCTGCCGCGATCAAGGTTCTTTAACGTTTGAGCTTGCTCGGTCTTAAGGATGCTCTTTCCATCGATTACATATTCGAATTTATGGCCTTGTGAGGTCAGTAGCTTAGGTACCAGATTAAATTTCACCTCGATATTGCCGTTATTGGCTCGAATGGTCTCGTTACTGCCCGGGCTGTTAATTGTTAATGAACTGTAAGGGTTGATCGGGCCGGTGACAGGCCTGGGTTGTTTTTGTCCCCGTGATGATTTGGGGGCGGGGGTGGCAGTTTGGCCAAATTTATAAGTGGGTAATTCCTCCATCTTGAGCTCTTCTGAGTTCCCTGATGGTTGATCAGAAAACTCCACTACCCCATCGGCATGGAACTTACGGAAGACCTTTTTATCTTCGTCAGTTTGCTCGAGGATTTCCTCTGCATTTAAGGCCATACCCGTAAATAACAGGCCGATGACGACAATAGTTTGGATAAATAACTTATTTAGCATCTGCTAAGCATAAACAAGCCACTGCAATTTCGCCAGTCACAAAAAAAACGCCCCAGAAAGGGGCGTTTTATCGTACTTATTCAGCTCCTTGAGTTAGAGGCTGTAGTACATATCGAATTCCACCGGGTGAGTGGTCATGCGCAGGCGAGTCACTTCGTCCATTTTCAGGGCGATGTAGGCATCGATGACATCATCAGTGAATACACCACCGGCCTTGAGGAAGTCACGATCTGTATCCAGGGCATCCAGTGCCTGGTCAAAGCTATGACAAACCGTTGGAATGGCCTTGGCTTCTTCAGCTGGCAGATCATACAGATCCTTGTCCATGGCATCGCCTGGGTGGATCTTGTTCTGGATACCGTCCAGACCGGCCATCATCATGGCAGTGAAGGCCAGATAAGGGTTGGCGGTAGGGTCAGGGAAGCGAACTTCAACACGGCGACCTTTTGGATTCGCGACATAAGGAATACGAATCGAGGCAGAACGGTTACGGGCAGAATAGGCCAACATAACCGGTGCTTCAAAACCGGGAACCAGACGCTTGTAAGAGTTGGTCGAGGCATTGGTGAAGGCATTCAGGGAGCGGGCATGTTTGATGATACCACCGATGTAGAACAGGGCCGTTTCAGACAGGCCACCATACAGATCGCCAGAGAACAAGTTATCACCGCCCTTGGCCAGTGACATGTGAACGTGCATACCGGAACCGTTATCACCTACGATGGGTTTGGGCATGAAGGTGGCTGTTTTGCCGTAGGCGTGGGCGACGTTATGGATCACGTATTTCATACGTTGGTTCCAGTCGGCGCGCTCTACCAGGGTGCTGAAACGGGTACCAATTTCACACTGACCGGCAGTGGCCACTTCGTGGTGGTGCACTTCAACGGGCACACCCATTTCTTCCAGGGCCAGACACATGGCACCACGGATATCATGCAGAGAATCAACCGGCGGTACGGGGAAATAACCACCTTTTACGCTTGGGCGATGGCCCATGTTGCCGTCGTTATAAACCTTTTCTGAGTTCCAACCGGCCTCTTCTGAGTCGATCTTAACGAAGCAACCACTCATATCGGTGCCCCAACGGACATCATCAACGATAAAAAATTCGGGCTCTGGACCAAAGAAGGCGGTATCGGCAATGCCGGTACTGTTTAGGTAGGCTTCACCACGTTTGGCGATAGAGCGTGGGTCACGTTCATAACCCTGGCCAGTGGCAGGTTCGATGATGTCACAGGTCACGTTCATGGTGGGTTCATCGGTGAACGGATCCATAACAACGGAACTGGCATCAGGCATGAGGATCATGTCAGATTCATTTATGCCTTTCCAACCGGAGATGGATGAGCCATCGAACATTTTTCCTTCGATAAAGACGTCAGCATCGACAGTGTGGGCCGGTACAGAAACATGTTGTTCTTTGCCGATGGTATCGGTAAAGCGGAAGTCGACGAACTTCACGCCCTGGTCTTTCATTAACTTGAGTACTTTTTCTGACATTGGATGTCTCCTTCAGGTAAATCAATTCAGCGTTGATCAAAGTCGGTAAATTTGTTGCCGACATAATTGCATTTACCATGCCATTAGATAACTTGCTGATTTAAGTATCTTTTGACTTGGGCTCTACATTAGGGTGAGCTAAAACAGTGCAAAAAGAATCCAGAGCGCACCATTATAGTGCGTCAATGATAATAGAGTTTTATATGACCAATTTCGCTGAGACTGTCAGCCACTCGATCAAAACGCCTACTGAGTTCTTCTCCCTTAGCCTGATCATGCGCGATCACGGACAGTGGTAGCAAGAGCTCAACATCAATTTTTCCTTGCAGGTAATGCAAGGTGATGTCGTCAATCTGTTTTGCCTCGGCTATATCAGCCCAGATCCCGCCAAGTTTTGCCAGCAGGGCCTCGCGCAGGGGCAGGTTGGCATTGGGTATGTGCAGCTCATCGTCTTCCGGGTCGATATGAACCATCACATCACTGACTTCCTCGTAGTCTTTAATAAGGGTTTGGCGTACGGTCTCGCTAATTTGGTGACCTTCTGAGACGCTAACCTGAGGGTCGACCAGGATATGTACATCGACCAGTGCCTCACCACCCATCAGGCGGGTGCGTAAAATGTGCAGGGTCTTTACGCCATCGACATTGAGGATGGTATTTCGAATCTGTTCGACTATTTCAGCGGCCAGTCCGGTATCGATCAATTCCCGCAGGCTGTGCCAGGCAAGATCCCAGCCAATCTTGGCAACCATAAAGGCCACCACGACAGCGGCCACGGCATCAAGATAAGTCAGTCCGGCCATGCTTCCAATCAGGCCGATGACCACGATGACTGACGAAATGGCGTCAGAGCGCGAGTGCCAGGCATTGGCCTTGAGCATATTAGAGCGGAATTTTTTCGCCGCGCGCATGGTGTAGTGATAAATCATTTCTTTACTGACGATGGATATACCGGCCACCACCAGCGCCCACATGCCGGGAACCCACAAGGCTTCTGGGTGGAACAGGCGGTCGATGGCATCGATGCTAATACCAATGGCCACAGCGATCAGGGCGAAACCGAGGCCGACGGTGGCGACGGTTTCAATACGGCCATGGCCGTACGGATGCTCTGCATCGGCTTCTTGATGGGAATGTTTGGCGGCGTACAGGACAATGGCATCGGTAGCCAGATCAGACAGGGAGTGAATGCCATCGGCAATCAAGGCCTGTGAGTGAGACATAAAACCGACCGTGATCTTGGCGACACCTAATAATAGGTCGACAACAGAGCCTACCAGGGTGACCTTGATGGTTTCTCGATAGCGCGCGCTATTTTGCTCTGCGGCCGTGGGTTGATGGTGGTGGTGAGCGTGACTCATGTTTCGCCTATTTCAAGGGTTATGATGATTTCATTACCCTGCTGTGTAGAGCTGATAATTTTATGACCGGTGATACGACACCAGGCCGGGATGTCGCTCAATGCACCGGGGTCTGTACAGGTCACCACGAGTTGATCACCCGCAGCCAGTGTTGAGGCCTTGTTCTGGGTACGGATCACCGGCATGGGGCAGAGCAGACGCCGGGCATCGAGTTCATGCAGGCTCATACGTACCAATCCTGTATGATTTCCTCTGCTGGCATGGGGCTGACCGTGAAGTCTTTTGCCTCACCATCTGGCCATTGGGCCTGCACGGTGACGCTGTCTGCATCCCGACCTTGCCCAAAGCGAGCGACAATACGCCCAGCCAATTGTATATCTTCATCCGAAATGTCCTTGCCGTCCAGCAGCACCAGTGGCCCACGATGGCTGGTGGTGTACAGGCTGATAAACTGTTTGCGGTAACCTTCCATATATTTGTTTTCGCCATCCTCACGCCCGATGATCATTTTAAAGTGTGGTCTGGGGCGGATATGTCGTCCGACTTTTAACAGCATGATGTCATCAAATTCATAGTCACGCGAGGAGCGATGCTGCCACATATCGACCACTTTTTTGGAATATTTTTCATCGGTGAGAAAACAGCACCCCCCGGCGGGTGTGGCATAGTCCTTAAAACCATATTGGGCCGCCAGGGCCATTTGCGGTTTACGGTTACGACCGTTAAAACCCAACATCTCGTCGCGCTTTATCCAGCCTTCCCGTTCTGCCAGGGTTTGAGGTAGATTTTTCGCGCTCAATGGGCGGAGTAAGCGCTCACCCGCACCCGACTCCCGGGCAATCACCGGCATTAGATCCTTGCGCTGCGACATGGGCCGCTGGCCGACGACTTCACCGGTAATAATAAAATCAAAGCCATTATCCTCAATCCATTCCAGGGCCTTACGGATCATAAAAGTCTTACAATCCTGACAGGGGTTCAGGTTGGCCCCATAACCGTGTTTGGGGTTGAGCAGCACATCCTTATATTCATCGATCACATCGACGATATGCAGCTTGATACCCAACTGCTCTGCCGTCCACAGCGCATTATTGCGTTTCGGTTTCTTCTGGCCCCGTGAGCGAATCGCATGGGTATGCCCCTCAATACAAAAACCAGTAAAAAAATTGATCCCCTCCACATGCACCCCCTGATCCATCACTACCTTGGTAGCGAGCATGGAATCAAGTCCACCGGAAATGAGGGAAATAGCTTTGGCTTGGGTCACGGGGAATCCTGTTGTCTGGAGAGGGGGGCGATCTTAACAAATCACAGCGGGTTCGACAGGCCGATTGGCAATAATTTGAGCAGATTGTAGCTGGGAAGAGATAATTTTGGTGGCTGTTCCAATAGAATTAGAGCGTGGGAATGCCTACCGGCTGTGAAAAAGGCTCCGGCGTAAGAGTCGCGGCAGAGTGAGGTTAAGTCGTGAGGGAGCGAATATGAGTTGGATATCTGGCCAGGGCTCGTACAAAAAAATAGGCACCAAAAACTAAAAAGAGTGAACAATAACTAAATTAACTGACAAATTTGTTATTAGATGTCAGTCGGGTTGCGTAACGCGACAGGCGTTGCAATATGCCCTTTGCGTTTAGATTAAGATAGATGTTCGGATCAATTGGCGTGGTTAAACTGTGACCTGTTTCATGATTCGCAGAAGGCTAGCTATTTTTACGGGTTTTGAAATTGTTCTTCTGTTGAGAACTTTTTTGAGATGAGCTTTAATGGCTTCAATTAACCATGCGCAGAGAAGCACTCTTAACCATTTCTCTCTCCTTGCATTTATAACGAGTTCAAAAATAAATTCACAAACCGCATTATTTTTCGCGGTTATGTGTAGGGAAGTTTGTTATGCCTGTCCGTTTATATTATGTCCTGTTAACCCTTTCAATTTTTATCTCTGCCTGTGGTGGTGGTGGGAATGGATCTGCCGCTGATACTACCCCACCTGTCATCACGCTAAATGGCAATAGTAATGTAACCCTCTCACAAGGGGTTTCCTATGTAGAAGCCGGGGCAAGTGCAACCGATGACAGAGACGGTAATGTTAGTGTTGCGACAAGTGGTACAGTCGATGCAAGCACCATTGGCACTTACGCTATTACCTACACGGCCACGGATGCAGCAAACAATACCCGCACGGTCACAAGAACAGTGGTTGTGGTCTTACCCGCTTTTATCACCACGTGGAAAACCAACAACCCGGGCACCTCAAATGATCATCAAGTAAAAATAGGCACATCAGGTTCGGGCTATGATTACAGAATTGACTGGGGAGATGGTCAAGTCGATAACAACGTGACCGGCAGCATTACACACACCTATGCCTCAGCAGGTACTTACACGATCAGCATCAGTGGTGCGTTTCCTGCGATTATTTTCAGCTCTGATGGTAGCGATGACAACAATAAAATACTCTCGATAGAACAATGGGGTGTGATTCAATGGCAATCCATGTTCAGTGCCTTTCAGGGATGCAAAAACCTCCAGGGTAACGCAATAGATGCACCTGATTTGTCTCAAGTGACGGATATGAGTCATATGTTTGAAGAGGCAAGCCTTTTCAATCAGAACATTGCTAGCTGGGATGTCTCAACGGTGACGAATATGCAGCGTCTGTTTAATGGTGCCAGTGCCTTCAATCAGGATATCAGCGGCTGGGATGTCTCATTGGTGACGGACATGAGCTTTATGTTTAGCGGGGCCAGCGCCTTTAATCAGCCTATCGGCGGCTGGACCGTCTCCGCAGTAACGGATATGGCCTCTATGTTTAGCCATGCCATCGTATTCGATCAAGACATCAGCCTCTGGGATGTCTCGTTGGTGACGGATATGAACCACATGTTTAGTTCTGCCCGCGCCTTCAACAAGCCTATCGGTGGCTGGACAGTCGCCGCAGTGACGAATATGAAGTGTATGTTTTGCTCTGCCAGCGTCTTCGACCAGAACATAGGTGGCTGGGACGTTTCTGCGGTAACAAATATGACTAATATGTTTAATGCTGCCAGTGCCTTCAATCAGGACATCAGCGGTTGGAATGTCTCGTTGGTGACGGACATGAGTTATATGTTTAGAGGGGCCAGCATCTTCAACCAGCCTATCGGAAGCTGGACTGTCTCCGCTGTGACGGATATGAGTTTTATGTTTAGCAACGCCAGCGCCTTCGACCGGCCTATCGGTGGCTGGACCGTCTCCACGGTAACGAATATGGCCTCTATGTTTAGCGGCGCTAGTGCCTTCAACCAGGACATCAGCGGTTGGGGGCTGAAGGTCTCGGCGGTGACGGATATGAGTGCGATGTTTAACGGCGCCAGCATTTTCAATCAGCCCCTCGCCACCTGGACCGTTTCATCGGTGATGGACATGAGCAATATGTTTAATGGTGCCAGCGCCTTCGATCGGCCCCTCAACACCTGGCTTGTTTCCTCGGTGACGAATATGGATTCAATGTTTAGTAACGCCAGCGCCTTCAACCGCGATATCAGTGGCTGGGGCATATCTAACGTGACGAATCTGGCCGCGATGTTTTATCGTGCCAAAGCCTTCAATCAGCCCCTCAGTACCTGGAACGTTTCTAATGTGGTGAATATGAGTTATATGTTTGCTGAAAGCGCCTTCAACCAGAACATCGGTGGCTGGAACGTCTCTAACGTGACGGACATGCAAAATATATTTAACGGCGTCACCCTTTTAACATCGAATTACGATACCTTGCTGAGTGGTTGGGGTAGCAAAATTGTACAAGACAACGTGCCATTTCATGGTGGTAACAGCCAATACACCGGCGGCGGTAGTCCTGCAGAAACGGGCAGAAATGCGCTCATAAACACTTATGTTTGGACAATAACAGATGGCGGTGTTGTTGTGCCTTAAGGGCACTTCTATAAATAGTGATTTTTTCGTAAGGCAGAAAGCGCCCTAAAGTTAAAATAGAGCCCTGGCTGACAGAGACGTGTCATTGCTCTGTAAAGTATTGTATCCGAGGGTAAGGGATCAGCTGATGTAAAGAAGCACCGCTACCCGATACGCCACCTTCGCTATATTAGGCATACTATACGATTACAAAACTGGGGCGATGGCATGATAGTAAACGTAATGGCTACGTGGGCATAAAAGCATTTTGGAATGGATGGATAACATGACTGACGCTAGTCGAGTCCTATGAGATGTTCAAGGAACTTGATTTAGGGTGACTTGTGATCAAGAGACAGCGGAAGACCGAGGGAACCAGATAAATGAACAAGGGTGCAATTCGTTTCACTTATTGCACCCTGCCTCTTTATTTTGCAGCGTTAACCGCCCTGCCTAACACCCTCTGGTAATCAAATCCTTCGGGCCAGGGAAGAGTCAGTTTTTTTGGTTCGGTATCGTTGTCCCATTCAAAACGATCAGGGTAGTAATAGACCGGCAATAACCACATGCTGTCGGCGACGAAGCGGGCGTAACGGTGCAGCAAGGGGTCATTGGGCAATGGTTTGTCGGTATCCTGGATTTTAAGCGTTCGCCATGGCCGTCCATTCTCACGTACAAAGTGCAGGCCACCGGCATCGGCGGTCATGACAACACCGCCCGGCAAGGCCATTTGCCAATAACGACAGTGGTCTTTGTCCAATTCCCAGCAGTGGGCCCGGCTGCCGCTGGCGGAGATAAAACACCCTGTATCATCCCCATCACCCAGCGCCGCCACGCTACGGACCCCGCTCTCATGGCCGGTAAACACCTGCACCGGTTCGGCCTCGCCCACCCGCCACAACCGCACGGTATTATCAAGACTGCCGGTGACAAATCGCGCACTGTCGAGGGCCGCCACGCTGCTGACCTCGCCCAC
>JAFLJQ010000094.1 GCA_022712915.1 Gammaproteobacteria bacterium | reverse complement strand
AGGGCACCTCTAAATATCCAATAAATCAGAACAAATTAAAAAAAAATAAAACAGTGATAGTGAATCACTGTTAATTACGATGATTTATTGCATTTTTAGTTGCATTTACCTCGACATCTTAGCGAATTAGGCCATCACATCCATTCTTTATGTCTCTATGATCTGCCAGAGGGTTAATCGCCTCATGTTATACGCCAGGTTAGCGATGCCAATCTTCATTCTCATGCGCTCAAGGCCAATGCCCCGCACCAGGGTCTGTCGCATCGATTGCACTTGATGACCAAAGACATGTTCCACTCGCGCCCGGACTTTGGAGCGTGCCTTGTTCCAACGTGTCTGCAAGGTCGTGAGTGATTGACCTCCCCAAGCTCGATGATGCACCCGGCTGATATATCCTTTGTTTTGTAATAAGGCCTCAGCTTCTTCACTACGATAAGCACTATCTGCATAGACGGTACGCTTTGTATTGCTTTCATCCAGTAATGGTTCAAATACCTGGCTGTCATGCACTTCTGCAGATGTCACCGCATAACGACGAATGAATTTATGTTTCACATCCACACCGATGTGGTTCTTGTAACCGTAATAGCTCTGTTTACGTTTCATAGTCCAGCGTGCCTGCGTGTCTTTTTGTGCGAGTTTATGGGGCTTTTTAACCCAATCACTAGGGAGCAGGCCATCTTTGAGGGTTTGATTTTCTTCAAGGGTATTACGTTGTTTGGGGACGGGTATGATACGGGCATCAATCACGGTACCTTGTTGAGCGGTGAGGCCCAGCTCTTCTAGGTAACGACCAAAGGCACCAAATAATGTTTCATCCAGGGTTTCTTTTTTCAATGACTCTTTGAATAACCATAAGGTCTTTGCATCAGGGACGGGGCTCTCGGGAGCAAGCCCCAGGAAACGCTGAAAACTCAGTCGGTCACGGACTTGATATTCCGTCTGATCATCACCCAGATTATACAAGCTTTGTAAGACCACCATTTTGAACATCAAAAGGGCATCATAGGAGGGGCGACCGGCTTTTGTCTTGCGGACTTTTTTTAAGCCTTTGGTCAATATAGGTTGAAAAACATGCCAATCAACGACTTTGTTGATGGCTTTGAGTGGGTCGCCGTGTTGATCTAGCTTTTTTAGGCGCTCTTCTGTATCAAAAAACTGGGCTGTAACATTATATCGGATCTCCTTGGCGTTCTTGATCTGATCGCGGGAAATACAGAAAGTTCCGTTAATTTTTAGAGGTTCCCTAAATAAGGGATTGATTGTATTAGGTGAGATAAGAACCGGTATATGAGTGATGCCGTGGACAAAAAATAACCAGCTTTATAGCGCGGTTGTTATCTCGGCTACAGATTTACAGGCTGAAGGACACTTCTATCAAATGTACTTTTCACCCACAGGGGTATAAGCCTGTGATAGCGGCGTCAGTGCCGTGCTCGAACACTTGGACGGTGCCATGTCCTCATGTATACGTATATGAAATGCTTTGTGTTTAAATAATGAAAAAAATGTGTGTTTAATACGAAAGAATAGTTTAAATAATTTTTATAATGAACTTCTGTTATCTCTATAAAGACCTCGCTATACTACCTTGTATAGTAATCTAGTGAAAAAATAATAAGTTAAATAAAATTGATGTCTATTTTACTTACATCACTGTTTTACTATTTCAGGTTATAGTTTTTTATGATTGAGGTGAAATTGTTATGTCAAATGGCACTGTGAAATGGTTTAACAACGCTAAAGGTTACGGCTTTATTGCATCAGCTGAAGGTGGCGAGGATGTGTTCGTGCATTATTCAGCGATTAGTTCAGAAGGGTACAAATCATTGAAAGAAGGCCAGGAAGTGTCTTTTGAGACTGAGACAGGCCCAAAAGGTTTACAGGCCATGAACGTTGTTCCTGATCAATAATAATAAGTCTACTTGAATAATTATATGTTCTGCCGTCGGGTGGCAGAGTGGGTTTTTAATTAAATTCGCTGCAAGATTAATGATGGTTTGTGGAAAAAATAGTTATATTTGACAAATAATGTCATCATATTTATAGTGCGTACTGTTAAATTCTACGACAATTAAACTTTGTGTTGCCATGACATTGCCATGTCACAAAAATGTACTAGTCTGTAGTTCATTATCCAGGCGGTATAATTGCTTGTGTTTTTATGAAGTGAACAATAGTGATTAATTAAAAATTATTGTTTTGCAGCAATATGAAGACAGGGGTGTAGCAATGAAATTTAATGATGTTCAACTACCGGTCATTGAAAATTACGAGGCAGTATCTAATCAGCATTTAGATGATGTATTTCAAACCTTGCATAACAGCGGCTTTAAGTATTTATCCCTTAATATAGTGAGCGTAGATGATGATACCCCGGATGATGAGGTGGTTGAAATCTATCATGCAGAAATTGAAGAATTGATGAATGAAGATGATTATGAATACATTGAAGTCATCAGATTAAAAAATTACTCACGGAATACGGGCTCCTACGTATATAAGCCCATGCGCGATACACTTGAAACCCGATTGATTACTCATGGGCAATGTTCATTTTTTGTTAAAATAAATAAACAGACCTTTGAATTTCAATGTCGGCAGGGTGATATGATTCGATTGCCGGCAGAATTCTGTTATTGGATTGAAGTGGGCGTATATGGTTGTCGTTATGTCCACCTTTATATGACTGAAGATGGTTGGGACAGACCCTCGGATCAACAGGATATACAGACCTGTACTCTTTCACGATCCAGGTTATGCATGGGTTAAAGCATTTTTATCCGTGTAGTTATTTTGGTTTTGCAATTTCTATTATATTGTTCATATTTAAAAAAATTTGTTTGTTAGTGTGCCAGGTTAAACTGTGGTTTAGCTTGTTATTATTAACAAATTAGCCTGTGTTCCTTGAGCCGGTAATCAAGCATCATGCGTAATTTTATTCGACATCCATCTGATATTCCTATTCAGTATGTCGAAGATGATCAACAGGTTCCAGTTTCACATGCCTTGAATGATGTTGGTTATGGTGGGCTGTCATTTAATTCAAGCAAGTCACTTTCTGAGGGAATACAACTCCATATCTGTATAGATACCGTTACGCCTGTATTTGAGGCCGAAGGTATTGTTGTGTGGTGTAAAGCGGAAGGTGATGAATTTGTTGTGGGTATGGAATTTGTTAATAAGAAAGACATTTTTCTTGCTAGAATGGTTGAGCAAATTTGCCATATAGAGCATTATAAAAAAGGTATACTGGAAAAAGAAGGTAGAAAACTCTCTAGCAAACAAGCCGCCAGTGAATGGATCAGCAAGTTTGCCAGGATATTTCCTAATCCTTGACTGGTAAGAGTGAGTATATTAAAAATATATTGCAGGCTATTTAACGGTTTTAATGGGGAATTATTATGGCATCAACGGTAGATGAATTAACCGTCAACTATACAGAAAATGGCGCTTTGGTTGTCAAAGAGCTGGATAAAGTGATCCTGACTAAAGGAGCCTGGTCAACCGTCATATTTAAATATCAGGATTTGGATAGAAAGAAAGAAGAATATGGCCCCGTGAAATTTACTATTAGGCGCTACCAGAAGCGTGAAGGTGAATATAAGCCCAAATCAAAATTTACTGTTTCCAGTCTTGATCAGGCCAGAAAGGTTATTGAGGCTCTGCAAAAATGGGTTGACGAAGAAGAAAAGTAAGCCATTTTTAATCTACTTGCTCATACATTAAGCGTGGGGCGGATAGGGAATTGAACTGCCCTTTGCTTATTTCTATAAAATGTTTGTTTCCAGCCAGATAAATGTGGCAGCTGTCTATATTTGGGTAAGCCCCAATAATTTTGGATAGCTGTGTATTTAGTTCCTCTTTGCCCTTGTCTGTATTTAAGTTGTGTTGCAGTCCTGCTTCAAAATATTGAAAACTGTCGAAGGCATCAGCCCAGGCTCGGCACTGATGTCGCATGTAATGTTCCTGTTTCTCTGATGTGAGCCAGTGAATGTGAACATTTTCAGCATGGGCCAGTGTCATGGTATGTTCCGCCAGACTCTTGATCGGTGCAAAGCCTGTATCCATCGCGATTAGAATGACTGTATTTGATGCATCATCACTCAGGATGAACTCTCCTTGTGGTCCCTCAATTGTTACCTCATCACCGAATTTTAATTGCTCCAGGATATATTTGCTAAATGGATTATTATCCTGACTGGTAATATGGAATTGAATATTCATATCATCGCAAGGGCAACTGGCAATCGACAAGACTTTAGATAAGGCGTCATTGATGGACAGTTTTACCTGTTGACCTGCCAGAAAGCGCAGCCGTTTGGTGCGTGGTGTTTTAAGATTGAGAATGCTTACGGTATCGTTTGCAGAGTCAAGTTTTTTTACCTTTGCAATAATATTTTGTAGTGGGATATCTTGTATCTTATTCGCTTCATCTGCCTCAATAATAACATCTGTTAATGCTGTAGTGGTGCACATCAGGATATAGTTCTGTGTTTTTTCTGTCTCACTGAAACAATAGTCAGATGGACGGCTTTTTTTAATCTGTCCACTGATCAGTTTTGCCTTGCAGTTGCCACAATTACCATTGCTACAACCGTAATTCAGTGCAAGACCGGCATTCAGGCCTGCTTCAAGTAGCGTGATATTACCCTCTAGCAGGCATTCATGACCGCTAGGTAAGATCTGTACATGGGTTGTTATTGGCCTTGATTTTTTATTTTGTGTCAACAGTTGATGTAGTAGTGTGTTTGACTTAGATGTTTTGGGCAACTCGGCCTGTATCCAGTCGTTTAATGCATGCAATATTTCTTTTATTTCAGGATTATCTGTTTCACTGAGTTTATTTAGTTTTGATTTTATTTTTTGTGTGAAAATGGCGTAGTTACCGAGCTCCAGTTTGGCGAGTGTTAGTTCTTTGGCTAGAGCAGAGGCTCGTATTAGTAGGCCTTCTTTGTCGGTGGGCATAGGTATGTGGTTTCTTGCCTTAAAACAGGCTTGCTCAATTATTTCTTCTACACGATCCAGCATGATGGTATCTTCAGTTATGGTTTGCGGGTAAAGTTGAGTTAGTTCTGTTAAGTTTATTTTTCCCTCAAAACTGGTGATCACACCGTCTTGTATATGTTTTTGCAGCTTGCTTCGAGAGGTGCCCACCAGTCGTGCTGCATATGATAATGATAATAGTCTAGGCATCGTTCTATATTGCTCTGAAATTATTTGTAATATGATGTAAAGGTCTTCACGCGTGAGTTGGGTATATCCTCAAGTTTAATTGATCTGGAACCGATAAAAGTTCTATAAATTTAGGATGTACCTCCCATGAAGTGCCATACTTAATAATGTTTATAAATCACCATAATGGTCACATATTATCACTTAATATAAATGATGTTTTTGTGGCGGGTTGGAGTACGACTATAATGGCTTATGAATAAATTTTAGACGTTGTTATCATGAAAAGAAGAATGTTCATTAAAAAATTATCTGCTGGAGCTGTTGTCAGTGGGGGACTTGCCGCCTGGCTGGATATTCTGGCATCGGAAAGAGTGTTTGTCTTTCCTGAAAAACGTTCCTTCGAACTATTGGGGCCCAATCTTGATGAGCATATTAAGGATGGTTTACACAAAACAAAAAATTTTAATAGAACCTATAATGATGATGTGTTATTGAACCCAGAATTATATGGTGTGCTGCAATTAACCGTTCAGCGGCTCGCACGTTTGCAACGTCTGGTTGGTTATGCCAATTTTAATTTGTTAGGTTTTGATGACTCAATGAAGTATGCCACTAGCTATTCCCGGGTAGGGGCATTTACTAAACAGGAACTGGATTTCATTGAATCGGTATTTTTTGAAGATGCCAGTCATTATGGTTTTCTGGGCAATAAGGTTATTACTAAACTGACGAGCAATATTTCCAGTCGTGAAACCATCAAAATACCCAATACTGGTCATTATTTATTTAAAGGACAACCTCTGCAAACATATAACAAGATTAAAAAAGATGTTGGCGATAATGTTACCCTGACCTCCGGTATTCGTGGTGTGGTAAAACAGATACATCTTTTCCTGGCCAAGGCAGTAAAAACCGAAGGTAATATATCGCAGGCTTCTCGTTCTCTGGCCCCTCCAGGTCACTCGTATCATGGTGTTGGTGACTTTGATGTTGGTAAAGTTGGTTTTGGTGCCAATAATTTTACCGCAGCTTTTTCAACGACAAAAGAATACAAAAAGTTGCGTGATCTTGGTTATTTGTTGATTCGTTATACTGAAAATAATCCTTATGGTGTACGATTTGAACCATGGCATATTAAGGTTGCATAAAGCATGACAAGCGTAAAACAATGGATTCTGTCTTTGTTGCTTGGCCTGATAAGTTATGTTGTATTGGCCAATAATGCAGCCAACAGTCTGGATTTTACGTTGCATAAGCTGGGCTCGGATCCCATTGGTCCGACGGTGCTTGTGATAGGTGGCATTCAGGGTGATGAACCCGGTGGTTTTACCGCTGCGTCATTGTTGGTTACGGATTATCGGATCACAAAGGGCAATATCTGGGTTGTTCCTAATCTCAATTTCAAAAGTATTATTGAGCGTTCCCGTGGCGTGCATGGTGATATGAATCGCAAGTTTTTACGCCTTGCCAAGGCTGACCCGGAATATGAGGCCGTTGAGAAAATTAAATCTATTATTCTGGATAAGAAAGTAGATTTAATCCTGAATCTTCATGATGGCAGTGGATTTTACAGCCCCGTTTATATTGATAAAGATCATAATCCTAATCGTTGGGGACAAAGTGTGATTATTGATCAGCATTCTGTTGATGTCCCACAGTATGGCCAATTGGCTGAGCTGGCAAAGCGGATTTCAATCTCAGCCAATAAGAACATCAGACATAAAAAAACACATTATCATGTAAAGAACACCAAAACCCGTGAGGGTGATGCTGAGATGGAAAAGACCCTGACATATTTTGCGATTCGTAATAATAAACCGGCCTTCGGCATCGAAGCCAGCAAGAATTTTCGTACCCATACCCGTGCCATGTATCACTTGTTGGTGGTAGAAGCGACGTTTGGTGAACTGGGAATTAAATATGAACGAAATTTTGATATGACGCTTACGGCTATTAAGCAACGAATTGATAATAATGTGAAACTGGCCTTGTTCGATAATAAGGTTTATCTGGATATGGCCAAGGCACGCAGTAAACTTAATTATATTCCCATGAAAAAAGATGAGCAGATGCGCTTTTCTGCCAGCAATCCATTGATTGCCATCATCGGCGATAAGGGAAGTTACAAGGTTCGTTATGGCAATCGTTCAGTGACACAGCTTCACCCTCAGTATTTTGAGTATGATGATAGCCTGTCATCGGTTAAGTTATGGGTTGATGGTGAATTAAAAGAAGTGGCGTTGGGAACCGTGGTTGATGTCAAAAATCAGTTTAAAATAGAACCTATTGAAAATTATCGTACCAATATTATTGGCTTTACACGCCAAGGCCTCACGGATGAGGCTGGGGTTATTGTCAACCGAAAACAAATCATGAATCGCTATTCTGTGGATAGAGACTCACGTAAATACCGTGTTGAACTCTATCAAGATAAAAAATATTGCGGCATGATTCTGGTTAATTTTGTCAAACAGACGGGTGTAAACTTTGCCTCAACCGGTGATTCTGGTTAAGAAGGCAGTGCTGGCTTACTATACTTTGGGTGGTTTTGCTTACGTCGGCAATGTGATATAACCAATCTGTTTGCTTGCCATCCTTTTTTCTGTGCTGAGCCTCTATGAGGCGCTTCAGAATAGATGAAATCATTCTAGGTAACGTTGTCATCCATTATCATCTGTCTAATGTCTTCTGGTATTGGTTTTCTATTAACTTCTTTCGACTATACTGATAAGCTATATAAAATAGATTGTTGATGGATCAGTTGATGAGCCTGACGTATAAAACATTTAATTATCTACCAGAATTTACCTGTCTTGGGGGGGAGTGTGAGGATACCTGTTGCAAGGACTGGGATATCTGGTTTGATCAGCCCCATTATCAATTATTACAGGAAACTGTCAAAAGCCTCGGTGGTAAGCATTCGAAAAAAGTTTCCAAATATATAAAACTCAACAAAACGGAGACAGCCAGTGAGTATAATTATGCCAGACTGAAGCTGAGACCGGATGGTCGCTGTCCTTTTTTGCTGGAAGATGGCTTGTGCGAGCTGCATAAGACTTTTGGCGAGAAGCCTTTGAGTAATGTCTGTGCCTTTTTCCCCAGAGTTTTGTCGCAGCATGGCGATATTGTTGAGTTATCTGGTGCATTGTCTTGTCCGGAAATGGTACGGAAATGTCTGTTTGCCAAAGAAGGCATCGAGATTGTCGATTTTGATCCCGCCATTTTGCCTCGGCCGGATGATTATCCCTTGACCCGTGAGTTGGTATTACCGGCAGATCATTTTTATTATGATAATTTTGTTTCTGTTCGTGAAACATTTTTGCAGTTAAGTAAACTGGAGGGCTTCAGTCTAGAATCAAGGTTGTATTTTTTATCTAATTTCACCAATCGCTTGACCGCATTCTATCATCTCGAAGCAGAGACAAATAACAAAAAATTACTGGAGAATGAATTGAAGCAGGCTATGAGTGTTAGTATGCTGGATAGAATGAATGATTATGTCAGTAAGTACGATCCAGCTGACCCAGTTGCCATTATCGTGATTCAGGCCGTTTTACAACTGCGCGTGCAACAGTTTCCTCATGAGGCTTATAGTCAATTTATTAGACAGATTTTTGACGAATATAGAATTATGATGCCGGGTTTGGAAATGGATACATTACTTGAAGATGCGTTGCCGCCGGAGTTGCTGTGGCAATGCTATCAGCCTCGACGTGCCTTGGTAGATGAATGTTTTGGTGCAGAACTGGATAAATATTTTACCCGCTATTTAATAAACTGTCTTTATCGTGAATGGTTTATTACTATGCCAGATCCATTTGCCTATTTTCATATGCTCGTAGTTCGTTTGGCGATACTACGCTTCCTTATTTATAGCCATCCCAATATTTTTCAAATGGCCGAGCAGCTTGAGGAAAAAAATTCGGCGGCTACTGATGCTGAAATAACCATGCTGCGAGAGTTTGTTGTTGATGTCGTCTACAAGAACTCAAGAGCTATTGATCACAATACGGTATTTCTGAAAGTCGTCTATGATGCTATCCATGAACAGCAAATGATGACTTATGAGTACTCCCTGCCCTTTATTAAGTTCTGAATAACGGTAGTAAAATACTATCTGTGAAATTTAGCACAGGGGTGAAAAAATTCACTAAAATAATGTTTGTACTAATAAGTACGTTAATTATGCGACATAATATTAAGATAATCTCTATCTTAAATATAGGCTAAATTTGGATCTTTGAAAAAACCTTTAACCGTATTCTTAAGTTTGCCTAGTTGGCTTAAGTATCGCCTCACAATAGT
>JAFLJQ010000109.1 GCA_022712915.1 Gammaproteobacteria bacterium | reverse complement strand
CCGTCAGATTTACAGTCTGATCCCTTTGGCCACTCGGGAACCCCTCCGCGAGCAAGCTGCGTATTGTCCTTGAGCAATAGCACGCTGTCAACCGCCTGAACCCGATAATTCTTTACTTTCCGGGAACCTGCAGATGCACATGTAACGTGATATTTAGCTCAAAGACGAGAAATGGTGCCGACAGAGAGACTTGAACTCCCAACCTACTGATTACAAATCAGTTGCACTGCCAATTGTGCTATGTCGGCGAGGCTTTAATCCTGGATCATTCCGATACGTTTTGCCAGCGAGGCATTCTAGTTAAAAAGTTCCGGAACCGCAATTTTTTTGGACAAAATTTTAACTATTTTTTGCTACTCGGGCATCGGCGTTCAGTCTGGCCGATACCTTTAAATTGCGTCAGCAGTTTATCAAGAAATATCTTATCTGGCTGATGTTCAGATGTACTAGGCCATTCAAGCCAATATACTCGTTTCGGCAAGGTGGTTTTCTTTACGTTAACCTTAAAGCCTAGCTTTTCTACTTCATCACGGCGTCGTTTAGCCAATTTAGGCTTGGAAAAAACCCCAAGGGAAATAGCATTTTTCTCCTCCCCTGCCGCTACCAAAAAATAATCTTTGACTCCGAGCACCTTCAACTTCTGAAGGTGCATTTTGGTCTGATTGCTTGTAGCAGAAACAGGTAACATAACCCAATACCCATTACGAACATGTTCACTACTCTCCCGGCTGAAAACCTCAACTCCCTGATGTGACATTTTCTCTTTTGCAGCATTGAATGACTGCCTATAGGTAAATGGCCCGAGACTATAACAACGTGGGGCTGCACTTACATGAGCAGCTAATTTAAGTTGCTGCTCAGATTCCTTCAATAATACCAAACGGGTTAACTGATCGCTTACCTGATTACGTTGCATATTGACATTCGGTTGATAATGCCAAACAAACAAACCAAGATTGACAAGCAATAATATATAAACTGACCATTTCATATTTAATTCGCTACATGTGCTCGATAAATAATAGCCATGCCTTTTAATACCAGGTTAGACTCAACATTCGATTCATGCACAAGCTGACTCTGCAACACATTGGCATCACCACCTGTCAGAATCAAGCAAATACCTGGTAACTCAGTTTGTAACTGTTCAATCATACTATTTACCATACCACTGATAGCAATAGCCGTTCCTTGTCGTATACAAGTTTCTGTTGATTGTCCCAGCAAACGCCGAGCAGATGAATCAAAATCAATATCAAATTCCATATAGGTCCCACGCTGCAAACACCCCTGCATCAGACCATAACCCGGTATTATTAAACCACCACAATGCAAACCTTCAGTATTAACAACATCCAGAGTAACCGCTGTACCGCAGCTAACCACACAAACTGATCCTTTCTTCTTTTCAAATGCAGCAACCATTACTGCCCAACGATCACTACCAAGTTTCTCAGCATGGCTATAAGCATTATAGATACCTCCACCTTCTTGGGGTGTCTTCATCAATTCAGCTTCAACCTGCCATTTGGATTTCGCTTTCTCAAAAAAAATTTGCCAGATATCTCTATTACCAACGCATGAAACAAAGATTTTATCCGGAATTAGTCCATTAAGTTGATCATCAAACAATGATTCGAGCAACACAGGATCAGATTTACAAACACCACCAAACTCAAAGCCCTGCGCAGAATCAAGGCCCCATTTCAGATATGAATTTCCAATATCAATCAATAACGTTATCACTGTCCATCCATATATCTAAAACTGTTTTTAATACTAACCTCACCGGCCATATAACTCTTTATTACGCCACCAGATTCAACCTGTAAAGCCCCATTTTTATCTATACCTCGAGCAATACCGGAAATATTCTGGTTTGCCATCACAATATCAACAGGTTTATCCTGTAACATATCCCATTGTGACCAACTTGATACAAAGTCGGCAAGCCCACCGGATTCAAACTCCTTAATTGCCTGCACGAGTTGTTCAATAATATTGGCCGCAAGGCTATTTCGAGAAACACATTTACCACTTGCCTTCTGGATATCTGTCCAGGGTTGATCAATATTCCAACTGGCCAGTCCTGGCATATTTACATTGACGCCGATCCCTATCACCACTGCTGCCGGACCATTAGCCTCACCCTGCATTTCCAACAAAATTCCTGCTAATTTTTGCCCCTGATATAAAATATCATTTGGCCACTTAATTTCAATATTTTTAATATATCCGGACAAAGCTTTAACCAGCGCTATAGCCACTACAATACCCAGCCCAGGCAACATGCTAGTAGCCAAATCAAAACGCCATAGCAATGAACAATAGATGTTGCAGCCAAAAGGGGATACCCAGATACGTCCTAACCTTCCTCGCCCCGCAGTTTGTTGTTCCGCCAGAACGACTTTCCCACTATGAGCACCTTGGGATGCGGCCGCCATCAGATATCGATTGCTAGAATCAACTACTGACAAAATATCAATTCCGGGCAACTCATTCTTTAACGATGGTGGGATTCGAGAAAGTATCTTTTCTGCTTCAAACAATTCTATTGGCTGAGAGAGACGGTAACCACGCCCCTTAACTGATTGAATTTCAATAAAAAATTTCTGCTGTATTTTTTTTACTTCCTTCCAAATGGTAGTTCTGCTAACCCCTAACTGCCTAGCCAGTGACTCCCCTGAACAAAAACAGCCATCACTCAGACTTTTTAATATTTGTAATTCAATTGACATGCCATCATCATCATTAGCCTGTTAAAAACAAAAGGGGTTATATCACTAAATGTACCTTACAAGAACTAAGCAACAAGCAACAGTTGATGTCCAATTCAAAATCAAACCCGTTTTTTAAAGTCCCCGTATAATTTTAATAACAACATAATCAATTGGTAACTATTTGAATTCAAGCAGAAATTTTCCCTTTTCGAGCTAAATGGCTGAATAAACACTAAGGCAGCCAGGATATGGATATAACCCAACAATAAACAAATAACCTTTTGTTAATTTTACTGACAATATTGCAACTGATACGCACCTGAATCATCAGCCAGGATCAGTCTAATAGAATGAAAAAAGATCTACGGACAATACACACATTTACTTCGAAAAACTGAAATGTATTTGAATGTTAAATGACAACGATGCACAGTTATGCAACAGAACACCTCATATTATTCATCATTTGAACCTATTTCGACGAGATTAAACAGATTCGCAAAAATTGTTCTGTTCGCATACATCATATCGTAAGGACAATTGAAACGATAAACAAATCAAATACGCATTATAAATATTTCCGTTATCAATTCAAAAGAGCTAGCCGACTCTTTTATCCATGCAAAGAAAAACCCCTGACACTTTCATATCAGGGGTTTTGGTATTAAAACCTGGCAGTGACCTACTTTCACATGGGGAAACCCCACACTATCATCGGCGCTAAGCAGTTTCACTTCTGAGTTCGGTAAGGGATCAGGTGGTTCCCACTTGCAATGGCCGCCAGGCAAACTGGTTGAAAAATAGGGGTCAGAGTAAAGTTATCTCATCGACAGAGTAAATTAGAAATAAATTTACTCTGACCCCGATCTCTCAAATTCGGTAAATGTGAGTCTATCTTTGTATTATATATTTATGTCAATAACCACTTACAATCTCACCTAAGCAGATTGCTTGGGTGTTATATGGTCAAGCCTCACGAGCAATTAGTACTGGTTAGCTTCATACATTACTGCACTTCCACATCCAGCCTATCAACGTCGTAGTCTTCAACGGCTCTACAGAGTGATCGAGTCACTAGTGAGACCTCATCTTATGGGGGGCTTCCCGCTTAGATGCTTTCAGCGGTTATCCCGTCCGAACATAGCTACCCGGCAATGCCATTGGCATGACAACCGGAACACCAGAGGTTCGTCCACTCCGGTCCTCTCGTACTAGGAGCAGCTCCATTCAAGTCTCAAACGCCCACGGCAGATAGGGACCGAACTGTCTCACGACGTTCTAAACCCAGCTCGCGTACCACTTTAAATGGCGAACAGCCATACCCTTGGGACCGGCTACAGCCCCAGGATGTGATGAGCCGACATCGAGGTGCCAAACTCCACCGTCGATATGAACTCTTGGGTGGAATCAGCCTGTTATCCCCGGCGTACCTTTTATCCGTTGAGCGATGGCCCTTCCATAAAGCGCCACCGGATCACTAAGACCTACTTTCGTACCTGCTCGACGTGTCTGTCTCGCAGTCAAGCACCCTTATGCCTTTGCACTAACCGCATGATGTCCGACCATGCTTAGGGTACCTTCGTGCTCCTCCGTTACTCTTTGGGAGGAGACCGCCCCAGTCAAACTACCCACCACACACTGTCCCTGACCCGGATAACGAGTCGAGGTTAGAACCTCAAACATGCCAGGGTGGTATTTCAAGGTTGGCTCCACCAAGACTAGCGTCCCGGCTTCGAAGCCTCCCACCTATCCTACACAAACAGGCTCAAAGTTCAGTGTGAAGCTATAGTAAAGGTGCACGGGGTCTTTCCGTCTTGCCGCGGGTATACGGCATCTTAACCGCAAATTCAATTTCACTGAGTCTCGGGTGGAGACAGTGTGGCCATCGTTACGCCATTCGTGCAGGTCGGAACTTACCCGACAAGGAATTTCGCTACCTTAGGACCGTTATAGTTACGGCCGCCGTTTAC
>JAFLJQ010000154.1 GCA_022712915.1 Gammaproteobacteria bacterium | reverse complement strand
AAGGCAGCGGTTCTGCGTGCATTAGAATACTTGTCAACGAATGCAAAACGCGCTCACCCTGAACGTGATAGGTTGTCAGGTCGCGCTAAGCTTGGATTGACGCCTGTTTTTTGTACAGCTTAAGAACTAACGTATGAAGCCAGTATAGACTTCAAAGCCTCAAGCAGAACCTTGTTCTGCTGATCCGTCCCCACAGTGATCCGCAAATACTGTTCAATCCGATCCTGTTTAAAGTGTCGAACAATCACCCCATGCCCCCGCAAGGCAGCCGCTAATTCACCGGCATCTCGTTGTGCATGACGGGCAAAGACAAAATTTGCAGACGATGGCGACATCTCAAAACCAAGTTGCGTTAATTCATCTGCCAATTTTTGGCGACTTTCAATTACCTTGTTACAAATCGATTCAAAATATTTTTTATCTTCAAAGGCTGCAACCGCCCCAACTGAAGCGAGACTATCCATGGGGTAAGAATTAAAACTGTCCTTCACTCTGATCAAGGCTTCAATCAAGTCAACATGTCCAAAGGCCAGGCCCACACGCAAACCGGCCAGGGATCGTGATTTAGAAAGGGTTTGAGTCACTAACAAATTTGGAAAACGGTCTATAAGTTTTACGGCGCTCTCACCACCAAAATCGATATAGGCTTCATCGATAACAACGACGGAGTCGGTATTGTTTTCCAGCAGCCATTCTATATCGACCAGTGAGACTAACTGCCCAGTCGGGGCATTGGGGTTAGGGAAGATGATGCCGCCATTGGGTTGAAGATAATCTTTAACCTTCAGGCTGAAGTCGTCGGCCAGTGGCACACATTTATAGTCGATGCCATACAGTCCGCAATAGACAGGATAGAAACTATAACTGATGTCGGGAAACAGGATCGATTGCTCATGTTTTAATAAAGCATTAAACAGATGGGCCAGCACTTCATCAGAGCCATTGCCAACAAATATCTGTTCTGCTTGAATGCCGTAATAATCGGCCACAGTCTGGCGTAATTGTTCTGAAGCCGGGTCGGGATAGAGACGCAGATTATCGCCCAACTCGGTCTGTATGGCTTCTATGACTTTTGGTGAAGGCCCATAGGGATTTTCGTTGGTGTTGAGTTTAACCAGATTGTCGAGCTTAGGTTGTTCACCCGGCACATAGGGTGACAGTTGTTGCACCACCTTGCTCCAGTAGCGACTCATGTCTGTTCCCTTTTAAGGTTTAAGGGCGCTTCTATAAATAGTAATTTTTTTGTGAGAGCAAGGAAGCACCGCGCGGAAAACCGTAGTGTATATAGAATACATGAGGACAAGGTGCCGTCCAGGTGTTCGAGCACGGCGCTGACGCCGCTATCGCGGAAAAAGTGCATTTATAGAGTGCGCTTAATGCGGTATTCAGCGGAACGAGCATGGGCAGTCAAACCTTCACCTCGCGCCAACACCGAAGCCGTCTTGCCCAGTTCAGACGCACCGTCTTCGGAGCACATAATCAGGCTGGAGCGTTTTTGGAAATCGTACACACCCAGTGGTGAACTGAATCGTGCGGTACGGGAGGTCGGCAGGACGTGGTTGGGGCCTGCACAATAATCACCCACGGCCTCGGCGGTATAACGACCCATAAAGATGGCGCCGGCATGGCGTATTTGCGTGGCCATGGCCTGTGGATCTTCCACCGACAGTTCCAGATGTTCCGGCGCAATGTAATTGCTCACTTCCACCGCCTTTTCCATGCTATCGACTTTCACCAGGGCACCACGGGCACCGAGTGAGGACTTGATGATCGCGGCACGTTCCATGCTGGGTAACAGTTTGTTGATGCTGGACTGTACTCTATCGAGAAAATCAGCATCGGGTGAAAGCAAAATAGACTGGGCATCTTCATCGTGCTCGGCCTGAGAGAACAAGTCCATGGCAATCCAGTCGGGATCGGTCTTGCCATCACAAATCACCAGAATCTCAGACGGCCCAGCGATCATGTCGATACCAACATGGCCAAAGACCATCGACTTGGCGGTTGCCACATAGATATTGCCCGGGCCGACGATCTTATCGACCTGCGGCACGGTCTCCGTACCATAGGCCAGCGCCGCCACCGCCTGCGCACCACCGATGGTAAACACCGAGCTAACCCCGGCGATATGGGCAGCAGCTAATACGAGTTCATTCACGACACCATCGGGCGTGGGCACCACCATGATGATCTCGCCCACACCGGCGACATGGGCCGGTACGACATTCATTAATACCGACGAGGGATAAGCGGCCTTACCACCGGGGACATAAACGCCAACCCGATCCAGTGCCGTGATCTGCTGACCCAACATCGTGCCATCGGCTTCGGTATAACACCAACTCTCCATCTTCTGATGATTGTGATAGAGACGTAGCCTATCGACAGCACGTTCGAGTGCCTCACGTTGCTCGGTTGAAATAGTGTTCGCGGCCTGTTCCAGCCGAGCAGCATCAATACTGAGCTCAGCCATAGAGGAGACAGAGAGGCGATCAAATTTCTTGGTGTATTCCAGCACGGCGGCATCACCACGCTGTTGCACGGAACCCAGCACTTCACGCACCACGGCATTGACCTTATCATCGGAAACACCATCCCAGGCCAACAGTTTGTCGAGCTGGGACCAGAAATCGGCGCCATTGCTATCGAGACGTGTGATATTAACCATCGGGTTTGCTCTTGACTTGTTCTACTTCGCCCTATCGGCGACGGCCTGTTGCATTTGTTGGATAAACGGTTTGACCATGGCGTGTTTCATTTTCATAGAGGCCTTATTAACCACCAAGCGCGAACTGATGTCGGCGATGTGTTCGCGGGGTTCGAGATTATTGGCCTTGAGGGTATTGCCCGTATCCACTACATCGACAATGCAATCGGCCAGTCCGACCAAAGGGGCCAATTCCATGGAGCCATAGAGCTTGATCATCTCAACCTGTTGACCCTGCTGGGCAAAATATTTACGTGCCGAGTGAGTATATTTAGTGGCAACACGCATGCGGCCAATGACGGGATCGGCATTGATCGGCCCGGCAACCATCAATCGACAACAGGCAATCCTCAAATCCAGCGGTTCGTACAAACCTTCGCCACCGTGTTCAAGTAAAACGTCTTTACCCGCAACGCCAATATCCGCTGCGCCATATTGCACATAGGTGGGTACATCTGTGGCACGAATGATCACCAGCTTCACATGGGGTAAATTGGTATCGAGGATCAGCTTGCGACTGGTCTCAGGATCATCAATAGGCTCGATCCCGGCCTGCTTCAACAGCGGCACAGTCTCTTTATAGATGCGGCCCTTGGACAGGGCGATGGTCAATGTTTCACTCATAATAGGATATACAATACAGGCCCACGAAGTTGGATGCCAAACAAAGATGGAATTTTATGGTACGCGTCGGATATTGGCACCCAGTTGTTGCAGTTTTTCCTCGATCAGTTGGTAACCACGATCGATATGGTAAATACGTTCCACGGTGGTTTCGCCCTTGGCAACCAGACCAGCCAGTACCAGACTGGCGGAGGCCCGCAGATCCGTGGCCATCACCGGTGCGCCTGTTAGGCCTTTTACGCCATTAATGATGGCCGTATTACCCTGTAATTTGATCTCGGCCCCCATGCGATCCAGTTCCTGGATGTGCATGAAACGGTTTTCAAATACGGTCTCGGTGATAATCGACGTCCCTTCAGCCACCGCATTCAAGGCACAAAACTGGGCCTGCATATCCGTTGGAAAGGCGGGATAAGGGGCCGTAGTCAGATCCACCGCCTTCGGACGCTTGCCCTTCATATCCAGCGTAATCCAGTCATCACCACATTCAATCTCTGCCCCGGCATCACGCAATTTGGCGAGTACCGCATCCAGATGTTTGGGCTCCGCGTCCTTAACCTTAATCTTGCCACCGGTAATCGCCGCAGCCACCAAATAAGTGCCGGTCTCGATGCGATCGGGCAGGACGCAATAGGTCGTGCCATGCAAACGCTCGACGCCTTCAATCGTAACCGTATCCGTCCCGGCACCGGAGACCTTGGCCCCCATGCTATTCAAACAATTAGCCAGATCCACCACTTCCGGTTCACGAGCGGCATTTTCGATGATTGTTACGCCATCGGCCAGAGTGGCCGCCATCATCAGGTTTTCCGTGCCGGTGACAGTAATCAAATCCAGCACCAGTTTGGCCCCCTTCAGGCGCTTAGCCTCGGCCTTGATGTAACCATTTTCCACGGTGACTTTTGCACCCATGGCTTCCAAACCACGAATATGCAAATTCACTGGCCGCGACCCAATAGCACAACCACCGGGCAGAGAGACTTCGGCCTTACCGTATTTGGCCACCAGTGGGCCCAATACCAAAATCGAGGCACGCATGGTTTTAACTAATTCATAGGGTGCAAATAATTCTTTGATCGTAGTGGGATCGACTTCAATCTCCATTTTCTCACCAATGGTGAGGCTCACGCCCATACGGCCAAGCAGCTCCATGGTGGTGGTGATGTCATGCAAATGCGGAACGTTGCAGATGGTCACCAATTCATCGGCCAAAAGACTGGCCGCCAAAATCGGCAAGGCGGCATTTTTAGCACCGGAGATACGAATATCTCCAGTCAGAGTAGTACCACCGGAAATGATCAATTTATCCATATTCTTGCTAAATTCTCTATTTCTGGAATTTCAGACGGTGTTAAAGTAGTCCGCTTAAAATGATCTACTCAGGAAATTTGTAACTTCTTGGCCTTCTCCCATTCAGCAGGAGTATAGGTTTTAATAGACAAGGCATGCAGTTGTCCACCCGTGATGGCTTCATTCACGGTGGCATAAACCAGTTTCTGTTTGGCCACTAAACTTTTACCATCGAATATCTCACCGATAACAACAGCATCAAAATGGCTACCATCACCTTTTATCGTGACCTCACAATCAGGCAGACCAAGCAATATGAGTTTCTTTACCTCTTCTGGATCCATGATAAAACCTCTTAAAGCAAACAGTTATCGTTCGTATATTATTAGAAGAGCTGTATTCTACCTGCCAAACCAACATGGGCATACCACTGAACACAAATTAACCTGATGAGATTTGAGAATATGAGAACAAACGGGCAAAAGTGTCAGTCAGCGAGAGGAATAATACCCTCTAAATCACTGATCTTGGCGATGGTCCATAACTGCGCAGGGAGATTACGAAAATGAATTTGTAGCTCTTTTTTTCGGGCCAATGTCATCAACTCCAGCAACATCGCCAGGCCAGCACTGTCGGTACGGGTCACCTCTTTCAGGTCAATAACCAGATTTTGCGTGGCCGCCTGCACTAATCCCTTAGTCTCACGCCAGATGGTGGGCACCGTCACCTTGCTCAACTCACCTTCAATGGCAAGCTGCCCATTGCCGGTTTTTTTTATGCTTGTTGTCATCAAGTGATGCTTCGCTTATTTGGCTTTATCGGAACTGTCGTCACTGAGAAACTGGGAAACAAACTGACCGATCAGTTTTTCCAACACCATAGACCCTTGGGTCAACTTGATCCTGTCACCCTGTTTGAGACTGGCCTCATCCCCGCCGGGTTCCAGACCGACATATTTCTCACCCAGTAGACCGGCCGTATAAATACTGGCCGAGGTATCTTTGGGCAAGGTATTATACTTGCTTTCGATACGCATGGTCACAATGGCCTCCAGGGTCAGGTTATCAAAGCGAATATCCGTTACCCGACCCAGGCGCACCCCGGCCATAGCCACCGGCGAGCGCTCCTTCAGGCCACTGGCATCTTCAAATTTAGCTGTAATGGTATAACCTTCATCATTAGTATAGGTAGCAAGGTTACTGACTTTCATCGCCAACATAAACAAGGCCGCTGCACCCGCCGCAATAAAGATACCCACCCATATTTCCACAATTCTTGTATTCATTGTTCAGATCTCCCCGAACATTAATGCTGTTAAGACAAAATCCAACCCCAATATTGCCAGGGCGGAATGAACAACCGTACGGGTGGTCGCACGGCTCACACCTTCTGATGTGGGAATGGCATCACTCCCCTCAAAGATGGCAATCCAGGTTACGACCACACCAAATACCACGCTCTTGATAACACCATTATAGATATCATCTCGCAAATCAACTGCATCCTGCATTTGTGACCAAAAGGCACCTTCATCCACCCCAACCACCCCAACCGCCACAAAATAACCACCGAGAACACCCACCGCACTGAAAATCGCCGCCAGTAAAGGCATGGCAAAAAAGCCCGCCACAAAGCGCGGAGCCATAACACGATGAACCGGGTCAATCGCCATCATTTCCATGGCCGACAATTGCTCAGTGGCCTTCATCAAACCAATTTCGGCTGTCAGGGCCGAGCCCGCCCGCCCGGCAAACAACAAAGCGGATACAACAGGACCGAGTTCCCGTACCAGAGACAGGGCAACGAGAATGCCCAGAGACTCCTCAGCACCAAAATCCACCAGGGTATTGTAACCTTGCAAAGCCAGAACCATACCGACAAACAAACCGGATACAACAATAATAAGAAGAGACAGCACACCCACCGAGTAGGTCTGGTAAATCACTAGGCCGAGACGGGGTATTAATGTATGCAAACCACCCAAGATACGGGCAAACAGGATACAAGCCCGGCCCAGGCGTTCAAAAAAACGCAGTCCGCTTTTACCTAAATTTTGAATTGGATCCAGCATAGCTACATTCTCGTCTGGGCTCGGCCCGGTTTGCCGTCCAGCAAGTCATCGGCATAATCCTCAGCAGGAAAATGAAAAGGCACCGGCCCATCGGGCTGGCCCTTGAGAAATTGCTGCGCCCACTCAGAACTGGACTGCTTCAATTCATCACCGGAACCCTTGGCCACTACCTTGCCACCGGCTAATAAATAAATTTCATCCGCAATGGACAAAGTGTCTTGAATATCATGGGAAACAATAATGCTGGTCAACCCGAGGGCATCGTTCAACAAGCGGATTAAGCGTACCAGCACGCCCATGGAAATAGGATCCTGACCCGTAAAGGGTTCATCGTACATAATCATCATAGGATCGAGGGCAATAGCGCGAGCCAGGGCCACCCGACGAGCCATACCACCCGATAATTCACTCGGCATCAGATTCCGGGCACCACGTAATCCTACGGCCTCCAGTTTCATGAGCACCAGTTTGTGAATCAGATTTTCTGAAAGATTAGTGTGTTCGCGCAGAGGAAAGGCAACATTATCGTAGACATTCAGATCGGTTAACAAGGCACCGTTCTGGAACAACATGCCCATGCGCTTGCGAAGCTGATAAAGTTGGCTGCGTCTTAATTCATGGACATTTTCACCATCCACAATGACCGAGCCCTTATCCGGCTTCAGTTGTCCACCAATCAAGCGTAACAGAGTGGTTTTACCGGTACCGCTGGGGCCCATGATGGCAGTGACACTGCCGCGACGGATATCAATATCGACGCCATCGAAAATCACTCGATCACCACGTTTAAAACTGAGATCGCGTGTCTTTACTAGAATATTGTTATCAGCCATTCAACTCAAGCATCATTATCTTTATATTTTGAAGATTCATTATGGCCTAAAAAAGATCCAAGATCACGCCCGCATGACGAATGGCATCCACATCAGGTGGATGGCCATCAATAATCAATACACTTGTTTGCCCCAGTATCGTTGCCGACAACATCATTTCCACTATATCTCTGAGCTGCCGCATTGCCATGCCCTGACTATCTATCCTGGCGATAGCCAACGGGCCATAACCTAATCCTGCGGTGGATCCCTCTCCATGCCAGCACAAGCCCACCCCTTGTTGCTCACACATTTTTTGTATTGTTTTGCCTGAACTGATGGATATGTCCCCTACAAGCTCAATGCACAGGGGTAAGCGACGATCCAATTGACTGATTATCTCATTTATACCTGTCTGACAACCCATCACCGGCAATAGAAGGCCTATGCAATGCTCTCCCAAAATAGATAGACCATTAATAAAATCATTAATGGCATTAACCACTTCATCATTTGGTTTTTGCAATAAGCCTGGCGGGACTTCACAGACTATACGAAAATGATCACTACTGTCTTCCAGACAATCCTGAATATCATTCATGCTGGTTTGCCAGTATGCTGCTGGCATCAGCACCACAGGGAAGTCATTACTGTAATAAGCAAGCAACCAGTCATCCGGCAGGTCATCAGGATAAAACCAAGTTTGCCATGCAGGGTGCAACCAGCCATTGGCACCGATTAAAATCCGGCTGGAGTGAGTAATCATGGTGTTTATCCTATAATTTAGCTCTGTTGATAGCTACAAAAGAGTTTTAGTAAAAAAATGGCCGACATTTTACAATTCAAAAAACCAAAACTAAAAGACAAACACAAAGGCAAAACGCTCTGCCGCCATGGTTTTCACAAGTGGGTTGTCAGCAAGCAAAAACCATTTGATGTTAAAACCGGTAAACTGGTCTCGGCTTATGAATGCAGCCGCTGTGGAACAACCAAAACCGAGGCCAAATAATGGTCAATGATTGATTTATTGCAATATGAATGTGAAGATTGCCACCCTTGTAGAACAATCTGACTTAAATAAATGAAATTCCGGGCCCTTAACCAAAAAATAATTCTGATAATGTTCATTATGGGTCTAGTGAGCTTGGGCAGTGGTTGTGCAACGGTACATGGCCCCGCCAATGAAGCCGACCCAATAGAATCCTATAACCGGGCGATGTTTTCCTTTAACGAAGGTTTTTATGACTACGTACTGGATCCCGTTGTCGGTGCGTATGAAACCATCACCCCCGACGTTGTCCAGACCGGTGTCACAAATTTTTTCAGCCATATCGATGATATTCTGGTCATGAGCAATAGCCTGTTGCAATTCAAGGTTCAAGACTTTTTACATACCTTTATGCGCTTTGTATTCAATACCTTTTTTGGTTTCTTCGGGCTCATTGATGTGGCCTCTCATATGGGACTGCCAAAGCTGAATGAAGATTTTGGCCAAACGATGGGGACATGGGGCGTCCCTTCTGGACCTTATTTTGTCTTACCCTTTCTTGGCCCCAGCAGCGTCCGTGATACCTTTGGTAATCTAGCTGACTGGGAATATATTGATCCAATTAATCTTCATCTGGACGACGAAAAAACCCAATACGGCTTGATCGGCCTTAAGGCCATTGATACCCGTAAAGGTTTACTCAGTATCAATAGAGTGGTCTCCAAGGCCACAATAGATAAGTATGCCTTTGTGCGCGATGCCTACCTGCAACGCAGGAAATATCTAGTCTATGATGGCAATCCACCCCGAGAAAAACCCAACTTTGAACCTTCGAGCCAGGAAGACCTAGATCTGGAAGATGCTCTCGAGCAAGAACTGTTAAAATAAATCCGAATAACCCCTTCTGGCCGGTATTAAATAACCATGAACGAAATTACTCTCTCTATCATTGCCGTGATTCTTGGCTTCGGACTATTAGTATGGGGTGCTGACCGCTTCGTGCATGGTGCCTCAGCCACGGCGCGTAACCTGGGCATCTCCCCGCTGATAATTGGTCTGACCATTGTCGGCTTTGGCACCTCAGCTCCGGAAATTCTGGTCTCTATTGTCGCATCACTGGAAGGCAATCCCGGCTTAGCTGTCGGTAATGCGCTAGGCTCCAACATCACCAATATCGGTATGGTGTTGGGTATCACCGCCCTGATTACCCCTCTCGTCGTTAAATCCGAAATTCTACGCCGCGAGTACCCCGCCATGTTTGCTGTAATGCTATTAGCACTGGCTTTAATAATAGACGGCACTTTAAGTCGTATGGATGGCATCATCCTGTTGCTCGGCCTTTGCCTGATGATTTACTGGATGGTCACCATGGGCCTGCAAAAAAATCGCGCCGACCCCATGGAAGATGAATATGCCCAGGAAATCCCGTTAATATCAACCAAGATAGCTCTTCTCTGGCTACTGGCTGGCTTCATGGTCTTGCTATTCAGCTCCAGAATCCTGGTTTGGGGTTCAATCAATATTGCCCACGAACTCGGCGTATCCGATTTAGTCATTGGCCTGACCATTGTCGCCATTGGCACCAGCCTGCCGGAATTGGCCGCCTCAGTCATGAGTGCTCTGAAAAAGGAACCGGATATTGCCATCGGCAATGTCATCGGCTCCAACATGTTCAACCTGTTGGCCGTGCTTGGCATACCGGCCGTGATTGCCCCAATAACACTCGATGCGGGCATCCTCACGCGTGACTTCCCCTTTATGATTGGTCTGAGTATTGCCCTGTTTATCATGGCCTACGGATTCCGTGGCAATGGGCGAATTAATCGGATTGAAGGCGGACTCTTGTTACTGGCGTATATCGCCTATATGGCCGTCCTGTACTATTCAATAAAGGGCTAAATTTAATGCAAACTGAACACTTTAAAGTTCTCAATATTAAATGCGCTGGCTGCACCACTAACATCAAAAATAGCCTTACAGAACAAAATATTGTTAACGATGTAGAGGTCAATATTGATTCAGGCGAAGTAATTGTTAATGGGCAAGGCCTGGATCGACATATGCTAACAGAAAAACTAGCCAACTTAGGTTACCCTGAAGCCTGATGACTATGCGCTATGCGCTATGCGCTATGCTTTAAGAGCATACCTAAAAATAATGGTTTTTCGTGATAATAAAGGCAATATTTCTCACAAAACGGCATAAATACAGGAACGATACGAAACAGAATGCCAGAACCATGAACTGCCGTGTAATATGGGAGATATACGAAGGAACCGGGCATGCTACTACTAACACCCCAGTCTTATGCCTCAACACTACTTTGAAGGTTAAAAGTGCATTTTTAGACACGCCCTTCAAACAATAACAACAAGGCGGATCAACCCTTGATCGACAGCAATAAAATTCAAGCCTTGGCACAGGCCGTCATCGATACTGAAACACAAGCCATTCAGGCCCTTAAATCCCGCATCAATGATGACTTTGTGCAGGCCTGCCAATACATGCTGAAATGCGAAGGTCGTATTGTCGTCACCGGCATGGGTAAATCCGGCCACATAGGCAGCAAAATCGCAGCAACCCTGGCCAGTACCGGAAGCCCTGCCTTCTTCGTCCATCCCGGTGAGGCCAGCCATGGTGATCTTGGCATGATCACGAGCAAGGACGTGGTACTGGCTTTGTCCAACTCCGGTGAAACAGATGAAATCCTCACCATAGTTCCCCTGATAAAACGGCTCAATGTGCCCTTAATCACCATGACAGGTAACCCAAATTCGACGCTCGGTAAAGATTCAACGGTTCATTTAGACGTCAGTGTCGAAAAAGAGGCCTGCCCCTTGGGACTTGCCCCGACATCCAGCACCACAGCGACGCTGGTCATGGGCGATGCCCTTGCCGTAGCCCTTTTGGAAACCCGAGGCTTTACCGCCAACGACTTTGCCCTATCCCACCCGGGTGGCCGACTGGGCAGGCGTCTATTACTACATGTCAAAGACATCATGCACAGTGGCGATGAGTGCCCAAAAGTCACTGACGCAGCCAGCCTGAGTGAGGCCCTGATGGAAATGACCCGAAAAAAACTGGGCATGACCACCATCGTGGACAGCAAGGGAAAACTACTGGGCGTCTTTACCGACGGTGATTTGCGCCGAGTGCTAGATCATGGCGAGGTCAATATCAAAACCCTGGCCATAAAAGAGTGCATGACCGCCAATTGCAAATCCATCGGTACCGATAAGCTGGCCGCCGAAGCCTTGCACATAATGGACAGCAAAAGCATTAATGCCCTGCCAGTTGTTGATGACAATAATCAATTAATTGGCGCTCTAAATATGCACGACCTGCTCAGCGCCGGTGTTGTTTAACAGCCAACCCATTCATTCATATGCACAAAAATTAACCCACTATACTTAAAACCACTATGCAAGATATATTAGAAAAAGCACGTCAAATTAAGCTGGTTATCTTTGATGTCGATGGAGTATTAACCGATGGCAGTCTGTTTCTGGGCGATGATGGATTGGAATACAAGGCCTTCAATGCTAAAGATGGCCTGGGCATGAAACTCTTACAGGCCAGTGGAGTCGAAATAGGTATTATCACGGCACGGACGTCTAAACTAGTCGAGCACCGTATGCACAGCCTGGACATCAAACACGTCTATCAAGGACAACTGGACAAACGAAAGGCCTTCAATGAATTACAGGCCAAGCTTGGACTCAAGCATGAGCAGGTCGCCTATGTCGGCGATGATGTGATTGACTTACCCGTCATGCGTCAGGCTGGCCTGGCCATCGCCGTACAGGATGCCCACCCACTGGCCAAACAACATGCCCACTGGCAAACGCCTCATGATGGTGGCAAGGGTGCAGCACGTGACGTCTGCGAACTCATAATGGAGGCACAAGGTACGCTCCAGGCCCAGTGGGACAGATTTTTGTAAATGGGCAAATTCCGTTACCTGGCTGTCGCCTTGTTCGTGATCGGTATTGCCTTTTTTACCAGTTGGTTACTGCGCACGTTGGGTGAAAGCCCACTGGTCAAAACAGGCATGAGCAATCGTGAACCCGACTATTTTTTTGAAGAATTTGTTGCCACAGCAAGAGACAAACAGGGCAAGATCAATTACCGGCTAGAGGCCAAACGACTGGAACACTTTCCTTACAACAGCAGTATGAGCCTGAAAAAACCTTACATCGAATTATTTAATGAAAAAGAACAAGCCTGGCAAACCTGGGCTGAACAAGGCGTTTTTTTTGAAAAACACCAAACAGTAAATTTGAACGGTAAAGTTCGCATTCACCGTGCAGCAGATAAAGTCAACTCATCAGTCACCCTGTTGACCGAGGCGATTACAATAGATATGAAAAGAAATATTGCCCGAACCGACTCTGACGTACAAATTACCAGCGGTGAAGATATAATTAGCGCAAAAGGTATGATGGTCAATCTGGAATCCGGCCGGGTAGAGCTTCATTCCAGGGTACAGGGGAAATATGAAGTCCCGAAACAAAAATAGTTTTCTACTGCTGGCTCTCATATGGCTGCCCAATACCGTGCAAGCCCTGAGCAATGACCGGGATCAACCCATATTTATTGAAGCCGAACAGGTCGAGGTCAATAAGCTTAAAGGCTTCAGCCGTTATCAGGGACAGGTCAAATTTGTACAAGGCAGCCTGATCATCCGGGGAGAGACCGTTTTGCTTTACCATAAAAACGGGGCAGTCGACAAAATTATTATTCATGGCAAACCGGCCAGTTTTCAGCAACAACCAGACAAAGGAGGCATAAGCATTGTTTCCAGTGCAAATAAAATAGAATACATTGCCAAACAATCCCGTCTATTCCTGTTTGAATCTGCCAAAGTATCACAGGGAAATAACAGTTTCTCGGGTGAAAAGATCGAATACGATATGGTAAAGGGCACGGTTGTCGCCAATAAAGGCAGCTCTAGCAAAAATCGTATCCATGCCATCATAGAGCAAGAAAAAACGACAAAAGTGCAACATGAGTAAACTGTCAGCACATCAGATTATGAAACGATATCGTGGCCGTGATGTGGTCAAAGGTGTATCACTTGATGTTTCCAGTGGCGAGGTGGTGGGCCTGCTTGGTCCAAATGGAGCAGGAAAAACAACATCCTTCTATATGATTGTCGGTCTGGTTGCCGCCGATAATGGCCATATTATGCTAGATGATGAAAATATTACCGAGTTACCCATGCATGCCCGAGCCAAACACGGTATTGGTTACCTGCCTCAAGAAGCCTCGGTATTTCGCAAGCTATCAGTTACCGACAACATCCTCGCTATTTTACAGACCCGCAAGGATCTCAACCCAACCCAACAGGGACATGCGCTTGAAGAATTACTCGAAGAGTTGCATATTGGCCACATCAGGGCCAACATGGGCATGAGTCTTTCCGGAGGAGAACGCCGCCGCGTCGAGATTGCCAGGGCTTTAGCCACCAATCCACGTTTTATTCTGCTGGATGAGCCCTTTGCCGGGGTTGATCCTATTTCAGTACTGGATATTCAGAGCATCATCAAACACTTACAAGAACGTGATATCGGTGTATTAATCACCGATCACAATGTAAGGGAGACACTGGGGATTTGTAATCGCGGCTATATCATGAACAGCGGCGAGGTTATTGCCGAAGGAAGTCCTGAATCGCTACTCCAGGATCAGCAAGTTCGCAAGGTCTATTTAGGTGAACATTTCCATTTATAATATCCCTCGAGCCAAGTAAATACGCTAGAATAAAAGGCTTACCGGTAAGCTAAAAACAGTCCGGCTTAATAACAACTTATGAAACAAGCATTACATCTCCGACTTGGCCAGCATCTGACCATGACCCCACAACTGCAGCAGGCAATCAAACTGCTGCAACTGTCGACACTCGAGCTGCAAACCGAGATTCAAGAGGCGCTCGACTCCAACATGATGCTGGAGCTAACAGATGATGATAACTCGGAGACTAAAAGCGAACCCAACGAAGAATCTTCCTTCGACAATCCTTCTGAGAAAAGCCCTTCTGATGATGACAGCCTGATTATGCAACAGGAAAACATTCCCACTGACCTGCCCGTCGACAGTGCCTGGGATGACATCTATGACACGGTTCCCCAACAAACAAATGCCAGCCGCGAATTTGATTCCAGAGAATTTGAAATTCCAGAGTCCTCAAGTGAATCACTGCATGAGCACCTAGTCTGGCAAATGGAATTAACCCCCTTTAGTGAAACTGACCACATCATAGCCGAGATCATCATCGACTCAGTCAATGATGATGGCTATCTTGACACGACCATCGAAGATATCCTGCAAAGTTTACCCGATGAATTAGAAGTCGAACTCGATGAAATTGAAGCGGTTCTGCATCGCATCCAGTTTTTTGATCCTGTCGGGGTTGCAGCTCGAGATCTGAGAGAAACCCTGTCAATCCAGTTAAAGCAGTTACCCATTGAATCTCCATGGGAGAAAAAAGCACAGGAACTGGTTGATCATCACTTTAACCTGCTGGCCAACCGTGACTACAACCTGCTGATGCGGCGTCTTGCCGTGACAGAAGACGAATTAAAGGAAGTGGTACAACTCATTCAATCCTTGCAACCTCGACCAGGTAGCCAGATAACCGATTCGAAACCGGAATACATTGTGCCGGATGTGACCGTTAAAAAGGTCAAGGGTCGCTGGTTAGTTGAACTGAATGCCGATGCCGCACCCAAGTTAAGAGTGAACAATCACTACGCCAGCCTTATAAAAAAAGTTAACAATAGTGCCGATTCTACCAACATGAAAAATCAACTACAGGAGGCACGTTGGTTTATCAAGAGTCTTATTAGCCGCAATGAAACTCTGCTCAAGGTCGCAACCTGCA
Organism: Gammaproteobacteria bacterium; assembly: GCA_022712915.1. Lineage (GTDB taxonomy): Bacteria > Pseudomonadota > Gammaproteobacteria > UBA6429 > Thiohalophilaceae > JAHEDB01. Next base: position 23,043 of record JAFLJQ010000154.1, on the reverse strand, counting down.
TCGTTGAAAGACAGCAGGGCTTCCTCGAGTACGGTGATGAAGCCATGAAGGCTCTAGTACTACACGATGTAGCTGAAGAAGTTGAAATGCACGAATCAACCATCTCTCGCGTCACCACCAAGAAATACATGTATACCCCTCGCGGTATTTATGAACTAAAATACTTTTTCTCCAGCCATGTCAGCACGGCAGCCGGAGGGGAATGTTCTGCAACAGCAATCCGTGCATTAATCAAGAAACTGATCGCGGCCGAAAAACCCAATAAGCCGTTAAGTGATAGTAAAATTGCCAATATTCTTGAAGAACAAGGTATCAATGTCGCACGGCGCACCATTGCAAAATATCGTGAGGCCATGAATATTCCACCATCCAATGAACGAAAACGACTAACCTAACGCCAAAGGAGCAGCATATGCAACTAAATGTATCAGGACATCACGTTGAATTGACTGAAGCCATGCAGACCTATGTGGAAAAAAAAGTAGAACGACTTGAACGCCACTTTGACCATGTTACCAATGTTAATGTTATTCTCGGTGTTGAAAAAACGCGCCAAAAGGCCGAAGCGACTATCCACATTACAGGTAATGATATATTTGCCGAAGCTGAAGATGAAAACATGTATGCGGCAATTGATGCCTTGATTGACAAACTGGATCGTCAAATCAAAAAACACAAAGAAAAAGTGACCAACCATCACTGCGCAGAAGGCGCAGCAAAAAAACATCAGGCAGAATAATCTCTGGCAAACCCTATGCAATTATCTGAACTTCTTACACCTGACCGTATAGCCTGCGACCTCTCAGCCCAAAGTAAAAAACGGGCTGTAGAGGCCATCAGCGAACTTATTTCTCAGGGAGACCCCAGGGTCACGACCAATGAGGTCTTTGACAGTCTACTGGCGAGAGAACGTCTTGGGGGAACCGGTATTGGCTATGGTGTGGCCATCCCCCATGGGCGGCTTAAGAACACGAAGAATACTATCGGTGCCTTCATTAAATTACAGAGTGCCATTAATTTTGATGCGGTTGATAACCAGCCGGTTGATCTCTTATTCGCCCTACTCGTGCCAGAAAACTCTACTCAGGAGCATTTACAGACCCTGGCCAGCATCGCCAGCATGTTTAATGACGAGCAAGCCAGAGAAAACCTTCGGCAAGCTAATTCATCCGAGCAACTCTACCAATTACTATGTGACTGGAAATAATTAAGCGCCAAAAATGGACCACAGCATAACAATCCAGGAACTCTATACACTTCATCACAAACAACTAGAACTGGAATGGGTAAGTGGGGAAAATTATATTGTTAATATCATCCAGGACAAGGATGAAAACAGGGATAACCCGGTCATTGGCTATTTCAACACCATCCACCTTAACCAGATACAGGTTATTGGGCAAAAGGAACTGGAATACTTTAACAGCCTCGATAAAGCCGCCGTCATCAGTATCCTTAACACGGTAAATGCGGTAAACGATCTCCGAAAGCCTGTCTATATCATAGCCAAAAACTCAAAACTCCCCGAAAGCATTTTGCAATATGCGGCTGAACAAACAATCCCTGTATTGGGCTCGGCCTTATCAGGTCGGAAACTAATCGACTTTCTTCGCTATTACCTCTCCCGGTTGATATCTGATCAGACTATTAAGCATGGTGTTTTTATGGAGGTAATGGGTATCGGCGTCCTAATCGCTGGTCCCAGTGGAATAGGCAAAAGTGAGCTAGCACTTGAACTTTTAAGCCGCGGACATCGGCTTGTCGCTGATGATGCACCCGAATTTACTCGCGCCGGACCTGATGTCCTATATGGTACCTGCCCAAATACCCTGCACGGTTTTATTGAAGTACGCGGCCTGAGCATTCTAAATGTCCGCGCCATGTTCGGTGAAACCGCCGTCTTACAGACCAAGCGCCTGCGCCTGGTCATCAATATGGAGCTGTTCTCAGAAACAGAACTTCATAAGCTAAACCGACTTGACACTTCTGAACACTATGAGAGTATTCTGGATGTGGAAATTCCATTGGTCAATATACCGGTTGCACCGGGACGAAATATGGCTGTCATTGTTGAAGCGGCAGTACGTAATCACGTCCTGAGATTAAATGGCTATAATGCTACCGAAGACTTTATCAAACGACAGAAGAAAATCATAGATACGAGAACAGTATGAGACTGGTTATTATCAGTGGTATGTCAGGTTCCGGAAAATCAGTTGCCCTGCATGCTCTTGAAGATTTAGATTATTATTGCATTGATAATCTGCCGATCGGTATGCTGCCCGCTTTTTCTGTGCAGATTTTAGGCAACCCAAACGGTCAATATGATCATTTTGCCGTCGGTATCGATGTACGAAATTTATCGGGTGATTTAACCATTTTTCCCGAGTTACTAGAAGAAATGCGCAGCAATAATCTCAAATGTGATGTCGTTTTCCTTGATGCTGACGACACAACCTTAATCAAACGATTCAGCGAAACCCGTCGCAAACACCCCCTGACAGATCAAGGCACGCCTTTGAGTGAAGCCATTCAGGAAGAACGGCAAATGCTGGAACCCGTATCCTCTTATGCCGATCTGGTATTTGATAGTAGCAAGACCACCGTACACCAACTCCGACAACTGATCCGGGATCGAATACACGGCTCACAAAATGGCAAACTTTCATTACAATTTGAATCATTCGGTTTTAAACACAGTACCCCGGTAGATGCCAATTTTGTTTTTGATATCCGCTGCATTCCCAACCCCTTCTGGGTTCCAGAACTCCGTGGTCTGACGGGTAAAGATCAGCCCGTCATCGATTATCTGGAAAAACACGAAGATGTCAAAAAGATGTTTGATGATCTGAAACACTTCCTGAACGAATGGATCCCCAAATTTGCGGCAGAAAACAGAAGTTATCTGACGGTTGCCATCGGTTGCACCGGAGGTCAACATCGTTCCGTTTTTATGGCCGAAAAGTTAACCGCCTATTTTTGCAACATCTATGATAATGTCCTCACGCGCCACAGAGAATTATTATGAGTGTCGGCATCCTGATTATTACTCATAACAATATCGGTTTGTCTTTATATGAAGCGGTGACCTCCGTCATAGGCAAGACTCCCCTGCCAACCAAGCTATTATCCGTATCGCAAGACAGCGATCCAGAAAAATTGCTTCAACAAGCCAGACAACAGATTGAAGAACTCGATGAAGGTCAGGGTGTATTGGTACTCACCGACATGTACGGCTCTACCCCCAGTAATATTGCCTGTAAACTAGCCAATAATCAGGTCAATATTGTGGCCGGCATTAATTTACCGATGATGCTCAGAGTCATGAATTATCCACAACTTAATCTATCACAACTGGCCAATAAGGCCGTAAGTGGCGGTCACGAAGGTGTTTTTCACTATCCACATCAACATTAACAAATATGATAAATAAACAAGCTAAAATCATTAATAAGCTGGGATTGCATGCACGGGCCGCCGCTAAACTGGTTACCCTGGCCTCTAAATTCAAGTCAGATATCGAACTGAGCCTTAATGACAAACAGATAAACGGCAAAAGTATCATGGGCGTCATGATGCTGGCCGCCGCACAAGGTTATACAGTAGAACTAATCATTTCAGGCAATGACGAGCAGCAAGCAATGGATGCCTTGCTTGAATTAATCAACTCGCGCTTTGGTGAAGATCAATAATCTGATTCAGATATCGTCCGTCTGACCAAGCCGCCAGGAGTCATAATGACATTTGCACAGCTTGGCACAGGCGTTTCAAAAGGCATCGCAATCGGCCCGGTGCATATCCTCTATCATGATTCTCTGGAAATACCCGAATATGCCCTGCCTGAAAAATTTATTCCCGATGAGCAAACCCGTTATACCGCCGCCATAATCCTGGCCCGCAAGCAACTACACGATATTCTCAAACAAATTCCGGCTAACACACCACCCGATATTGCTGAGTTTATCGATACACACCTGTTAATGCTTAATGACTCCACCTTGGCCAAAGTCCCCTTGCAAATCATCGCTAAGCAACAATGCAATGCCGAGTGGGCACTAAAATTACAGCGCGATGCACTGGTACGGGTTTTCGATGAAATGGAAGACCCATACCTGCGTACAAGGAAGGATGATGTTGATCATGTCGTCAACACCATACAACGTATCCTTCTAAATAGCCCCATGCACCATGGTGCAAACCCTGAGCAAGAACAACCTCATTCAGGACATATCCTAGTCACCGATGATCTCTCGCCTGCCGATACCGTATTAATGCAACATCAGGGCATTGCCGCTTTTATCACTGAAAGTGGTGGCCCCACATCACACACCGCGATTCTGGCCAGAAGTCTTGGTATTCCAGCCATTATTGGCCTGCACCGAGCAAGAGAGCGACTGCGTGATGATGAAACCATTATTCTGGATGGTCAACAAGGATGGATTCTGGCCAATCCTGACGATCGCAGTTTACAGTTCTATCATCAAAAACGCCGTCAGGAACATCTACGCTATCTCGACTCCATCAAAAATAAAGATCAACCAGCCGTTACTCTGGATGGCCATACCATCAAACTCATGGCTAATATTGAATTAACATCTGATATTCACGCAGTGCATGAGATTGGCGCACAGGGAATCGGCTTGTACCGAACAGAATTTCTGTTCATGAACCGTACCAGTCCACCCGGGGAGGAAGAACAATTCAAAACCTACAAAGGTGTCATTGACAAACTGGACGGTAAACTCTTGACCATTCGCACTATTGATCTGGGTGCTGACAAACAAGTTGACAGAAACCGTCACCAATCATCATCTGCCACTACTAACCCTGCACTTGGTTTGCGCGCAATTCGTCTTTGTCTAAAAGAGCCGGCGTTATTTTTACCGCAGATATGCGCCATTTTACGCGCCTCAGCTTATGGCCCTGTGCGCATCTTGCTACCTATGCTATCCAATATAAATGAATTAAAACTGATCCTTGAATTAATTAAAGATGTAAAAACAAAATTATCCGCACAAGGCATTCCATATGATAATGATATTGCCATTGGCGGCATGATTGAAGTTCCTGCAGCCGCCATAACGGCCAGAATGTTTCTCGAATATCTGGACTTTCTATCAATAGGCACCAATGACCTGATTCAATACACCCTGGCCATCGACCGTATCGATGAAGAAGTAAATTATCTATACGACCCACTCAACCCGGCGGTCCTGCATTTGATTGCCTTATCAATTGAAGCGGGCAAGTTATGGGATAAACCAGTCGGGTTGTGCGGAGAAATGGCAGCCGATCCACGTTTTACACGTATACTACTCGGTCTCGGCCTGACTGAGTTCAGTATGCATGCTAGTAATCTTCCTGCCATAAAACAGGTCATTAACAATAGTACCTTGTCCAGTCTGACAACTTTGACAAATGAGATCATGCAAACTACAAACTATGAAGAATTTTTAACCTGCCTGAATCATTTCCAATATACGTAATTGCCATAATCTTGCATTAATCTAAGTGGTTTCCCCTTTTCCAACGAGTCCTGATAAACTGTTCTAAAGAACAGGAATAAATTATGTCTGACTACGAGCCATTGCCCCCTCATCAACAAGCACTCCTTGATGTCATCAAGGCAAAGGATCCACAGAGAATTGAATCCTTACTGGAGGAAATGCATCCGGCAGACATTGCTCACTGGCTCGAGTCCCTGCCATCAGAACAACGCAATGTGGTCTGGCCCCTGCTGACACCGGACATCACTGGTGAGGTTTTGCTCCATCTAAATGAGGAATTGCGCGGTTCCCTCATACGCAAGATGGATGACAAAGACCTGCGGCAGGCGGCTAAAAACCTCGATACCGATGACTTAGCAGATATCATCCCGGAAATGCCGCTCAATGTCACACAGGAACTCCTGTTGACAATGGAAACACAAGAGCGGGATCGATTACGAGCCGTCCTGTCATACCCCGAAGATACCGCCGGTGGTTTGATGGATCCAGACACCATCATGGTTCGAGAAGACATTAGCCTGGATGTCGTCCTACGCTACTTACGCCGTCGCGACAACATTCCTGACGGGACAGATAAATTGTTCGTGGTTAACCGGAAAAACAAATATATTGGCCTGCTATCCCTGTCTAAATTACTGACCAGTGACCCGACGCTGATGGTTGAAACCGTAATGGACAAGAACGTTAAAGCCATCCCTGCCAGCATGCCAGCCCAAGATGTCGCCAATCTATTTGAACGACGAGACCTGATTACCGCCCCGGTAGTGGATGTGGAAAACCGCTTGTTAGGACGTATCACCATTGATGATGTCGTCGATGTCATCCGTGATACCGCCGACCATTCATTCATGAGTATGGCGGGTTTAAATGAGGAACAGGACATGTTTGCCCCTGTCTTCACCAGTACCCGCCGACGCAGTCTCTGGCTAGGCGTCAACCTGCTCACTGCCTTTCTGGCATCCTGGGTGATTAGCCTATTCGATACCACCATCGAACAAATCGTCGCCCTCGCCATACTCATGCCAGTCGTCGCCAGCATGGGCGGCATTGCCGGCAGTCAAACCCTGACCCTGGTGATTCGCGGTATGGCCCTTGGCCATATCAGCCCCAACAATGCCCACCGCCTGTTTTTAAAAGAACTCTGGGTCGGTGTCTGGAACGGTCTGATCTGGGCCATTATCATCGCCGGGGTGGCTGGCCTCTGGTTTAACAACCTGAAACTGAGTCTAATCATTGGCCTGGCAATTATCATTAACCTCATTGCAGCGGCGACGGCTGGGGCCACAATCCCATTGCTCTTGCGGCGAATAGGTGCCGACCCGGCCCTGGCAGGTTCAGTCGTATTGACAACCATTACTGATGTGATTGGTTTTTTTGCCTTTCTCGGTCTGGCATCAATATTCCTGATCTAGACTTGAGGATACTTAACACCAGGACAAACTGGCCGATACTAAAGATTGATAACAAAATTTAGCAGCAGTTTTATCAACTCTAAACCACAAACTGATTAACACTATGGCAATACAAAAACGCAAAAAATGGGTTAACCTTTACCAGTCGGATGTGCCTGTGGTAGCCCGTTTGCTGGGCAGCATACTGGTGGCCAGGGGTTTTACCGCCAAGTACCAACGTCGAAAAATGAAAGGCTATATCGACTCTATCCCTCTAGTGCGTGTTGAGGAGCATGAGGCTGAACAGGTCAAGGATCTCATGACCTATTACCGTCTAACCAGCCTCTGAAGCCAATACTTTAACTACCCGCTACGGTCATGACATCCATCAACCATGATCCGGTTACCAAATTACCCCGTTGATCCACATCGTTGCCAATCGCCTGCACACCACGGAACATTTCTTCCAGTTTGCCCGCCAGGGTAATTTCCTCAACGGGATACTGAATTTCACCCTGTTCAACCCAAAAACCGTTGGCACCACGAGAATAATCCCCCGTCACAATATTCACACCTTGCCCCATCACTTCCGTAATCAACAGGCCACGATCCATTTGTTTCAATAAATCATTCAGGCTCTGGCCCGTAGAATTGACATGTAAATTATGCACCCCACCAGCATTACCCGTGGTCTGCATACCAAGGTGCCTTGCCGCATAACTATCCAGGATATAGCCCTGCAAAACGCCCCCTTCAACCAGATTGCGAGGTTTTGTCGACACCCCTTCACTGTCAAATGGGGCGCTGCCCAATCCTTGTAGTATGTGAGGCCGTTCATCCATTGAAATAAAATCAGCAAAGATCGGTTTCCCAATGGAATCCAGCAAGAACGAGGCCTCACGATAGAGTGTCCCCCCACTCACCGCCCGGACCAGATGTCCCATCAAGCCTTTGGCCACATCGGCACTAAAAATGACAGGAACTTTACAGGTTGAAAGTTTTCTGGCATTCAATCGCTGTACCGTCCGTTCAGCCGCCTTGCGACCAATACTTTGTACATCTTCAAGTCGGCCAGGATGACGAGACATGCTATACCAGTGATCGCGCTGCATTTCATCATTGGCTGAAGCAATCAAGGTACATCCCAAACTATGACGGGAACTGGCGTATCCCCCCGTAAAACCCAGACTGTTGCCGTAAACACGCTGGCCACTATGGGTACTGACATAAGCCCCTTCTGAATTAGTCAATCGCTTGTCTACCGCAAACCCGGCTTGCTCACACTGCACAGCCAATTCCACAGCCTGCTCAGGTGTCACTGACCAGGGTTGATAAAGCTCAAGCTCAGGGATCTCTGTTGCCAGACAACTCGCATCGGCCAAACCAGAAAATTCATCGGATGAGGTATAACGGGCTATGTCACAGGCCGCTTGCACCGTCGTCTTAATGGCTGAGGGCTTGAAATCGGTGGTACTGGCCGAGCCCTTGCGTTGGCCAAAATAAACCGTGACACCCAGTCCCTTATCACGATTATATTCGATGGTTTCGACCTCACCTTTTCTGACCGTGACGGAATAACCACCGAGGCTACTCACCGCAGCCTCAGCCGATGAAGCACCCAAGCCCGTTGCCTGTTTCAGAATATCGTGAACAATATTCTGCAAATACCCAATATCATAATCAAAACCAGACGCTTCTTTTTTTGAAATCTCAGCCATTACACCCTTTCCTGCACACAATCATTAAATTATTTCATGAGTCAAAGCACTTTATGTCTTTATTTAAAGGCATGACTCATGCTAGTTTTCCGTCCATGTCTGACGAAATACCTGATCCCAATCGCCCCCCCAGCAAATCACAACTTAAACGTGATGCCCTGGCCATGACAAAGCTCGGTGAACAACTGGTCGCACTGGAAGAAAAACAGTTACGCCAATTTTCCTTACCCGAGAATATCCTGGATGCCGTCATTGCAACACGCAAAATCAGACAGCACGGTGCACGTAAACGTCAATTACTCTTTCTTGGCAAACTATTGCGGCTAATCGATGCCAGTGAGATCGACACACAACTACTTACACTCAACACACAATCAAAAGAACAGGCTAGAGCCTTTCACAAACTTGAGCAATGGCGCGATAAATTGCTCGCCGATGATCAAGCACTCACGGCATTATTAAATGACTACCCTAACATTGACCATCAACATATACGTCAACTTATTCGCGCAGCCCGTAAGGAAGAGCAACAAAACAAACCACCCTCATCAGCCAGAAACCTATTTCGTTACCTGCGTTCAAGCATAATGACAGAAGAATAGTTAGCCGCTAGCCGGTCCCGCCCACGGTCAATTCATCGATCAACAGGCTAGGTTGGCCAACCCCAACCGGGACACTCTGGCCTTCCTTGCCACAAACACCCACCCCCGTATCCAATGCCATGTCGTTGCCCACCAGACTGATCTTTTGCATAACCTCCGGCCCATTACCAATCAGAGTCGCACCTCTTACAGGCCGGGTAATTTTTCCCTTTTCAATCAGGTAGGCCTCACTGGTCGAGAACACAAACTTGCCCGAGGTAATATCCACCTGACCACCACCAAAATTGACGGCGTAGATACCTTTATCTACCGAAGCAATAATCTCTTCTGGATCATGTTCACCCGACTGCATATAAGTATTGGTCATACGCGGCATAGGAAGATGGGCATACGATTCACGTCGGCCATTGCCTGTCAGGGGCATATTCATCAAGCGGGCATTGAGCTTATCCTGTAGATACGTTTTCAAGATGCCTTTTTCAATCAACACCGTCTGGCCTGTCGGCGTACCTTCATCATCAATATTCAAGGAGCCACGACGATCCGCAATGGAACCTTCATCAACCACCGTACATAAAGGTGAAGCAACTTGCTGACCTAATCGGCCTGAAAAGACCGAACTGCCCTTGCGATTAAAATCACCTTCCAGTCCATGTCCCACAGCCTCATGCAACAAGACACCGGGCCAACCTGGGCCAAGAACAACGGGCATGGCACCCGCTGGGGCATCGACCGCCTCCAGATTCACCAATGCCTGCCTGACCGCTTCGCGTGCATAATCAAGACTGCGTTCTTGCTGTTGGAAATAATCAAAACTATAACGACCACCGCCACCGGAGCTGCCCTGCTCACGACGACCATCCTGCTCAGCGATGACCGTGACACTCATTCGCACCAGTGGTCGAATATCCGCAGCCAGCGTGCCATCTGTTGCGGCAATCAGGATGACTTCGTAAACCCCTGCAAGGCTGGCCATAACCTGAGAAACCCGTGAATCCTGTCGGCGTGCCTCGGCATCCACCGCCTGCAATAACGCAACTTTGTCATCAGCGGAAAAGGTTTGTATCGGATTACTGGCTAAATAAAGATGGTGAGACGAACTATTAGACCACGCTTTGACCCCACCCTGTTGGCCACTTCGGGCTATTACCCTTGCCGTACTGGCCGCCTGAGTCAATGCAGGCAGGATAATCTCATCGGAGTAGGCAAAACCTGTCTTCTCACCGCTAACGGCTCGAACCCCAACACCTTGTTCTATATTAAAACTACCCTCTTTAACAATGCCATTCTCCAACATCCAGGATTCATGTTGTGATGACTGAAAATAGAGGTCAGCATAATCAATTTGATGGCTCATTAATTGGCCAAGCACGGATTGCAAATCAGAATCCCCCATTCCGGCAGGAACGAGTAACAGATCTTCAGCAATATCGAGGGAAGAATGATTCATTTTGAGGTAGCACACTGCATGCGGCGATGCTCCAACACAGGGAAACTACGGCGGGTATCCTGTATTTTTTTCTGATCGATAGCGGCCATCACCACACCCGAACCACGCGGAAGACAATCCAGTACCATGCCCCAAGGATCCACAATCATACTATTACCATACGTTTCCCGACCACTGACATGATACCCTCCCTGAGCAGCCGCAACGACATAAATCAGATTTTCAATGGCGCGAGCCCGCAGCAGAACTTCCCAGTGTGCCTTGCCGGTAATCGCTGTGAAGGCCGATGGAACAGCAACAATGTCCACTCCTTCATTTGCCATACTTCGAAACAACTCAGGAAAACGCAGGTCATAACAAATCGCTACGCCCAAACGCCCAAAGGGCGTATCAATCACTGTTACCGAGTTCCCTGATTCTATTGTTTCTGATTCATTATAGGTTTCACCAGACTCTTCCAGCTTGACATCAAACAGGTGGACTTTGTCATACTGAGCCACCTGCTCACCCAAATTGTTATAGACCAAACACGTCGCCCTGACGCGATTCGGATCACTTGTTTCAAGAGGAAGCGTCCCTCCCACAATCCAGATGCCGTTTTTCTGAGCTTCTTTTGCCAGAAAGTCCTGAATAGGCCCTTGGCCAAGTTTTTCTTTCACCTTTATCTTGTCCTTTTCAGCCATACCCATAATGGCAAAATTTTCCGGCAATACGACCATACCCGCACCCGTATTGACTGCCTGGCCGATCAGCTTACTCACCTCAATCAGATTTGCCCCTATATTAGGACCTGAAGCCATTTGAATTGCTGCTACTCGATTCACCTGCTACTCCTGCTTTACATCTTTATGCCTGGAAAATCCTGGCTCTATATTAATCATACCAAATAATGGCGACTCTACCTGCAATTCAATCGACGTTGATTCACCACCGCCGGGGCGTAATTCAATTTTGCGCGAAGAGACGCCAAGCGAGACCAACCACGCCTTAACATCATGTGCCCACAATGTCCCTTCGTCCCCTCCGGGATACAGAATCAATAACTGACTATTAGGCGTGTTTGTAAAATCTGACAACACACTATTAATCGCGGTCATCTGTAGTACTGTTTCCACACGCTTTGGCTTAGCCCATTGGTCATGGCTTATAAAATAAGCGCCATCGGCATGCACTTTGACAATAAATATCAATGTCAAAATAGTCAAAAATATAAATCGCATAAAAAACTCACTAGAGATAATAATGATGGACGTAAGCATATTGATAATCAAAAGTCATCATCAAAATTCTCGGTCTCTTCTTCCTTATCTATCCTTTCTACCTTAGGTTCAGCCCATGGCCCCGAAATATGATATTGCCGTGAAAGGGATTTATCCATATCCGAACCAAACATCCTTTCAAAAAGCCAGACTATTGGTATCACGCCCACACCCATCAAAAGACCACTAACGATAGGTAAAGTGCCCGCCACCTGGGGTGTCACCGTCACAATCTGGTCAAATTTTTTATTCCGAACATCCACGCGGCCTACGGCAAGGACGTCGGCCACCGTACTATCAACAAACATATTATCCGTCGAGGCCATACCATTCTTCAGACTGACATTTCCCTTGAGGGAATCAAAACCAAAACCGGAACCCACATCACTGAAATCTAATAATAGTCGCCTTGGCAAAGTTGATAAGTTTAGCAACCCCAGAAAACGACCCGCCCCTGGATTAATGGCCGTGACAACACCATCTTCAAAAGAAAGATCAAGCTTACCATTGGTATAACCTGGTCTGAAAACATAAAAGGGATTATCCCAATTTAAATCAAGTTTTACTTCACCTTCACCATCCTCAACTTTACCGGCAAAACCAAAACTTGTCATCAAGTCTCCCAAATTAGAGATTTTGAGCACGCCTGTTGTTTTTGTTTTATGCCAATTACCCACATAATGCCATGTTGCCTTGGCGTTATATTCCATGTGAGGCGATGTCAAACGAATCTTATCAAAGGCAAGACCCAAATTATCTCGACGACTATCAAATTCAAGCTTGCCAAATTCTTTTCCGGCAAACACAAAACGTCTAATCTGCCCTTTAAATGCAGGAAGAACCTTTGGACTTGTATACCGTTTGCGCGGTTTAGCCTTTGTTTTATCAAAAGGTATATTGATATAAGCAAGATCCACCACCACGGGCACATCAACAATAGGGCGAGTACGAAGTTTCTTGTACTTGGTATAATGCTGCAACATCACCTCACGCCAACCATATTGATCCATATTATTTACCACGCCAGACAAACGAAATTCATCCACATCAGGTAATTTTGCCTTGCCCGCAGATAACTTCATTTCTCCAATTTCAATACGTGCTGGAAAAAACAGATTGTTCATTCTCATCTCTGTCGACATACGATCGCCATACTGAAGATTAAGTATGGTTTTTATATCAGGCAAAAAAGTCGAATGCATGACAGTGTGACGACTTGTTTCTGCTGATTTTCTAAACGGTTCAGGTAAATCAATCGTCACACCCAGCAAGTTTGATTCAATCATCATTTTTGTCGGTTCACGCCCTTTTCCTGACGCTTTCAAGTGCCCCAATGTTATTTTACCTTTCCATGGCAACTGTCCACTCACCCTCAACAAACCAAGTTTTTTAAAACGCTCATCAAGCAACATTGAATCAAACTCACCTTCAGCGGCAATTTGCATGACAGGTTTGTCTCCAACAATTCTGGAACCAATATGAATTTTTATATCACCCTGAAGTAGTTTTGCCGTAAGACCCTCACCAGAATACTTCTTATTCGAAAAATGCACTTTACCATTAATACCTTTCACATCCACACGCTCACGCATCAGATACATAGCGCTATTAGTGGTTTCGGCATACCCTGTAAATCTTTTTTTGTACTTTTTTGCCAATTCTTTGTCCAGTGCCACACTAAACTTCATGAAAGTGTGCATATCACCAGTAAAACGGGTTGTATTAACAAATCGCTCCGCGCGTAGACCCATCGGAGTTTTAGAGAAAAACTGAAATCCATCTTCTGTCAAACCATAGGCATGACCTTCAACTTTTAATATAGGCAAATCAAAATCATCAATTCGTACAGACAGGTTACGAATTGAACCGTTATGTAAACTAGCTGTATCAGGTTTAATGATTATTGTATTTTGTGTGAACTCTCCTGAACCCTCTACTCCAGAAATTTCCGGCCAACCAGAAAAATATTTCATCCTGACATTGGTTCCATGTAACTCACCATTCAATACGCCTTGTTTCTGTTTGAATGGAAACTGGTTGGCCCAACCTCTGAATATCGCATTGACTTCAGTCAACCGACCTGACACTAAGGCATAATCAATCCATTCAACAAATTTTTCTTTCAAGATAAATACTGGCTGATAATTGTGAATGCTCGCAATATCCACATCTTTTAATGAAAGAGCCAGTTCCAGATAAGGCGATTTTTTATTATCCGGCATCATTAACATCATGTCTAATGCCAACTTAAAATCATCATTGCTTGCAACAAAACCGTTACTATTCAATTGCCAACCATTACCGCTGTTATACAGATCAATTTTGCCAGAAAGATCTTTAAATATCACAGGCTGCCGCAATAATTCTGGACTGGTCATCATCACGTTGGTTCCATCAAGCATAATCTGCCCATGTGATTCATTGAGATTAATATGGGCATTTAATCCAACAAGAGCGGGCATTTTTTGCCAGTTTTGCAGACTCAGTTTTTGTATGCCCGCAACCACTGTATAACGAGGCTTACCTTTTACTGGCAAATTTACATTAATGTGCAGGTTCGCCAAATCACCCTGTGGGTTTAAACCATCCAGCATTTCAATCTGCCCTGTTTTATATAAACCAACATCAGTTAATAAATTTTTTATATCCTCTATTGTTGCATACGACAAACCGAAATTAAGTTCTGAATCTCCATTTTGTTCATTCCAACTTGCAACAACTGCAGATTTTTTCCAGGCTCTTAACTTTGTTGCGTACTCCAGATGATCAACCCGTAACTCCCAGTCTGACAATTTCCCTGACCAATCAAACTCACCTTTCAATTGTTCTATATTTGATGAACTCCCTGTTTTGCTATTCTGAAACTGTAAATCATGAACAGCCAATTTACCTGACAGGTGCGTCAAACCACTCCCGGCCCACTCACCCCAAAGTTCAAAATCTGTTTCACCTCCCTTGAGTTTTATATGCCTGAATTCTGGTTTTATACCCCATTCAGACAAACGCAACCCTTTGCTCTTTATGTATAAAAGACCATGCCACTCTTCTGGTTTTAATAGATCACCCGTCACATCGACTGCAATATTAGAGTGTTGACCCATTCCCTCAGGAATTTGAAACGCCCCTGTTAGCTGGTGACGATTATTACGGTTATGCAAAACCACATTGACATCATCAAAACGATGCCATTTTTCACTCTGACTTTGTTTCCATACAACGGTACTTTCCTTGATACTGATGCTTGATTGTTCCAGTAACCAGTTTGCAAGCTCTTTACTAATAACAGTATCAAGCCCCCCCGTATCACCAAGTGCTGAAAGGTCAAAACCCTGTATCGCATACGACCCATCCGCTTTTTGCAAAACCGATATAACGGTGCCAAATACAGTAAAACTACTTGGCACAAGCGTCATTTGAAATATAGACTGGACAATGGATATGCCCAGATAAGCCTTTTTAAATGATACAAGTTCTTTTACGCCACTGTCATCAATCAGATGCACACCGTTGAAGATAATAGTCGGGGTAAAACCAACAAGCCTTGCATCAATCTTATCAATATGTACATTTTGCTCGATAATTTCACCAAGCTGTTGTTCAATTAGCACCTTATAGCCTTGCACCTCAGGCAACAACAATCGCGTAATCGACAAAGCTACCGCAGCGGTGACAACAAATACAGCCAACGCATACAACATGGCTCTACGTAGTTGTATTAATAATTTACCAGATTGTTGCATATATAAAACTGTTATCGCTCAAAAATATAAGAATGGCATGTTACATCAGCACCACATCAAACTGTTCCTGGGTGTATTCCGTCTCCACCTGCAGTTTGATGGGTTTATCAATAAACTCTTCAAGCTGAGCCAGACTGGTTGATTCTTCATCAACCAGCATATCGACTACCGTTTGTGATGCCAGCACCAGCAGTTTCTTCGCATCAAACTGTCTTGCCTCACGCATAATTTCACGAAAAATTTCGTAGCAAACAGTCTCGGCCGATAATAATGAACCCCGGCCATGACAAGTTGGGCAGGTTTGACATAGAACATGCTCAAGACTCTCCCGTGTACGTTTACGGGTCATTTCAACCAAGCCCAGCACTGAAACTTCAGTAATCTGGGATTTGGCACTATCACGCTCAAGATATTTTTCCAATGCTCTAATCACCTGTCGGCGATGTTCAACATCATTCATATCAATAAAATCAATAATAATAATCCCGCCAAGATTGCGCAATCGTAATTGCCTGACAATGGCCTGACTGGCTTCGAGATTAGTTTTGAAAATAGTTTCTTCCTGATTACGATGACCGACAAAGGCGCCAGTGTTGACATCAACAGTCGTCATAGCCTCAGTCTGGTCGATAATAAGATAGCCACCAGATTTAAGCTGTACCTTCCGATCCAGGGCCTTATGTATCTCATCTTCTATACCATATAAATCAAAAAGGGGTCTTTCACCGGGATAATGTTCAACCCTGTCCTCCAGATGAGGAATAAACTTGCCCGTAAACTTTTTGACTTTTTCATATGTTTCGCGTGAATCGATACGAATTTTTTCTATCTCACTACTTCCCAAATCTCGCATGGTACGCATGACAATCTGCAAATCATCGTGAATCATACAGGGTGATTCGACATCACTGGTGCGTTGCTGAATGGTCAACCAAAGTTTTTGCAAGAATTGCATATCATTTCTGATAGCCTCTTTGCTAACACCCTCGGCCACGGTACGAACAATATAGCCACCCACTTCCAATTCCGGCATCAGTTGGGCAATGATATCTTTCAATCGTAGCCTTTCTTCTTCGCTTTCAATTTTTTGTGAAACTCCGATGTGATGTGTTCCAGGCAAAAACACCAAATAACGAGACGGGATCGAGACCTGGGTAATCAGTCGAGCCCCTTTTGTCCCCAGTGGATCCTTAATAACCTGCACAACCACATCTTGCCCTTCACGCAACAAACTACTAATATCCGCATGGGGTTTACCATTCTCAGTATGGGCCTTTGACTCATCAGCATTCATCGCAATATCAGCAGCATGCAAAAAGGCCGTGCGCTCCAGCCCAACATCTATGAAAGCTGCCTGCATACCCGGTAAAATCCGGGACACTTTGCCCTTGTAAATATTTCCGACCAGGCCACGTTTCTGGGCTCGTTCAATCTGAACTTCCTGTAGAACCCCATTTTCAACAAAAGCTACACGTGTTTCCTGAGGGGTCACATTAATAAAAATTTCTTCGCTCATCGATTTCTGATTACCGCAATGGCTTAATGCCAGCTTGTTCTAATAGTTCTACCGTCTCATACAAGGGCAAACCCATGACAGCAGAATAGCTACCATGAAGCTCACGTATAAATATAGCGGCCTTGCCCTGTATGCCATAGGCACCGGCCTTGTCTTTTGGTTCACCGGTTTGCCAATATTTTTCCCGTTCGACATTACTCATTTGACGAAACGTCACCTGACTAACATTCAATCGCGTATTCGTTGTTTCACCAATCAGCGCCACCGCACTGATAACCTTATGGGTGCGGCCAGAAAGCCTGGCCAACATATCCAGGCCATGCGCCTTATCACGTGGCTTTCCTAAAATTTCATTATCAACCACAATAACGGTATCTGCACCCACAACCGGTTTATAAGCTTGTACCTCAAGACACCCCTTACCAGCCTGAGCCTTTTCAACAGCCATGCGCACCACAAATTCCCGGGCAGACTCACCCGCTTCAGGGTTCTCCGGGATATCACTCTTCAGCAAACGATAACGCACCCCGATCTGATCCAGTAGCTCACGACGACGAGGGGATGCCGAAGCAAGGTAAATATCAAACTCATCATCCTCTCGCATTGTTTTTCTCTATTTATGATAGGGGTGATTCTTGAGAATGGATACGGCGCGATACAATTGTTCGGCGATCACAATACGCACCAAAGGATGCGGCAAAGTCAAATTAGAAAGCGACCATTTATGATCGGCCTTATTCAGGCAGGCAGGAGCCATGCCCTCAGGGCCACCGACCAGCAGGGCAATATTACGTCCAGATTGCAACCAGTCGGTCAATTGATCGGCCAACTGACCCGTCGACCAGGGTCTGCCGCTAACCTCCATAGCCACCACCAGACTGTCTTTTTTAATCGCCGCCAGCATTTGCTCGCCTTCCTTGCTCATTGAGCGGCTGACATCACTGCCCTTGCTGCGTTTGGCTAGCGGTATCTCAATTAAGTGTAACTGACATTCTGGCGGCATGCGCCGGGCATACTCTTCATAGCCCTGATTAACCCAGGCAGGCATCTTTTGCCCAACGGCAATCAGTGAAATCTGCATTTCACCTCAAGCCATCATCAGACATTCAGGCCTGTTGATCCTGGCTGGCCTGCGGGCTATCGTCACCCCAGAGTTTTTCCAGATTGTAAAAAATTCGAATAGAAGGCTGCATGACATGCACCACAACATCTCCCAGATCAACCAGGGCCCATTCACCTTCTTGTTCCCCTTCCACACCCACGACGTTAACCCCCGCTTCTTTGGCTTTCACTACCACAGAATTAGCCAAAGCCCTGACCTGACGTGACGTATTACCGCTAGCAATCACCAGTACATCGGTAAAGCTGCTCTTTTCCACAACATCCAGGACACGAATATCGGTGGCCTTCACATCTTCCAGCGCGTCAATGACCAACGCCTGCAATCTTTCAATGTCTAACATTATGTTTACTACCTAGGCATAAATATGCTGTTGTTTCATTAATTCCAAAACGGTATCGGGCAAAAGATACCGAACTTCCTTATCTGCCTGCCATTGCTGGCGTATACCCGTTGACGAAATATTCAACTCCGTTACCGGGCAAAACACCACGCAACCTGCTGCCAACTTATTGCAGCGTCCCAAATCTTCCGCACGATGTTCACGCACCAGAGTCTGCAAATCTGGACGCATGAGATCATCCATAGACCAACCAGGCCGGGTCATGACAATCAAATGTGCCAATGAGATCAAATCCTGCCAACGAAACCAACTATCCAGTGTTACAAAAGCATCCAGTCCCAAGATCAAACCAAGTGACGCTGTATCACCCAACTCCTCTCGCAAGGATTCGAGTGTCTCCACCATATAAGATGAACCGCCTCGTTGAATTTCCCGATCATCCACGACAAAGCGGGGTTCATCTGTAATAGCTGCCCGTACCATAGCGAGACGTTGCGATGCACTGGCATATGGTGGATCACGATGAGGAGGCTCCCCACAAGGGATAAATCGAAGCTGCTCAAGGTTCAAAGATTCCGTGACATCCAGCGCAGTCCGCAAATGACCATAATGAATCGGGTCAAACATCCCGCCAAGAATCCCAATCATCAGCTTCGAATATGGCCGTCGCCAATAACAATGTATTTCTGTGAAGTCAGACCTTCCAGCCCAACCGGCCCACGGGCATGGATCTTATCCGTGCTAATGCCAATCTCGCCCCCCAGGCCGTATTCAAAACCATCTGCAAAACGAGTCGAGGCATTCACCATCACGGAGCTGGAATCCACTTCCATCATAAAGCGCCGCGCCCGCCCAAGATCTTCCGTCATAATCGACTCAGTATGACCCGAGCTATGCTGGTGGATATGTTCAATCGCCTCACTCAAACCATCAACCACACGAATGGACAGGATGGGGGCCAGGTATTCGGTATCCCAATCTTCCTCTGTAGCCGCATTGATGCCCGTGAGTATGGCGCGCGTCGCATCGCAGCCACGCAACTCCACACCCTCCACCTGATATTGTCTGGCCAGTTCAGGCAGGACATCAGCCGCAATAGCACGGTCAACCAGCAGGGTCTCCATGGTGTTGCAAGTACCATAACGCTGGGTCTTGGCATTAAAGGCCACCATGATGGCCTTGGTCTTGTCGGCCTTGCTATCAATATACACATGACAAACACCGTGCAAATGCTTAATGACCGGCACACGAGCCTCAGCACTGATACGTTCGATCAGGCGCTTGCCACCACGAGGCACAATGACATCAACATATTGTTGCATGGTGATCAACTCACCCACCGCCGCCCGATCAGGTGTTTCAACCACCTGTACCACCGCCTCCGGCAAACCGGCCTGTCTCACACCAGTATTAATGCATTCGGCAATGGCCTGATTGGAATGTAGAGCCTCAGAACCGCCACGCAAAATGGCGGCATTGCCCGACTTCAGGCACAGCGCAGCAGCATCGGCCGTCACATTGGGCCGTGACTCATAGATAATCCCCACCACGCCCAATGGCACACGCATCTTGCCGACCTGAATACCTGAGGGACGATAGTTCATATCACTAATCGCCCCCACCGGATCAGGCAGGGCCGCAACCTGACGAATGCCTTCGGCGATACCAAGAACACGCTCTTCGTTCAGCGCCAACCGATCCAGCAAGGCCGCATCCAAGCCCTTCTCTTTGCCCGCAACCATGTCTTTGGCATTGGCCGCCAACAAAGCAGACTGATCAGCCAAAATGGCATCGGCCATGGCGAGCAGGGCCCTGTTTTTCTCTGATGTCGTGGCACAAGCCAGCACACGAGAGGCCGCACGGGCCTGTTGACCCAGTTGAGTCATGTAAGTCTTGATATCCACTATTGCATCCATAAAAATTTCCCATCAATCCAGTAAAATCTTGCCCTTGATAGATAATGGCTGCCTGTCATGCCGCAGGTCGGCTTTTGACGACCTCGACACCCGCCATTCGAAGGCTCAATTGTAACAGTTCATCCCACACGGTGCCTTGCGCCAGTCCCTTGATCATGCGATCAATCTCCCCTGAACGCCAGATAAAGCCCTGCCAGCGCTTGAGATTGTGGCGTTGCAAGGCACCGAGCACCAATGGCTTGCGTTTGTCCCACACCCGATGACGAGTCAACACCTGATCCACAGAGTCCCCCTGCTGCATGTCAGCCGCCATGGCGCACATGTTACGCAACTGGTAATTCATGGCCCCCATCAGGGCAATCGGTTCCACACCTTCTCCCTTCAGACCATAGAGAACCCGACAGACTCGCGCCGCATCCCCCGCCAGAGCCGCATCCATCAGGCTAAAAGCATCATAGCGCGCACTATCGGCCACCGCCGCAACCACCTGTTGTATGTCGATTTGGCCGGGACCATTCAGCAACAGCAACTTCTCCATTTCCTGATCTGCCGCCAGCAAATTACCCTCAACCCGGTCAGCCAGCAACTTCACGGCCTCTGTCGTGGCCAGCAAACCACGCTGATTCAAGCGAAACTGGATCCACTGCGGCAAGCGGGCTGCCTCAATCGGCCAGATCTGCACAAATGCCCCGACTCCCTCCAGCGCCTTAAACCATTTGCTCCGCTGTTGCGCCGCATCCAGCTTAGCCGTCACCAGCAACAGAACATTATCTGGCGATGGATTTTCCGCATAAGCCCGCAAAGCCTTCGCCCCCGCATCCCCCGGCTTACCCGTAGGCAGGCGCACCTCGATCAACTTACGCTCCGCAAACAACGACATAGCACCAGCCGAAGCAGACAAGTCATACCAGTCAAAACTACGATCCACATGGAAAACCTCCCGCTCCGACACCCCCTGCGCCCGGCACTGCTGGCGAATAAGCTGACAAGCCTCCCCCACCTGAAACGGCTCATCACCGCTGACGATATAAATAGGTGCAAGGGTGGATTGGAGATTTTGTTCTAATTGCTCAGGACGAAGTTTCATAGGGGGAAGGTTATCAGTTTATGGGCGCAGGCAAAACTGGCGAGGCCAGTTTTTCTCGTATTCCATCCCCCGCAGGGGAAAGCGTAGAGAGGGGGCAACTCAAACAAAAAAATATAATCCAGCATTGATAAAACCGATTCAATCTATCCCTACAAATGACCACCGTCCAGACTGATAAATACGCAAGATCAAATAACAAACCTCATGGCAAACACATAAACCCTGTCAAGAAACCACTCTATAGACAAAAAAATCAACATGCTGATCATTGAGAATTCACAGATAATACGCATCGTGCTAAAAAACACATTCATACATTCTTGTGTTGTTAAGTTTGCATACTTTGATGAAATGAGAAATGCCCACAATGCTTTCAAGACTGAGATTACTGAGTATATAACCAAGCCCATCAGTCAGAATGATTTTACCCACCATGTAAAAAATGTACTCACAAAAAATAATCTAGTAAGAGAAGATAAATAACACCGTTATTCAATGATACGATAAACTGATCCCATGTGTGGCCGCTTCATTCTCAATTCTCACCCCGATCTCATCGATAACTACTTTGGACTGGAGCATCCTGCACCTGTATTTCAAGCTTCATACAACATTCCCCCAAGCAGCCATGTCCCGGTTGTCTGGCAAATACAGGATGATGGTCGGGCCTGTTCGATTATGCACTGGGGTTTGATCCCTCACTGGGCCAAAACCACAACGTCGAAGTACAAGATGATCAATGCCAAGGCAGAAACCTTGTCTGAGAAACCAGCCTTTCGTCTTGCTTATCAACAACGCCGTTGCTTAATTCCTACCAGCGGATTTTATGAATGGCATGCCACCGCCCATGGCAAGCACCCTTATTATATTGGTATGCAAGACCACGGGCTATTTGCCTTTGCCGGTTTGTGGGAGTATTGGGAAGGGCAGCAGACTATTCACTCATTTACAATTATCACCACCGTGGCAAACAAATTAATCGCAGACATTCACGACCGTATGCCGGTGATTATCGACAAGGCTGATTTTGATATATGGCTTGACCCAACCAATCAGAATATCGGCCAACTCAACACCTTATTGATTCCCAATGAGCTAACGGCCTTGCAAATTTACCCTGTCAGCACAGCGGTGAATAATCCTCGCAATGATACTGCCGAACTGATCAAGCCAGCACAGCACTCCGCATCATAGTTTTACTCCCTACTTCTCCCATCAGAGAGCTCTGTTAGCACTTTAACTATCCACCTTACTAGCCCGCTATAACATATATAGTGGTCTAATAAAGTTGGAAGGTATTATAGCTTACTAAACCTGAAAACTAGTGGAGTACTTATGACGAAGACACGAAAAGCGAGAGTCAGTTTCAGCCCTGAACAGAAATTGGACTATGC
>JAFLJQ010000271.1 GCA_022712915.1 Gammaproteobacteria bacterium | reverse complement strand
CAGATTCAGTCGTAAACTGTGGATAGCACCATGCGCGCTTCGCTTCGGTCGATAACCATAGCTATTAGGCAGGAAGTCTGCCTCGTAGATACCACTGAGGAGCTGCGCGACACTCTGTTGAACCAGTTTGTCCTCCAGTGTCGGCAATCCTAGCGGTCGGTGACCACCGGTAGGCTTTTGCAGATAAACACGCTTGATCCGGTTTGCCCGATAGGCTCCCCGTTTCAATTTATCTACCAACCCGTTGATGTTGGTACTTAGCTTTTCGACGTAGCTGACAGCATCCACTTTATCGATGCCGGGTGCGGCGCTTTTCTTAAGCTGGCCCCCGCTTTCAAACATCAGGCTTTCATCCAAAAGAGCACTGAGGTTTTGAAAGACATGGCGGGGGTGGGTCTGTGCTTTGTATGCGATGGCTTGCAGTGCTGTTGTCATATCGGTTCCAGTTCGACTTTGTCCGGGATATGTGTTCTACCACAGGCCTTAACATGACTGTCGTTCCCTTCGGTATCGTATCGACTACCTACTATGAAACGATCCGACTCCCAATATGCCATCGTTGCTCTTACCTCTCGGTTTGACTTCCCTACCTTGTCCTTAAGGAGCCTTTATGTGCCCGGCAGATACAAGATTTTTTATATTATTAACGGAACAGTAGTGAACCTTTATGTACCCAGTAGAGACACGATTTTTTAGGTTATAAACAGGACAGCCGTGATCCTGTCTGAACAATAATATTTAAACAGGCTTTATGTCCAGACGTTGTAACAAACGATAAAAATTACTCCGATCCACAGCCAGGTCACGTGCCGTTGCCGCCATGTTGTTTTGTTTTAATAATAATCGTTCATTAATCAAAACTGTCTGAAAATCATCTGTGGCCTGTTTTAGACTGACACCCTGTTTAGATATAGCACTCACAGGTACAGTGTTATGAACAATCTCGGGAGAGTCAGTAGGCGTAATATCCATATGTTTTGCGCTAATCATGACAATTTGAAATCCCCGTCCTTGCTCTGAGGTTGCTTTTAATACTGCTCTGCTCAAGACATGATCTAACTCACGCACATTGCCTGGCCATGAATACTGTAACAATACCATCTTGGCATCTTCTGATAAACGTAACGCCTTGACATTAAAACGCCGCTGATTGCTTTCCAGGATAAAACCGGCCAACAACAAAATATCTTTACCTCGCTCCCGCAAAGGCGGGACATGTAATGGATAAACAGATAAACGGTGATAAAGATCAGCTCTAAATTCACCGTTAGCCACACCTCTTTGCAAATCTCGATTAGTTGCGGCGATAATGCGAACATCAAAACGGATTTGTCGGTCACTACCCACACGTTGTATCTCACCACTTTGTAGTGCACGCAACATTTTAGCCTGAATGGTAAGAGGTAACTCGCCAATTTCATCCAGAAATAAAGTTCCACCATCCGCAATTTCAAACTTCCCGGCCCGATTAGAAATAGCACCTGAAAAAGCACCTTTGATATGCCCAAATAATTCACTTTCTGCAATACTCTCAGGTAACGCGGCACAGTTGACATAAACCAAAGCCTTATCGGAACGAGAAGAAAAATTGTGAATTTGCCTAGCGACCAATTCTTTACCCACCCCGGTCTCACCAAGCACCAAAACGGTCAGAGGGGATTGTGCCACAATAGTCATCTCCTCCATTACACGCTGCATCACCATGCTCTTACCTATGATTTCAACATTGCTGCTATCTTCTAATAATGCCTGAGTAACTTGATGTTGTTTGTTGACTCGTTCCTGTAAACCATCAATACGTTCAGCTGCTTTCACAGTTGCGTTTGTCAAACTAATAAAGGTACGCAATTCAATAGGATCAATGGCATCAAATGAACCAGGGTTGAGTGAGTCCAGCGTAAGTACACCCCAGGGCTGATCATCAATATAGAGTGAAGCTCCCATACAATCATGCACATGTAATAAATGATCCTCTGTCTCAACAAGACCATCATAAGGATCAGCCAAATCAGAATCCGCCGCAAAACGCACCGGCTCACGTGAATGAAGTAATCGCGCCAGACGTGGATGTTCTTCCACAACAAAACGCCGTCCCATCGTATCGTCACTCAAACCATCAATCGCCAAGGGCTTAAGCATATTCCCATCCAACTGCAACAAAGCCGCCGCATCACAGGGAAAAATACGCTGCATGGTACTTAACAAGTTCTTGTAGCGCTGCTCAGCAGGAATCTCCCGAGACAGATCTTCAACAATAGAAATCAAGCTTTCAGAAAAAATAGATGTTGTCATTAAGATAACTTGGTTGTTAAAAAAACATCATATCACACGTTGTCTAAACAACAACCTTTAACATAATAATATACATAATCAATATGTTAAGAACTGGCATACATCTTGATACTCTAATATTGATTGTAATCATAAGAGAGGAGAAAAGCATGGCTGATCATTTCACCAAGAATATGGCCAGAAACATTTATTACGGAGGCAGTTTCTTTGTCTTTCTACTGTTAATTGGCCTTACCTTCGACACGATGCTGGAACTTCCAAAACGTGACCATAGGGAAAATATCACGGCCGCTGTGGTACAGGGTAAAAAACACTGGGAAGACAACAACTGTATTGGCTGCCATACCCTAATGGGAGAAGGAGCCTACTACGCACCAGAACTAGCCAATGTATTTGATCGACGTGGTTTGGGAAATGAAGAAACATTCAAGATGTTTTTAAAAGGCTGGATGGCCGCACAACCACTAAATATTCCACATCGCCGTCAAATGCCCCAATTCAACCTCAGCGAGCAGGAAGTAAACGAGTTGGCTGACTTTCTAATCTGGACATCACGCATCAATGACAATGACTGGCCACCCAATATTGAAGGTTAAGAACTCGAGGTAAATTATGAAATACGCATCACAACAAGTCGCAAAGCCTTATTTTATTTTTGCGCTCATTTTATTTGCAGGCCAAATCCTATTTGGTCTGGTAATGGGCACGCAATATATCATAGGCGATTTTCTATCCGGTTATATTCCATTTAATGTCGCACGTATGGTCCATACCAATTTGCTCATCATCTGGTTGCTGTTTGGATTTATGGGGGCTTCCTATTATCTGGTTCCCGAAGAGGCAGGTACAGAGTTACATAGCCCATTACTGGCACGCATCACCTTCTGGGTGTTTGCCGTAGCGGCCGTGGCCACCATTCTTGGATATCTACTTGTACCTTATGCCAAATTAGCAGAGATTACCTACAATGATCTATTACCTACCATGGGACGGGAATTTCTTGAGCAACCCACGATTACCAAAATAGGTATTGTGATTGTTTGCCTGTCCTTTGTTTACAACATTGGCATGACCATCCTCAAGGGACGCAAGACTGTGGTGAACATGGTCTTGGTCACGGGTCTGATCGGTCTGACGGTATTCTTCCTGTTCTCGTTCTATAACCCAAGCAACCTAGTATTAGATAAATACTTCTGGTGGTGGGTGGTTCATTTGTGGGTTGAAGGTGTCTGGGAATTAATTCTGGGTGCCATTCTTGCCTTCGTCTTGATTAAGGTAACAGGTGTCGATCGAGAAGTGATCGAAAAATGGCTCTATGTGATTGTTGCCCTGGCATTGATATCAGGCTTAATCGGCATGGGTCATCACTATTTCTGGATTGGGCCAGGTGAATACTGGTTATGGCTGGGTTCTATATTCTCAGCACTGGAACCGGTGCCCTTCTTCATGATGGTATTGTTTGCCTTCAAGATGGTCAAGAAACGTCGCCATGAACATAAAAATGAAGTGGCAACCTTATGGGCATTGGGTACAGCGGTGATGGCATTCCTGGGTGCTGGTGTGTGGGGCTTCCTGCATACCCTTGCACCGGTTAACTACTACACCCATGGTAGTCAGCTCACGGCCGCCCATGGCCATCTGGCCTTCTTTGGTGCCTATGCCATGATTGTCATGACAATCATTTCCTATGCCATGCCCATTATGCGTGGTCGCCCCCAGGGAAATTCCTCTTCGGCACAACGTTTGGAAAGATTTGCTTTCTGGACCATGTGTCTCAGCATGATTGGTATCACACTTGCACTCACCGTGGCGGGAGCCGCACAAATAGCCTTTCAACGCCTGCCTGAATCAGGTGAAGCCTTAAGCTTCATGGCCACTCAGGAAAAACTGATCCCATTCTATTGGATACGTTTATTCATGGGCTTTGTATTTTTGGCTGGATTGCTAACCTACTTTGCCAGTTTCTTTGTTGGCAAAACAGACAAATTAAGCCATGCCTGAAACATACCCCCTCTTCTAATTCAGAAGAGGGGGATCTTTAATTAAAAAGGCTCAAACACAATGGAAGAGTTAATCGGCAAAACCTGGCATCGCTTGATTTGCCAGACATCACAGCATGAAAATGAAACAGCACGGATCCACTTATCCGATCTAAGCTGGCCGTTAACGCTTTTCTATCGAGCTCTCGGTGGCCACCCAGGTAAAAAAATCGTGCCAGCCTACGCCACACGATTCAGACACAAACGCCGCTTGATACAACGTATCGCCGGAACAGATCAAAAACATTTTATAAGCTGGCAGGATGAAGAACATCTTAACCTGCCACCCAGCATTGCCTACTTTGAGGATGCCACACTCAACACCTCCCTCTATTATTGGTTAACCGCCATGTCGGCAAAACTGCCATCCGTAGATCATTGGTTTGAAGATAACCAGCGTATCTGTGCCGAGCTTTTGAAAGAACGTCCTGGCTTAAAAAAGACCTATCATAAATTAGCTAAGGCCTGTATTGATAAACGCCCTCTACTCAGTGAATTACAAAATAATGAGTATGAACGTGAGATCGCAATACAAGATGCCTTACTCAAACCTGGCAACCATCATACCTTGCCCATAGCCAAAGGAGACCCCTTCCCTGTTTGGATATGGCTCTATCCCGCTCCGCTTCGAGCCGTGCCTGTCAAAACAGATGAGCAACTTGAGTCCGGGTCGAATAAACAATCAAGCAAACAAAATTCAAGTGAATCAAGAAAAATGGCGCAACGAATTGATGACCGAAAACAAACAGATGGCCTGATTGTATTTCAAGCTGAAAGTTTATTTAGCTGGTCTGAACAGGCGGATCTCGACCGCAGCCAGATTGATGATATGGATGATGACTTGATCTCGGTCGCAGAGGATCTGGATATTGTATCTGTCTCTCGGCAACGCCGCTCGGGGATGGCCAAACTTAAATTTGATCTCGATTTACCCGCAGCCGAAAACGATGACCTGCCTCTGGGAGAAGGTATCCGCCTACCCGAATGGGACTATCGAAAATCAAAGCTAATTGAAGACTATTGTTTATTGCAGCCTATGCTGGCAGATACGGTAGAACCCACCGCCCTACCGGAACACCTGTCCAACATCGCCCGAAAGCTAAAAAAACGCTTTTCAATATTACAAACACAACGAAGCTGGCAACGGCGGCAAACCTTCGGTGATGAAATTGATCTGGATGCCTGGCTGCAAAATACGACACAGCCGGTACGAGATATCAATCGACAAGATTATTATCAATCACAGATCACTAATCAACGCGACATCGCCTGCCTATTACTGGCTGATCTGTCTATGTCAACGGATGCCATGATCTCAGAAGAAAAAAACGTCATCGATGTTATCAAAGATACTCTGCTGTTATTTGCCGAGGCCATGACCGATGCCGGTGATCAATTTGGTATTTATGGTTTTTCCTCAGTCAAAAACACTCAAGTGCGATACCACATTCTAAAGAATTTCAAAGAAACGTATAATGACATGACGCGTGGCCGCATCCTCGCCACTCGCCCTGGTTTCTACACACGCATGGGTGCTGCCATTCGGCAATCTACGCAAATATTAAGCATGCAAGCAGCAAAACAACGCTTATTGATGGTTATATCCGATGGCAAACCCAATGATATCGACCAGTATGAAGGACGCTACGGCATAGAGGATACTCGCCGCGCCATTATCGAAGCAAAAAAACAAGGCCTGCAACCCTTCTGCGTCACCATTGACAATCAGGCTCATGACTACTTGTCCTATCTATTTGGTGATAATGGTTTTGCCATCGTCAATGATGTATCAAAGCTTCCGCTGATATTACCGCGTCAATATCTCAAATTAACCACCATGAATGCCTGACCACAAACCGGAAAACAACCATGCAAAACAATCATTATTACCTTCCACATAACCGTGAAATTAATATTTTCAATTTCGCAGCACAAAACCGTTTGCCCGTACTTTTAAAAGGCCCCACCGGTTGCGGAAAAACCCGCTTCGTCGAACACATGGCAGAAAAACTCAATCGCCCAGTGTACACCGTTGCCTGTCACGATGATCTCACCGCCTCAGATCTGGTGGGACGTTACCTGCTCAACCCGGAAGGAACCTATTGGCAAGATGGGCCACTGACTCGTGCCGTAAAAGAAGGCGGCATCTGTTATCTAGATGAAGTCGTCGAAGCACGCAAAGATACCACCGTCGTCCTGCACCCTTTATCAGATCATCGTCGTGTCTTATCCATTGGACAGACAGGTGAAACCATCAAGGCCCATGACGATTTCATGCTGGTCGTATCCTACAATCCAGGCTATCAAAATATGTTAAAGGGATTAAAGCCAAGCACGCGACAACGTTTTGTTGCCATGAGCTTTGATTATCAAAAGCCCGAAAATGAAATGACCATCATTTGTCAGGAATCGGGTATTAATAAAGAAACAGCAAAGCAACTTGTCTCACTGGCCAATGATTTACGTCGTTTAAACGATCATGATATTGAAGAAGCCGCCTCAACACGTCTGCTCATCTATGCTGCAATGATGATCAACTCTGGCATGCCTGCAAAAGAAGCTTGCATGAGTTGCCTGGCAGAACCCATATCTGATGACAAGGATACACTGGCGGCCATTGAACGCATTATCGACACCTACTTTGAATCTTAGTGGGACGTTAATCATGTCAAACATACTATCACCCCCCATCTCTGATTTAAGAGTACACAAACCGGAACAGCAAACCGGAAGCACCGAAACAAAAACTATCGGCAGTACCGCCGTCTGGATCCTAATTTATGCCGAATTAACTGAGTTCGCACTTTTTTTTATTGTTTTTTTGATTGCCAAGGCCCATAACCCGGAATTGTTTTCTGCCGGACCTGGCACACTCAACACAACAGCCGGAATGCTAAATACGCTAATATTAATCACCAGCAGTTTTTTTGTTGCCAAGGCCGTCTCTGCCATAAAATTAGGTCAGCGCGAAGCCTCTATAAAATGGCTATGGCTCACACTGCTTGCCGGTGTCACTTATTGTGGTATCAAGGGCTGGGAATATTATTGGAATGAAGCCGCCGGGTTTGATGTTAGCACAAATTTATTTTATTCCCTATATTACTATCTTACATTCAATCATCTTCTTCATGTCCTGATGGGAATGTGTACCCTCCTCTGGGTGACACTTCGAGCCTATTTCAATGCCTACTCCGCAGCCGATCATGAAGGATTGGAAAGTGCCGCCTTGTACTGGCACATGATTGATATGGTTTGGATTATCATTTTTCCACTACTGTATATATTATAAAAAACCACAGGAAAAAAACCATGCTTAACTATAAGAACATATTCTCAAGTTGGCTTTTCATGTTAACACTCACGTTAATCAGTGCCACCTTTGCTGAATCATCAGACCCATCAAAAATGGCTATTCTTTTTATTTGCATTGTAACGATAATAAAAGGAAATCTATTAATTGATAACCTGATGGCCTTACGTCATAGCTTGCACAGAATACGCTGGATGATGCTGGCCTATTTTTATATATTGTTGCCTATTATCATGCTAACTATCATTTTCCCAGAAACCACACGGCAGCTCACCACACTTTAGAATGATTTTAATTCACATTTGCATATAGCCATTATATCAACCTGTAACCTGATAAAAACAACAAATTATGGTAAGGTCTACTCACCTTTACCGGAGGACTCGTCATGGCACGACTCAACATTAACGATATACCCACCACTCAATCCGAGATGATGAAAAAGGATCATCAGGAATTCACCGACATCCTAAACAATATCATCACCCTTACCACCGCCGATCAAGACAGTAGCAGTGAAAATGCCATTGATACCGAACTCAACAAATGACTCAAACATACAGAAGAACATTTCGCCAAAGAAGAAGAACTCATGTTAAAGGCCAATCCCCCTCCTTACCAAGTTCATAAAGGAGAGCATGATCAAGTCTTAAAAACACTAAAAGATTCCATTTCTCACTGACAGTTAAACCGAGACAAGAAAAGCCTACCCCCCATTATTCAGGAACTCCTGCCCGAATGGTTTATCCAGCTGTAGTGGTCAAGTTTTTTTGGCCACGGAATTGTATTCAAGCCAATATTTATCTTCAGCCGTATTCGGAGCCAAACCCGCATTATGACGATGCGGCCTAACCTGGCTGTAGTAACCAATAATGTAATCTATAATTTCAGACTTGGCCTCATAAAATGAGTGATAACCTATCTGTGGCACCCATTCTGATTTTAAACGTCTAAAAAAACGTTCCATTGGCGCATTGTCCCAACAGTTTCCTCGACGACTCATACTTTGCTTAATTTGATAGCGCCAGAGCAATTGTTGATCACACGCACGATAACTGGAACCCAGAATCACGATAAATGGGGTTGAGCCTGGGACTGGATGGGACTAGCTTCAGTTAGCCGGGATGGGTTTTGAAATCTGTATTTCACTTTTGAGCTGATGCCTGGACTGGTTAGTTGCAGTCAAATTAAAGGACATCGCCCCGCTGGGTCAGGGCTGCCGGATGTCGCAGGTCTTTGGAACCCAGTCCTTTCTACAACACCGATGGAATCATTATAGTTGGGTTGAGGCTATTTTTGCTAGTTGCTAGGATCGTGATTATGCTTTTGTTTACGTTCTTCTAACCAGACTACGGTGTTAGCCCATAGCCGGATGCCAGCGAACCAAGTTAACCCTGATATAATGAAGATTGTTATCAGGGTTTCAAAAAAGCCAGTCTCAAGTTTTTGTGTTACGTAAAATACCAAGACGAGTACACCTATGACACCCTTAGACCAGAAAATAAGTTTGTCATTCGCCTCTCGTTGCTGCTGTAACCTAGCTTTTTCAAAACTGTATCCGCATTGGCACATATCAGCTTCCCGATAAATACCATACCTTTCACAGGCTGGACAGGTAATCAAATTAGGGTTGTTTGGGTTGGGCTGGAAACCATCACCTTTATTGATATTGACAACATCATGGGCTGCAATTTGATGACCATTGCCGTTGATGGTTTGATTGATTTGATATTTGTTGTTACTCATAACAACCACTCCTTGTTATTTTTCTTTATTGTTTATGAAGTCACGGCCTGCTATTTGGTGCTTCTCACCTCTAATTTCCTGAGAGACTGTCAACTGATCCTTGTTTGATTTGGTTTTCTTATTTTTTGTAGATTCATTCATCATCTTAGGAGTTAGCACATTTTGGCGATTGCCACCTATTCCTCTTGGTGAGATAGGAGAAAAAGTTACTCCATCCATGGCTATTAATGCCTCTGCAACCATTTCTAATTGAGGCTCACCAAGTTCCGAATATTCAATCTCATGGAAGTGCCGTTCAATTTGCTCAACAGCAGAAATAACCATTTCATTAGGATGTGTCCTGCTTTCTTCGATAAAGATAAGACCTCTAAGAATCTTCTTTATTTCAGAAAAACCCATAGAGACATCTACGCTTCCACCCCCATCAAATCTCATAGCTGTTACTAAGCCAAATGAAGGAAGTCTTAATGGGGTTTTTTCAATATCTGTAGGAAGCCCAAACAACAACCAATCTGCCTCAGCATTTGGGCCTAAGGCACGAACCAGTGAGACGAGGACATCAGCTGGAGGTGTTAATTCGCCCCTTTCATAGCGACTTATTGTGACTCTTGAGAGACCTGAGGCTACAGCTAATTCTTCTTGGTTTAGCTGCATATGTTTCCTGGCGGTTTTGAGTCTCTTCCCAAATTGTAGCCGAAATGATTCATTTTCGTTTGACATTGTATCGAATTCGATATATTTTAGAGTTAGATGTTACACATATGATTCACAATTAAACGTTGAAATATATCATGGAGTATAAGGTAATGAATATCAACAACATTTCTCCTAGCACTGATCTTTACCTAGCTGTTCGAGGTGGATTCATAACACAAGGCTCGACTTTTGCGGCGTGGTGCCGAGCCAAAGGAGTAAACCCCACAAATGCCCGTTCAGCCCTTATTGGAGCCTGGAATGGCCCCAAAGGCAAAGCACTTCGCACTGAGATGATCGAAGCCTCTGGCATTACACGCCCCTCCGCTCTTTCTGCCTAGTCATTATCTTCTTAAAGGATAGAGCGTGAGCGACATGGCATACAAGGGCAAAGCCAAGGTGATTTTGGAAGACCACAACTATGGGGGTTTCCAATGACTCGAATGGGCTGGAAGAACAGGCAACCCACTTCACTACGCCAGGCGATGGAATGGTGCCTGGATTATGCTCGTAGCAAACATAATTGCAGTGTTGATAATGTTGCAGATTTAATGGGCCTGTCCAATAAATGGGCGATCTATAAATGGCTTGAGAATGGCAGACTCCCCGCAGTGCTGATTCGCCCCTTTGAGGCGGCTTGTAGAATTGACTATGTTACGCGCTACATTGGGCATTCTGCTCATAAACTTCTAATTGATATCCCCACCGGCAAGAAATCAACCAGCCAGGACATAAATACCTTACAGGCCAGCTTTACCGATGCGATCAGCTTGCTGTTGAAATTTTATGACGGCAAGACTGACGCGGATGAAACGCTTGCCGCACTGATAACCACTATGGAGCAACTGGCTCTGCATAAAGGTGAAGTTGAGCGTCACCGCCAGCCGGAATTGGATTTTCAGGAGGTGACAAATTGAATGCTTTGAAAATTGATCTTCATGCTCAGCGAGTTGTTAAAGAGCTTGAGTCTATGTCTATCAATGATGCGTTGACGGTTCTACATAAGGCGTTTGGAATAGTCATACACGAAAATATCAATGTCATTCACCCCGAATTATCACAACCTATTTACCCTATCAATCCTAATTTAGTACGCCGCCCGCGTGGTGGTGTTTCCAAGATTGAACGGGATCCTGAGATAAAGGCTTTTATTTATAATTTGCCTATGTATTTAACCGTGATACAGATTGCCGAGGAATGCAAAAAGAAGTTTGGAATAAAACGTGCTCCCAGCAAAAGCGCTGTTCATCGCTATGTACAAGGACTCTCAAAACCTAACTCTGAGACATATGAAGGGGTAAATCATGACTGAGAACCGATCTGTTTTACGGGCTACCAGCATACTTGAATGTTTATTTTCGGATGACTTCTCCGGCAAGACGCTGGATGACGTGATCGCGGCCACTGATATTCCTTGGACTACCGTCTGGCGGATTTTAAAAACACTGGAGTCCCAGGGCTGGGTTACTGAGACCACTATTCAGGGTGGAAAGAAAACACGCTGGAAAACCAGCCGGAAGATTCTTGAAATTGCACATGCCTACAAACGATATGCGCTTAATAAAGCACATGCTATCGAATTGGAATATTTGAATATTGCGGGAGAGGAACTGCGCCCATGACCAAGATAAAAACCATAAAACAAGAAGCCGCTGAGGAATCGCAAGACCTAGACCATCGTGAGGAACGGGCAAAGAGCGAGATTGATATTCACAAGGATACTGAGACCGCGATTCAGGCTGAAACTGCCCCGGAGAATATTCGACGGCTGATAAAAATGATGGATCCTATCGCGGTCAGCCTACCCAATGAGCCAGAGGCATTATGGGAGTATACCGTCCACCAACTTAATGAAAGTACCGCTAGCAAAGCAAAAGCTGGTTTGGCCTTGATGATGCTGAAAGAACGCTTAGGTCACGGGGATTACCTCAAAGAACTTGACGTGCGCGACATACCGGCAAGAACGGCACAGGATTCAATAAAGGTGGCAACCATGCTTTTGCGTTTACCGGCCTCAAATGCGCGGACGTTCGCGCATTTGGGTGGCAGTAAACTCATTGAATTAGCCAGGTTACCGGAGGAAACCCTACAGGAAATAAGCGAAAACGACCTGTCAGACAGTCTGACGCTAGATGAGGCTGACCGCATGAGTGTGCGGGAATTAAGGCAAGCAGTCCGACAACTAAAACAGAAACACAAAGATGACCATGAAGCAAATGAGCGCCTTCTTGCCGAGAAGGACAAAAAAATTAATGACCTTGATAAACAGCTAAATCAGAAGCCGTCCCCTGATGAGGTAGATATAGTGGTCTAATAAAGTTGGAAGGTATTATAGCTTAATAAACCTAAAAACTAGTGGAGTACTTATGACGAAGACACGAAAAGCGAGAGTCAGTTTCAGCCCTGAACAGAAATTGGACTATGCAAAATTAATGGTAGA
>JAFLJQ010000068.1 GCA_022712915.1 Gammaproteobacteria bacterium | reverse complement strand
ATCAGGCATTTTATAAAAATGAGCTCTTGAATACTTCGGATAACCCCTAATTTCCCTCTAATATAGAAAAAAATAGCGTTGAGATCCTTTGCGGTTTAGATCTTTAAATGGATTAAATACTTAGCGGGACAGTAGTGATTTTGTTTAGCACATAACTGATTCTTATTGCGCAAACATTCTCAAAACGACCCTCTGCTTTTGTCAAAGTGTTTATGTTGCTATCTATCTTGCCACCTAGGGCAAGATCATACTTTTTAATAAGCCGATCAAAAAAATTGAATAGTCACCGCGGCTAAAATTTGATCAAATAGTTCTTTTCCAAGAGAAGAGCTAACATGAACTTTCTTGAACACGTTCAATCACTTGATGATCCTCGTTCACATATCAATCGTAAGCATGATTTACTCGACATCCTGTTTCTCACCATTAGTGCAATACTATCAGGCTCCGAAGGGTGGGAAGGGATCGAAGCCTTTGGGCATTTAAAATTAGATTGGCTCAGAAAATACCGCGCGTTTGAAAACGGTATCCCCCGCCATGATACGCTTGCTCGCGTTATTGCCGCCTTAGAGCCTGACCAATTTGTGCGTTGCTTTATGAATTGGGTTAATGAAGTCAGAAGCGCCCATGGCCAAGATGTGGTAGCTATTGATGGTAAAACATTACGCCGAAGCCATGATGGTGAGCGCAAAGCGGCCTTACACCTGATATCAGCCTATTGTTGTGAAACGGGTTTGGTCTTAACCCAAGCGGAATCCAAAGGTAAAAAGAATGAAATCAAAACGGTGCCCGACGTTTTAGATTTGCTGGCCCTTAGCGGCTGTACCGTCACCCTGGATGCGATGAGTTGCCAGAAAAAAATTGTTGAAAAAATCAGGGCTAAAAAAGCGCATTATGTGATTGCTCTCAAAGGCAATCAAGGCCACTTGGAAAAAGAAGTCAAAGCTTGGGTACATAAGCTCGAACGTGAGGATTTTAAAGGGGTTTCCCATCAACACTTTGAACAAATTGAAAAAGGACATGGCCGGATAGAAGAGCGTTATTATCGACAAATCAAAGTCAATGATTGGTTATCGGAGGCGGTTGCATGGAAAGACTTAACCACGATGATTGAAGTTCAACGTGTGCGGCACCATAAAAATAAAAAGAGTGAAGAAACTCAATGCTACATTAGCTCGTTACCCTTGGATGCTGAACGTGCTGGCCGCACTATTCGAAGTCATTGGGCCATTGAAAACAGTGCTCATTGGGTGCTGGATGTGGCGTTTTCTGAAGATAATAGTCGTATACGTCGCCATCATGCACCTGAGAATATGGCCGCTATCCGTCGCTTCGTGATGAACTTAGCGAAAACAGATACGTCGTTACAAACAAGTATGAAACGGAAACGTCAAATGGCTGGATGGGATGATGAGGTTCGAGCTAAATTGTTATTTGGAGCTTAAAAGTATGCTCTTGCCCTGTCTTGCCACCAATAAATGTGACAACTTCCGGTACACTTTTATTGGCATCATTAAATACATGTATTGCCTGTGATAATTTCGGTCTTTTATCCATAATATTTTCCTCCATTATAATTTATTGCTTAACTGTTGGACTATACCGCGCTGTGCACGCTCTATGGGGATCGTATTGAAATTGGGACAGTCTGTCTAAGCGAATCCGCTGATACTGATGCGACTAGTAGCCTGAGATAGTGTTCTTTAGCCACCATTAACTGGACACCCAACATAAGTAGCTCTATTTGTGACACTCCGATTTGAGACTAGAGGTTCCTAAACAAACATAACGTCATGATTTTAATTGATAATATTCAATTTTTAAAGTGGGTGTCCAGTGAGCTATTTTTCTCGATGAAATTAAATGTAAAACTATACCGTTGTATAACTAATAATAAACGGTGGCACCGACAGATAGGGCATCAATAGTCACATCACCTTTATCATAATAATTAGCATACTCAATATTGAGTGCTGTTTTCTCACCCAATTTAATATTCGCACCAGCATCAAATGAAAGGTCTGTCTCACTATCACTATTTGGAACAGATATGCTGCCTATTGAGGCAGTTGCGGTTACAGTCATTCTAGTTATTCCGGCAAAGCCATAGACATCCACTTTGTCTCCAGCAGGCACAATTTTTACTGCGTAGAGTCCCAGCATGTTATCAACTTCTACTTTTGTATCAATATCGAAACCTGCATAACGTACTGTCTTGGAATCATCACCAATGCCAATACCTGCCCTGCCTTCAATGGCAAAACTATCTCCGTGGTACACCCCATATCGTCCCAGCGCCACGCTAAGGTTATAATCCCCAAACCCTGTTTCATTGTATGTCAACAT
Source organism: Gammaproteobacteria bacterium (assembly GCA_022712915.1). Lineage (GTDB taxonomy): Bacteria > Pseudomonadota > Gammaproteobacteria > UBA6429 > Thiohalophilaceae > JAHEDB01. The sequence goes on along the minus strand of JAFLJQ010000068.1, from coordinate 381 downwards.
GGCATATTGGGCACCTGCATACGTATCCCTCTTGGTGGCAGAAACAGCTTCTTCATAATCATTTAATACTCCCCATTAATTCTAAAATATTTATAATTGCAGTTATCCATTATTATAGTAGGTATTATATTCCATGCTCTTAGTGGATAGTACCTGTTATATTTGGTAGTTCTATATTGGGATAATTTATGTATTAAACTGATTTAATTTACCTCCTTCATTTAACCGGCACCCAACATAAGTGTTGTGGCATAGTTAATTTGGCCACCTAACAAGAGGTGATATTATCCCCCTCGCAACATGATAGGTGACAAAATGACAAAGAAAAGCAGACCGACCTTTAAGCCCGAATTTCGCTTAGAAGTAGCCCAATTGGTGGTT
>JAFLJQ010000221.1 GCA_022712915.1 Gammaproteobacteria bacterium | reverse complement strand
TAAAACATCTAATATGAACATTTGACCTTGCTGATTTTTAAGCACGCCATCCTGGATAGTCCAACCCGCCTCACGTAATAAATCGCGCGCTTGTATTAAATTATTCCGCAAGCTGTCTGGTGCTAGTGTCGTCGCCGGTTGTAGATGGTGAGAACGATGAACTGAATGATAATGGCGAAAATGAAGATCCTGTTGATGATGCTGATCATAATAAAGGTCATGGCAATGACGAGGATGGTGTAGATGAAGATAATCCAGGCCAGGGTGGTGGTGGCCCAAATGCTGAAAAAAGCGTTAGCTTTGATGATGAACATTCTATTGATGATGCTGATCATAATAAAGGGCATGGAAATGACCCGGATGGGGTAGACGAAGATAATCCAGGTCAGGGCGATGGCGGTCCTAACAGCAATGACAGTGCTCCGGTCAATAGAGGCCATGCGCCAGGAAATAATAATGATGCGGATGACAACGATCATGCTGATAACAGTGATAACGAGAAAGGCAATCGTGGTCATGGCAATGACGAGGATGGTGTAGACGAAGATAATCCAGGCCAGGGTGGTGGTGGTCCAAATGCTGAGGAAAGCACTAGCCGTGATGATTGGGATGCACCCGGCAACAATCCTCAGGATGATGGCATGGAAATGAATGCCATGTTGGATGAGTCAGATGGTAATGGCTGGCACGATATAATCGATGACGAGTTAGGTGGTAGTGATGCTATTGATGCCGCTGGTGATAATGGCTGGGTTGAGACGACAGAAGATGACAGCGGCAAAGGTAAAGGAAAGAATGGGACAAGGAATGATGATGAAGATTTGGAGAACCCATTAGGTGACCTGAATGATGATGTATCTTCGGATTATGATGATCATAGCGGTGATCATGGTGATAGTAATATTCCAGAGGGTGGTTTATGAGAGAGCGAAGTATAATTCGCTTTCCCTTTATCTTTGCACTGCATGATCGAATGCGTTCTATTTTCCGTCCGGTACTGCCAGATGAGGCGATGAAAAATCCGGCAGTTTCGTTTTATGCCAAACGTTCAGATCTGATTCTCGCGTCACTGACGATTAATCTTTTAGCATTAGCCTTACCAATTATGACTTTACAGGTCTATGACCGTATCCTGGTGAGTGAAAATATTGGGACAGTGCGCGTCCTGGCAGCAGGTGTCTGCGTAGTGATTGTACTTGATGGAATACTTCGGCTCGTGCGTTCTTACGTGGTTAATTGGGCCAGTGCAGCATATGAACATTGTATTGCCTGTAATTCTATGCGGCATATGTTAGCTGCGGAACTTTCTGCGTTGGAGCGACAGGGCACGGGTGAACAGGTACAGCGTATGGGTAGCATTGGTAAGTTGCGTGACTTCTTTAGCGGACAGGCGCTCATCACCCTTATTGATTTGCCCTTTGTACTAATTTTTCTTGCTTTGATTTCTTATCTTGCTGGTTATTTAGTCTTTGTACCGATTGTGTTGCTTGTCTTGTTTGCTCTTGTTGCATGGCATTTGGGGTTGAACCTTAAACGGGCGCTTATTCGTCGGGAGAAGATTGACGAATCGCGTATGGGCTTCATTATTGAAACGCTCAATGGTATTCATACGGTTAAGTCCCTTGGACTCGAAGCCATGTTTCAACGGCATTATGAGCAGTTACAGGCGCAGTCCAGTCTTGCCAATTACCGCGTTGCTAAAGAGAGTAACACCGCTTCTAATTATGGGGCATTATTCACGCAAGGAATGATTATCGGTATTATTGGTTTTGGTGCACCGATGGCCATGCAAGGCGGTTTGACGCTAGGGACACTTATTGCCTGTGTCTTACTTTCTGGACGTATTATGCAACCGATTCAGCGAGCCCTTGGCGTTTGGACGCGATTTCAGGATTTCCAGTTGGCACGTGTTAGTGTAGGGAAAACATTTGAACTACCGGCGCTTACCCGTGTGGGTGCGGAAGCACTGGGTAATAAAGATGGAAAACTGGAGCTTAACGATCTCACTTTTTCGTATGGCCCGGATGAGCCGATATTGTTCGATCATTTAAGTCTGCGGCTTGAACGTGGGCAAAGTATCTCCGTATCAGGGGATCATAGTAGCGGTAAAACAACGTTATTGAAGCTGATGGCGGGGCTGTATGGGCCAACGCAAGGTAGCATATTAATCAATGGTGTTGCTGCTACCCAATATCCGGCACGGGAGTTAATTAAACATATCGGTTATCTGGCAATGGAAGGTACGATTTTTCGCGGTACCATTATGGAAAACCTAACGGCATTTGGTGAAATTCCAGAAAAAAATTCTTATGAATTAATTGGCCTCTTGGGAATGGATAAGGAAATTGCCAAACTGCCTGCCGGTTTTGAAACTAAACTGGAAGGCAGTACAGCGGATCCGATTCCACCTGGTTTAAAACAACGTATTGCGATTGCACGTGTACTTGCATATAAGCCGCGAGTTTTACTATTTGATAATGCTGACCGTGCTCTTGATAAGGAGGGATACAATCAGTTATATCGCCTGCTAGCAAGGTTGAAGAGTAAGATTACCATGGTGATCGTCACTGATGACCGCAACATATTGCGCCTCGCCAAAAACGAATATGTGCTGACAGATGGTAAGCTGGTTGAGCGTGCATTCTCTGACGATAGTAAAATTCATGATGTGCTACCGTATCAGGAGTTGCGTTTATGAACACTGCCGTCGCAGGGCAGGACTTTATTGAAGAGGATAGTATCGGCAGTATGCTGAAGCATCTGCGTAGCGCTGGTTGGCTTCCGCATCACAAAAAAGGATCTGATTTCTCAGCATGTTTACCGGCCCTGGTATTTGCTCTCAAGATACCGATTGATCTAACACGGCTGTGTGAAACACTGCCGTACAAAGCTACGCATATTGGTCTAGTTGATTTACTCAACACCCTGGCGCATTTAGGTTATATAGCTCGTCCTGCACGTGTGCGTCTGTGTGATCTGGATGAAAGGTTGCTTCCATGTCTGTTTATCCCGGAAAAATATGGTGCGAAGCGGGAGCATGCAATGGTTGTCATGCATAAAACCATTACGGAAGAAAATAATTCGGAGCTTTCTGTTTTTTTTGGAGCTAATGAAAAAACACTGGCCGTCGACAGATCCAATACTACTCGTGGCATGACCTATTTTTTTTCTAAAGAAGAAGATATAGAAGATGCTACATCGCAAACCATGCGATCCGCAGCAGATTTTAGCTGGTTTCGTGCCTTACTTGAGCGTTTTCGTGGCATCTTCTGGCAGGTTTTTGCACTTAGCGTTGTGCTTGGCATGGTCTCTTTGGCCGCACCGTTATTTGTGATGTTAGTTTATGATCGGGTGATAAACACCCATTCTCCTGAAACATTGCTTCCACTTATTGTTGGTGCAGGGTTGGCATTGACAACGGAGTGGGGGCTGAGGGGATTGCGTTCCCGTTCACTTGCCTGGTTTAGTGCACGGCTGGATAATATCGTCAACAATAAAATTTTTGAACAACTAATGCTTATGCCGCCTATTTTTACTGAGCGTGCCGGGGTTGCTTCACAAATTGCGCGTTTGAAAGCATTTGAAACGGTAAGAGATTTTTTTACCGGCCAACTCTTTCTGGCCATGGTTGAATTGCCTTTTACCCTCCTGATTTTATTAGCGATTGCACTGATTGCTGGCCCTGTCGCATGGATTCCCTTAATTACTGCTGGTTTATATATTGCCTTGCTTGCATGGATGCGCCCAAAGCTGAAAACTGCAATCAAGTTGGCCGCGCGTGCTTCATCTCATCGACAGCAAATGACGGTGGAAAGTTTTGAAAAAATGCATGCTCTGCGTGCCAATGGTATGACTAGTAGTTGGTTTCGCCAGTTCCGTGATTACTCTGGTAAGGCATCACTTGCTGGGTTTCGTTCAAATTACCTTGCCTCTGTGATCGGAACCATTGCACATGGATTGTTTATTCTTGCCGGCATGGCCACCATTGTGTTGGGTGTTGAACGAGTCTGGGCCGGTAGCATGACTACAGGTGCGCTGATTGCGAGTATGATTTTGGTCTGGCGGGTGTTGGGGCCTTTTCAAACATTTTGCACATCCTTGCCCCGCTTTGAACAATTACAAAATGCCATTGGTCAGGTTAATCGCATGATGACCATCCAAACTGAGCGTAATTTTGATGAAGTTAAAGCCCGTGTAAGTGAATTAAAAGGGCATATCACTTTTTCTAAGGTTGGCTTGCGCTACACCAAAGATACTGATCCGGTGTTTGCCGGACTTTCTTTTGATGCAAAACCAGGGCAAATGGTTGCGGTTACTGGCGGTAATGGTTCAGGTAAGTCAACTATCCTAAAGTTGGTTAACGGCTTGTATCGCCCGCAGGCCGGTACAGTTCGGATTGATGGAGTAGATATTCGACAACTGGATGCCATTGAGTTGCGCCAGCATATTGCCTATGTGCCACAATCACCGCATTTTTTCCAGGGTACGATTGCTGAGAATTTACGTTTTTCTGAGCCTTTGGCCAGTGATGAGGCGCTTAAGATTGCCTTGCATCAAGTTGATGCCTGGGAGGATGTGTGTGCCTTACCGCATGGTTTGAATACCATGATTGGTACAAATCATATCGGCTTACCGACAGCGCTATCTTATCGTTTAAATTTGGCTCGTGCTTATATCAAAAATACATCACTGATGTTGTTTGATGAACTGCCTTATGCATTGCTTAACAGTTCTGCGGGAGAAGCGTTCCACCACATAATTAAACAATGGAGAGGACATCGCACTATTGTGATGGTCACGCACCGTGAAGATTACCTTAAAATGGCTGATATTGTCGTATTACTTCATAGTGGTAATGTACCTGTGGTAGATGACCCCGATAGGGTCATTGCAATAATTAACAAGAGTAACAATGTGGCATGAGCAGTATAAAGTCACAGAAGCCTGCCAGGCATAAAGCCAGACGTCAAAGCAGTGTTTTTATGGTCTTCCTGCGTTTCATGGAAAGACGCGCTATACAGCAAAGTGAAAGTGAACAACTTCGCTACCTACCGCAATCAGTCAAACTAGAGGAAGCTGTTAATCCGCATATTATTCGTATAACGATGATTTTTGTTAGCGCGACAATTTTAGTCTTCATCTTGTGGGCAAGTGTGACACATATAAATGAGTCCACTAATGCGCAGGGTGAAGTGGTACCAAAGGGGTTTGTTCAGGTGGTGCAGCATCTTGACGGAGGGATTGTGACTGAAATTCTTACTGGTGAAGGCGATCTGGTAAAAGAAAATCAAGTGCTGCTGAAAATAAATGATGGTGGTACAAGACAAGACTTAGCAGAAGCGCAGGCAAAGCAACGTTTTCTTTCCGTTGAAGTAGAACGCTTGCAAGCTTTTATTGATAATAAGGAGCCAAATTTTGAACGTTTTGCCATCACATCAAGCGTGAATAGAAAGGAAGACGGTGAGTCTATGAAGATCATGTCGCGTGGCATTGAGATTATCAAAATGCACAAGCGATCAGAAAAATTAAAAGAAAGTTTACGCATCGCCAATAAAAGATTAAGGCTACAGGAGAAATTGTATGGCCAGGGACACGTGCCAAAAACAACAGTTTTTCAATTTAGAAATGAAGTTAATAAAATAGAATCAGAAGCGTACCGTGATCTCAATGTTATTGAAGCTCAAATAGCGCAAAACAAAGAAGTTATTACAAAACTAAAAAATAAAGTAAATAGACTGGAGGTGCGCTCACCCGTTTATGGGTTGGTGAAAGGGCTAAAAATTAACACTATAGGTGGAGTAATTGAGCCGGGCAAAACGCTGATGGAAATTGTTCCGCTGGATAAATATTTAGTTGTAGAGGCTCGTATCTTACCGAAGGATATCGGCCATGTGCAAGTAGGTCAGGCCGTGAGAGTTAAAGTTAGCTCTTATGATTTTTCTCGTTATGGTGTCGCGATGGGCGAACTGGAGTTTTTGTCAGCTACGACCTTTCTGGATGAAAAGGGTTTTCCGTATTACCGAGGTCGTATTACCTTGTTAAAAAACTATGTCGGGGATAAGCCGAATGCTAATCCAATTTTGCCGGGAATGACGGTAGAAGCAGATGTTGTAACGGGTGAAAAAACCATTCTATCCTATTTACTTAAACCTATTCACCTATCACTTAAGACAGCGTTTACAGAGAGATAAAAACAGGAGCATTATATATGGCAAATACACAACATATGACTAACCATGATAAGTTGTCGCCCGCGACATCATTAAACGAGACACCAGTACGTGCACTTGCTGTGGATGATGACCGCACAATGCGATTGATGCTACAGGCTCAACTGGAAGAGCTGGGGCATGAAGTTGTTACCGCAAATGATGGAAAGAAGGCTTGGGAAATTTTGCAACAGGAGAAAGATAAGCTCGATGTGGTATTGCTGGATCGTGAAATGCCTGAGATGAATGGCCTGGAAGTTGTGGCGCTCATGAAAAATGATCCGGTGTTAAAAAAAATCCCTGTCATTATGCAGACTGGATCTGATCGACCAGAACAGATAAAGCAGGGTATTGATGCCGGTGTATATTATTATCTGACGAAACCAATAGATAAAGAGATACTGAAATCGGTTCTTTCCGCTGCGGTACGCGAGGTACGTCAGCAGAAAATATTGGGCGTCGAGCTTAAACAACACAAAACCAGTTTTAATCTCATCGAGACCTGTAAATTTCGCTGTCGTTCTCTACAGGAGGTAGAAGGTCTCGCTTGTTTTATTGCCAATTGTTATACAGACGCAGAGCGTGTGGTCTCCGGTCTTGCCGAGTTACTCATTAATGCCGTGGAACATGGTAATTTGGGTATTAGTTATCAGGAAAAAACCTGGTTGCTTAATGAAGGAACCTGGCGAGATGAAATTATACGGCGTGTAGAACTTCCTGAGCATAAAGACAAATCTGTTGAGGTGATACTTCAACGCAGAAGTAATGGTGTTTACGTTAAGATTATTGATGTCGGCAAAGGCTTTGAGTGGCGTAAATACCTGGATGTAGATCCGTCCCGCGCTCAAGACAATCATGGGCGAGGCATTGCCCAGGCCAATGCGATGAGTTTTGATCGTATCAGTTACAATGATAAAGGGAATGAGGTTGTCGCTTTTGTGAGTAATGAATCAGAGCTTGATTGGTGATCGCCATTAGCATAAGAAGGACAGCAATTTGAGCTATCTCTCGAAAGGGTAAGGTCTTAAAAAATGTGTTTTTCTGTGATGGAAAAATCTAAGTCACTATTGTTTTTTCAACACATTTTTTGTGAACAGCATTAGATAGGGATCTGTGGATGACAGGAAAATCATTGCATAGAATAGCGCTAGTTTTTATAGCTGCATCGTTGGCATTCTTTATATATGGAATCATTGTCATTGATGATGAAGTCCATGTTAAAATGCATGCTGATTTATGGCAGTTAAACAAGAGGCATGTCGAGCAACATAAAAATATATTGCTATTGAAAAATGGGGTGGTAAATAATCATACGGGATTAGTGCAAGACTCGACCGAAATACATGCATTGGCAAGTAAAATTATTGCCGTTAAACCAGAAATGCTGCTGATATATCGAGTTGGTATATTGGGTTTTTGGCGTATCAATGAAGAAAAATTTAACTTTCTAGCATCTCAAATTAATCTGCGGATTGATAAATATGAAGATCTTCTAAAACTGGAAGATGAATTGTTTGATGGATATATACACCAACAGACTATTTTGAAAAAATCTCTGCAATATATACCTGTATTGGCAGCCAGGCTTGATTTTTCCCTGAAGGGTCGTCCTAATACAGAGTATTTTCGCACCAATATATCAATCATTATCAGTAAAATACTATTAAGTTATTACGCCAGTGATGGTGGTGTAGTGGATGATGTCAAGCAGCAGATAAAGAATCTTATTAATGTTAGTAAAGTACAGCTTACAAAAAAAGAAATAAATACGCTAAATCTTATTACACAGAATGCTCAGCTTGTACTAAATATTATCATGCGTGACAGGGTAATTAGCAACACCGTTATCTATGATGACATACAAGGTTATCTGAAGTCATTGATCGAATTATACACGGAACACCACGCCTTGTTAAAACGAGATATGCATATTTTTATTCTCGGAATCATTTTATCTTTGATTTTACTTGTCACCTATATAATTATATTTATTGTGTTTGTGTTGAAAAAAGCACACCAGGTATCGTTATCTTCAAATCGTATGAAATCAGAGTTCATGGCGAATATGAGTCATGAAATACGTACGCCGATGAACGGTATCATTGGCATGACTGAGTTGTTGTTGGAAACTACATTGACGGAACAACAGAAAAATTATGCGCGCACGGTGACGGATTCTGCCGACACTTTGTTTGTCATTATCAATGATATTCTAGATTTTTCTGATGTTGAATCCGGAAAATTAGAGTTAGAACCGGTTTCGTTAGATTTAATGACGCTAGTTGAAGACAGTGCTGAACTACTTGCTATTAAGTCACGAGAAAAAGCAGTGGAACTGATTGTTCGTTATGTGCCGAATACGCCTCAATACCTAATTGGAGATCCGGGACGTATTCGTCAAATACTCAACAACCTTGTCGATAATGCGATTAAATTTACGGGAAAAGGTTATATCATGATTTCCGTGGAGGAGGTGGAAGCAAGTAATGAAGTTGATGGTACAGAAAAAAAGAAAATAAAAATTTCTGTTACTGACACAGGAATGGGTATTTCAAAAGACGCCCAGGCGCATATATTTAATAAGTTTTCTCAAGCAGACGGCTCAATGACACGCAAGTTTGGTGGTGTAGGGCTCGGGTTGGCGATTAGTCAACAACTTAGCAAATTAATGAAGGGTGATATAGGGGTAGAAAGTGAGCAGGGCAAGGGCTCCACATTTTGGTTTACTATGATTTTGAGCGGCGATACAAGCAAACAGGATGAAGATGAAGCGGATAGAATTGATAATTTACATGGCTTACGTGCTCTGATTGTTGATGGTATTGAAATTAATGGAGACTTAATTCAAGAACATCTACGTACCATTGGCATGGAGTCCGTCTATTGCCAGGATGCAAATCAAGCGATCACACTACTGGAAGAAGCGGTAGACGCGAAACAACCGTTCCAGATGGCTATTCTGGATTATCTCATGCCGGAACTAAATGGTGAAATGCTGGCCAGAAATATTCGCGAGAATGATAAAGTCAATGATCTTGCGTTGATTATGCTTACCTCTGCCGGTGGTGTAGGCACAATGCGGAGCATTAAAGAGGCTGGGTTTAATACTTACCTCACCAAACCGATCAAGGCTAATGAGCTAAAAGCTGTTCTTTCACTCACATGGCAGCATTATAGTACTGGTAAAACAGACAAGCTCATCACCAGCAATAACCTTATGACCCTTCAACGCGGTAATTTACAATTTCGTGATTTGAAGTTTAACAATCCTGCGATATTGCTGGCGGAAGATAATCGGGTTAACCAGGATTTGGCAACCGAAATCTTAGAACAGGCAGGGTGTAAGATTGATGTTGTTATCAACGGCAAACAGGCTGTTGATGCAATGCGTAATAGTTCATTTGATCTGGTGTTGATGGATTGTGAAATGCCCGTGATGAGTGGGTTTGAGGCCAGCACTATTTTAGCACAGTGGAAGCATGACAAGGTGATTTATGATGTTCCCATTATTGCGTTGACCGGTATTGCCATGAAAGGCGATAAAGATCGTTGCCTGGATGCGGGCATGCAGGATTATGTCACCAAGCCTATTCGCAAAAACCAACTTCTTAAAACTATTGCTAAGTGGATACCTGATTATGTGGCGGAAAAACAGGATGATAGCTATCGTTTTGATGGTCGACACGTATTGCTGGTAGAAGATAACCGTATCAACAGTGCATTGGCAGAAGAAATATTGAAAGATATTGGCTTTACTGTATCGTTAGCAGTGAACGGTAAAATTGCTGTTCAGATGACGCAAGAAGATGCGTCTTTTGATCTTATTCTGATGGATTGCCAAATGCCAGAGATGGATGGGTTTGATGCAACGCGTGCCATTCGTGAGCTACAGATTCAGGGAGAAATTAATAGGGCACCGATCATTGCTGTCACAGCTAATGCCATGAAAGGCGATAGAGAAAAGTGTCTTGACGCTGGAATGGATGATTATATATCGAAACCGGTTAAGAAAGAAATCTTACAAAAAATCATTGTTAAATGGATTGCGCCGACGCAACAATCTACTGAGAAGACCAAAAATAATTCCTCAGCTGTAATCGATACAGAAATTTTCAATACATATAAAAATTTGATAGGGGATGATGCTCATAACGTTATTAATTTATTTTTACAGGATTCACAGGAACTTCTCAACAATATACTGGTGGCATATCGGGAAAATTCCCTGCATGAACTGGCCGCAATGTCTCGCACCTTAACATCTACTACGGGCGCTCTTGGTCTTAACGATCTATCTAGTATCGCCCATATTATTGAAGAAAATGCTCGTGCGCAGATCTGTGTAGGGGGGGGGGCAAATAATATACCTGTAAAAATTATCCATAAGCTTGAGGCCGATTTCGCGGAGGCGGGAACACAGTTGAAGCAATCAATAGAAAATATGGGTGTAACAAAATGAAAAGTCACCAAGTGCTGCATGGCTATTACAGGCCATCCATTGCTTTGATTGTCGGCTTAGTGTTTTGTGGTATTGTTACTGGGCTATTGCTTTATGCAGAATATAGCCATGGCAACATGATTACAGAATTTTATCCCAGAATCGTTATAGGCTTAAGCATCGCGTATGTTCTATATCTTTCTATTGTATATGGTATTCACCGTTGCAGTTATATTAATGAAACTATTTCAGACGAGGTATACGGCGATAGTGAGGGGTATCTGAAAGCTGTTCTTAATACTGTAGTGGACGGAATCGTCACCATTAATAGAACGGGCATAATTCAATCTTTCAACCCTGCAGCAGAGAGAATATTTGGCTATACGGAAGAGGATGTCCTAAATAAAAATGTTAAAATGCTGATGCCCGACTCATACAGAAAGGAACATGACGGGTATCTCCATCATTATCTCGAAACCGGTAATGCAAAGGTGATTGGCATTGGTCGTGAAGTTGATGCACAGCGCAAGGATGGCTCTATATTCCCCATGGAACTTGGTGTTAGTGAGATGAATGATTCCGACAAACATATGTTTGTTGGCATTATTCGTGATATCTCTGAACGTAAAAATGCTAATAAGAAATTACAGCAATATGCAGAGGTGCTGGAGCATCAAAAAGAAGAACTTGAAAATTCAAAAAAGAAAGCAGAAGAATTAAATGAAATTAAATCAGAGTTTTTAGCCAGTATGAGCCACGAAATTCGTACACCTATGAATGGCATTCTTGGCATGACAGAATTAATATTAGATGACGAACTAGCGCCGAAACAACGTAGTCGCGTCGAGACCGTCTTCGCATCTGCTAATGCGCTAATGACCATTATTAATGATATTCTTGACTTTTCAAAAATAGAATCAGGTAAGCTCGAATTGGAACCAATCGATTTTAGTCTTCGTCAGCTTGCCGAAGAAATATTGGAACTATTTATTCCGATTGCAGAAGAACAGAGTGTTGAACTCATGCTCCGTTATGCTCCCAATATGCCTGACTTGGTACGTGGTGACCAAGCGCGTATCCGTCAAATCATCAGTAATCTTACCAGCAATGCGATTAAATTCACCAAGGCTGGATATGTTCTACTGAATATTGAATTGTTGCATGATGAGTCTAATATGCAGGGTCGTCTGCATGTTAAAGTTTCGGTCAAAGATACTGGCATTGGTATTGCAAACAGAAAACAAGCGATGATATTCGAAAAGTTTTCACAAGCGGATGCATCTACTACCCGTAAATTTGGGGGCACAGGTCTTGGGCTTGCAATTTGCAAGAAATTAACAAATATAATGCATGGTAAAATTGGTGTGGAAAGTACAGAGGGGGACGGTTCTACTTTCTGGTTTACCATGATGCTGGCGAGTAGTGATGAAGCTTCAATGCAGGAGGATACAATCGATCTAACCCTGATTGAAGGGATTAACGTCTTAATTGTTGACGATGTAAAACTCAGTCGTGAAATTATGCAAGAACAGCTTACCAACCTGAAAATGCAGGTGAAAACCTGCGCTAATCCAGATGAAGCCATGATGCTGATGGAAAAGGCAGGCAAAGATGAGAACCCGTATGACATTGCACTTATCAACTACGTGATGCTGGGAATAGATGATTTAACACGGACAAACTCTATTGGCATTACTGGATATCATTCCAATACATCGCTGATCATGCTCACTTCTGCCTCTGAGATGGAGTTCGCAAGAAGATTCGACAAGTCCTGTTTCTCCGCTTATCTTACTAAGCCTGTGTGCCGTTCCGACCTACTTAATACGATTGCTTTGATATTAGAAGCCAAACAAGCAGATGAAAAAATAGAATTTATTACCCATGAAACATTGATCGCAAAACGCTATAGCAGTACCAAAATTCAAACTGGCTTGAGCTTCACCAATACGAAACTACTACTGGTCGAAGATAATCGCATTAATCGAGCGTTAGCAGAAGAAATGCTCTATGAAATAGGTTGCACCATTGTCATTGCTGAGAATGGAGAAATTGCCTTGGGGATGGTTAAAGAACATGATTTTGATTTGATCTTTATGGATTGCCAAATGCCGGTGATGGATGGGTTTGAAGCCAGTAAAAAACTTTGCCTCATGAAGAAAGAGAAATTTTTGGCGGATATACCAATCATTGCACTTACCGCGAATGCAATGAAAGATGATAAAGAAAAATGCCTTGATGCCGGTATGAATGATTACATTACCAAGCCCGTGCGTAAAGATAACCTGCGTCATGTGCTGGCTAAGTGGCTGCCGCAAGAGAAACATGTTCTATCAATTGACTCAGACGACAAAATATGTCCTGAAAATGCAAAAAAAACGGTTGTTCACTTGACACATAGTAAGAGGAAATTCCCATGAAAGATAATTTTGATATTACCGCAATGGATATGGAAGAACTGGAAGGGGCAAAAGCCGTTTTAAAGAAACGTTTTCCAGAAATGATTGAAGGCTATCTAGAAGATGCTGAGATGTACTTTAAGAATATAAAAGAAGGCTTAGACGGTGGTGATTTAGAAAAAATAGCAAAAAGTGCTCATCCTCTAAAGTCGGCCAGCGCTGGACTTGGCGTTTCTGGTGTATCGAACATTGCACGGGCAATGGAAGAAACGGCTAAAACGGGAGATGCAAACGCAATTGACACCATTCGACCATTAGTGGCACCGCTAAAAGAAGCGCTAGACTATGCCACGCCTAAATTACGTGCGTTACTGGATGATGCGGTGTAAAGTATCATGTTGTTGTTATGCTTGAATCGCTAATGTGATGCTGGATCTTAAGTTCGTCGCAGAATCATTAAAATATTCTCGTCATTGCGACGCGGAAATCTGGTGATTGTTTGGTTTTAAGTTTTATTTGGAATCGCTAATGCGATGCTGAGTCTTAAATCCGTTCTCGGACGGACAGTCGAGATACTTTTGGATGAAGACCATCCCTGGTCTCCATACTTCGTGCAGTCAAAGGCTGCCCAATTTTGTTCCAGACAAAATTGTGAAGTACCAAAAAATATCCAAAAAAGGCTCCCCCTAAGATGGCGCGAACGTGTTGTGATGCTTGGTATTCATGATGATGCTCATCAACGGCACGTCCTTGTGCCGGTGATGAGCAGCGCCGCGTCCATGCGGCGCACTTATTTATATTTTATGAATACAAAACATCACAACGCGCCATCAAAAGGAGGCGGTCCAACCGAATGACGATCATGATTAAAAGAGAATGAATAGTAGGTTTGGCTGATTTTTCCGATACCTAATGAAACATTATGTATAGTGGTCTAATAAAGTTGGAAGGTATTATAGCTTAATAAACCTAAAAACTAGTGGAGTACTTATGACGAAGACACGAAAAGCGAGAGTCAGTTTCAGCCCTGAACAGAAATTGGACTATGCAAAATTAATGGTA
>JAFLJQ010000025.1 GCA_022712915.1 Gammaproteobacteria bacterium | reverse complement strand
TCTCGCTCTTGTTGGTCGCATCATGGTCTGTGTAGTTGACCAGTATTTTTGAGAAGCTTAAGTCAATGCTTTCCTCTGGTTGCCCTTCGTTCTCGGCGGAAAACTCATACCTGCTGATGATGCAATTTTCCAGAGTATGCTCCACAAACTCCGCCACTTTGTCGCTGCCGGTGCGCACATACTTAATCACCACCGTTTTACCAGCGTAGCCTGTGACTGATTCCTTAAACAATGCCGAACAGGAACTATCGGCGGCCTTGCTTATTGTTACCTGACTGCGGCGGGGGCGGGTGGACTCCCGGTTGCTGAGGTTGCCCGGCTCCATGGAGATGCTGCGCGTCACGTTAAAGTCCACTGACAAGACGGCAATGTGGTCTTCATAACCATCCGCCGTAACATTACCTTTGATGCCTTCATAGTCGAGAAAAATCGCCATTTTCGTATCCTCATCCTTATTGTTGAGTGGTGGGAAAGTATTAAAAGAACGAGAACTGTAGTCAAATCGGCACTTACCCGATCACCCACCATAAACATAAGACAAATGAGGCAATCAACAACCACCCGCAGAGCGGGTGGTATGATGAAAGCCCCCAAAGGGGGCTATTTAAAGTCCTTCCAGTCGCATCTGCTCCTGACGTTTTTCTTCTACTTCTTGGTTCCGTATGTACTTACGAATCACTTCTTCATCAAATCCGACTGTACTTACACAATATCCACGGGCCCAAAAATGACGGCCTGTGAAATTCCTTTTTATTTGCAAGTAATCCCTAAATATTCGTATCGCTGATTTCCCTTTCAAAAAACCTACCGTATTTGCAACACTATATTTTGGCGGGATCATCAGCAACATATGAATATGATCTTTCATCGCATATCCCTCTATCAACTCTACTCCCGTTTGACGACAAAGCTCTCGAAGTATTTTTCCAACATCTCGTCTCAATGTTCCATAAATCGATTTACGCCGATATTTTGGGACAAATACAATATGATATCTGCAATAATGCTTAACGTGAGCTTGGGTTTTCCATTCTCTCATCATGGCCTCCTTTTAAATCTAGCCCGTTATAAAGGAGGCTCTTTTCAACTATGCTCGACTTAACGGCAGAGCCTTTTCGAGTCTCACCGCCAAAGGCGGTGGTTTACCTAATGTTTAATTAACCTACTGTTTTAATCCGTTTCTTGATCCGTATTACTGCGGGGTGTTCCGTTAATATATTTTATGGCACCGAAAGCGACCCGTTAGCGGGAACTAATCGGAAAAATATCAGGTACAGTCATCTCTTTAAGGATATTCGACCCGTTCAAACCATCACATTGGCTTATCTGTATTACATGATTATTTACGTTGTTAACACCAAGCGACTTTGTCGTGCCTTAACTACCAAGCGAGGAGGTAATAGTGGGGATAAATGACCGACTCAGCCCCACGGTCTGTCTACAGTGGAGAATTGTGCCTCATGGCTGAGTTTTCTTAAGAGGCATGTAAAATTATTTAACCCATTTCTTGTATTTGTCGGTCACGCCATTGGTGCCATCATCGTAGCCTGCGTTATAAGCATCATTGACACGTTGTTCTTCACGCTTGGGGTTGATCAGAAAACCTCCTTGCCAGCCTTGCAGATATTCCGCATCAACGCCAGCACCTTCCATTTCAACAACAGTCTTGTGATAAACATCTAAATTATGCATAGGTTTTCTCCTCAAGCTTCAATTTAGTAGCTTCTTGTATCTCATTCACTACGGCAGATATTTCCATTTCTGGAACCCAAAATAGTCCGTACTACATTTGCATCAACCTACCAGGAAAATTATATCCCAATGGAGTGCAGATATATATCGAGCTGGGAAATGTACCAACTATCACATCCAGGCTGCACTTTCCCATAAACTCCCCTTTCTTGAGATGATGGTAATACACATGATTGGGCTTTGGATTAAGTGAGTATAGTTAAGCCATCTTTTCAACTGTATATCCCGATAGAGGGGTATACGATATCAACGGCTAAAATCACTCCTTATCAATTTCAAGGTTTGGAGTAATGATCAGAGTCCTTTTACGAAAAATAAACGATGATAAACAATTAGTTAGCCCCTCTTGATGACAAAAGAGTGCACCATGTTCAGATATATTCGGTCAAAAATAACATTTCTTATCGGGCTTTAAAGCTCTTTTTGAGCTTTCCTTGGATGAAAACAATTGCTGGGGAAAACAGACTTAAATTATTCTCGGGATAAACTAACCGTGGTGTTATTGTTCAAGTCTATCGTAACCGGTATTTTTTGGTCTGGAATACGTGGTAGATATATTGTGGTGTTTGGGCAATTTATTTTTCAAATGGTTGAATAAATTGGCTATAAACACAAAGACAGAATAACCTTATATCAGGGATATCATGTTATTGCCTCTGACTTTATAAGAAAACTCTAGTTAGAGGCACTTAATAATATTTTACTGCAAACAAACCTCGTTGAAGGACAAATGCCGTGAACGAACTAAACGATGTTGATTTTAATAGTGCCATGTCTGCCTTTGAGTCCAAGCACTTTGGTCAGGCCTGTCAACTACTCAGTCCCTTTGCCCATCAAGGCAATGCTGATGCCCAGCATCGTCTGGCTATCATGTATCAGAACGGTCTGGGTGTAGCTTTCAGTCCGGAACAAGCAGTAAAGTGGATGCAAGCGGCAGCAGATCAGGGGCATGCCCTGGCTCAGCACGGACTAGGGTTTATGTATATGGAAGGTGAGTGCACCAAGAAAAATCTGGTTGAGGCTGTTAAATGGTTCACGCTGGCAGCAGAGCAAGGTATGGTCGGATCTCAAACTACTTTGGCAATAATGTATGAAGAAGGCAATGGCGTAGAGAAGAATCTGGAAGAGGCCAAGAAATGGTATGCCTTGGCGGGGCTCTAAAAAAATCTTAAATGCGACAGAATAAATTATTCAATTTGACTTATTACCATGAAGCAAGTAATTAATTTATTCATGCCTGTTCACCTTTTTGCTGATTTATTTTTAGTCAAACGATCTGATCGGTGTTCAGGTATTTAGTTCCGTTCTTATCCCGAGTTCAGGTTAATTACCATGCTCCTATCCTATCGCACATTCCTTTTCCGGTACAGTTTCCGGTACATTCGGTTCTGCGCTAAGCTGACTTTAGGGGATGGTAGCTGATAATGACTGACAAGAAAAATATGAACATTATCAGTAGGTTAGATGGGAATTGCTGCCTGCTGATAATGCCTGAGAAGTGGTGCCCGGGGCCGGACTTGAACCGGCACAGTGTTGCCACCGAGGGATTTTAAGTCCCTTGCGTCTACCAATTTCGCCACCCGGGCTTGTGGTGTGTCGTGTAACTATTAAAAAACAAATTATGCTAAATCAATTCTTAAATTTAGCGAAATGTCGGTTTTAAAATGGAGGCGGGACCCGGAGTCGAACCGAGATACACGGATTTGCAATCCGCTGCATAGCCATTCTGCCATCCCGCCAATTTGTGTATCTGCCTTAATAAAAAAACCCCGGTGGTGTCACCGAGGTTTTAAATAATTCTGGAGCGGGAAACGAGACTCGAACTCGCGACCCCGACCTTGGCAAGGTCGTGCTCTACCAACTGAGCTATTCCCGCAAAGAGGGTGCTATTGTAGCGGCGAGTTTTTTGCTGTCAAGCAGGAATGTGCCGCTATTTTTCTTCTCGGGTCAAACTGGACCAGGCAGCACGCAGATAGCTCACCATAGACCAAAGTGTTAGGCCGGCGGCCAGATAGAGTAAACCATAACCGATCTCGGTGGTTGGAAAAACGCCGATTGGGGTTCCATATAGGAGAAAGCCAATGGCTAGCATCTGGGCCATGGTTTTAATTTTGCCAATATCAGATACCTTCATCTTGGCATTATCCCCAATCTGGGCCATCCATTCTCGGAGGGCTGAGATGGCAATTTCTCGGCCTATAATGACGGCAGCAGGTACGGCCGTAAAAGCACCAGGATCAGCCCCTACCAGTAGGATTAAAGCTGTTGCGACCATAAGTTTATCGGCAACTGGATCGAGAAAGGCTCCGAAGGCCGATTGTTGGTCAAGCTTGCGGGCCAAGTACCCGTCTAGCCAATCGCTCACGCCTGCGACAAAGAAAATACCCGTGGTAACCACATGATTCCAGCCAAATTCAGGCCAGTAAAATGCCACCACAAAGACCGGAATCAGTGCAATGCGAAATAGGGTAAGGATATTGGGTATATTCCACTTCATATTTTAATTATGGTCCATCTGAATGAAAACGATCATATATTAACTGTGCCAGATTTCGACTGATACCTTGCACACTAGCTAAATCCTCCACTCCTGCCCGCGCGACTTCCTGTAAACCGCCAAATTGGCGCAACAATTGCCGCCGCCGCTTAGGGCCAAGGCCGGGGATTTCTTCCAGAAGTGAGGTATTACGTGTTTTTTTACGTCGTTGCCGGTGGCCCGTAATAGCAAACTGGTGTGCCTCATCACGAATTTGCTGTATCAAGTGTAATGCGGGTGAGTCTGAGGGGAGTATAATCTCGCGTTTCTGGTCGGACAAGCAAAGTATTTCCATACCAGGTTTGCGGGAAGGGCCTTTGGCAATGCCTATGATGCTCAGGCCTTCAATTTGTAATTCTTCGATAACATCTCTGGCCTGTGATACTTGCCCTTTGCCCCCATCGATAAACAGTATGTCAGGTACCTTGCCTTCGCCTTCCTTCAGTTTTTTATAGCGACGGGTTAGTGCCTGATGCATTGCTGCATAGTCATCGCCTGGTGTAATACCTTCAATGTTAAAGCGGCGATAATCGGATTTAAGTGGGCCATTTTGATCAAACACCACACATGAACCCACTGGAGCCTCGCCCATTGTATGGCTAATATCAAAACATTCCATCCGTGCCGGTAATTCATCAAGTTCAAGGGCATCTTGTAATGCCTCAAATCGTTTCAACAGGGTTGCTTGGCTATTTAAGCGCATGCTCAATGCCTGACGGGCATTGTGTTCTGCCATTTTTAACCAACGCGCCCTTTCTCCCCGCAGTCGGTGAGAAAGGCTTACCTTGTGGTTGGCTTGCTCTGACAATACTGAGGCAATAATATCGGCATCCAGAAGATCGGCACTGAGTAAAATTTCTTCAGGAATGTCATGTTTTGTGAGTTTGTTCACATCGGCAGCCAGATAAAATTGAGCCAAAAAAGCAGATAACAATTCATCTACACTTTGATGTTCTACATTTTTTGGATAAAAGGTCTTATTACCCAAATTACGTCCACCCCGTATCGTAAATAATTGCACACAGGCCACATTATCCTGCATGGCCCCGGCTATAACATCGAGGTTACCCCGCTCACCCTCAATATATTGGCGCTCCTGAACTCGTCTCAGACTGGCGATCTGATCTCGATATGTGCTGGCATTTTCATATTCCATGGCTTCGGCAGCGGTATCCATCTTATTAGCCAGTTCATCAATTACGGCTGTACTTTTGCCTTCCAGAAACATCACTGCATGGCGTAAATCCATGAAATAACCGGCCTCATCAATCAATCCAACACAGGGTGCAGTACAACGCTTGATCTGATATTGCAGACAGGGCCGTGAGCGGTTTTTGTAAAAACTGTCCTCACACTGACGGATGGGAAACAGCTTTTGCAACAGGCCGAGGGTCTCACGTACTGCCCCGGCACTGGGGTAAGGCCCAAAATAACGTCCCTTGGCTCGCTGAACGCCACGATGTACCGCCAGGCGTGGAAACGGGTCTTGTGAAAGAAAAATGTAAGGGTAACTTTTATCGTCCCGAAACAAGACGTTATAGCGTGGTTTGAGGGATTTGATGAGGTTGTTTTCAAGTAACAGGGCCTCATTTTCAGTATGGGTGACCGTGATCTCAATATTCACGATCTGCACTACAAGAGTGCGAGTCTTGGGATGGACGATGTTCTTTTGGAAGTAACTCGACACCCGTTTTTTAAGGTTGCGGGCTTTACCGACATAAATAACACGCTCATGTCTGTCAAACATGCGATACACGCCTGGGCCATCCGGCAACTTTCTCAGAAATGATTTGGCATCAAACTCACTTTGCTCTGCCTCAGATTTCATGGCTTATTTATCTAACAGTTTGAGAATATTTTCAAATACCTTGTGGAACATGATCTCGGTCAGCCGTTTGGTCTGGGTGTTGTAACGACTGCAATGATAGGACGTCACCAGCTTGCGTCCTTCAGGCAAGTCATACACCTTGCCATGACCGAAAGGGTAATCAACCTGCTTGAATTCATAGGCCTTCACGACCGCCTTGTGGGCAATCCCTCCCAGCACCAGGATCACTGCGCCTTTTTTCAGATCGGCAAGCTCATTGGCGAGATAAGTATTACAAGTGTTGATTTCATTCCCGGTAGGCTTGTTCTCCGGTGGCAGACATTTAACCGCATTGGTGATACGGCAGTGTTTGAGCTTCAGGCCATCTGCTTGCGAGACGGACTCTGGTTTATTGCTAAAGCCATACTTAAACAGCGTTTCATATAACAGGATACCGGCATAATCACCTGTAAAAGGCCGCCCTGTAGCATTAGCGCCGTGCATACCGGGAGCGAGGCCAACGATCAACAAATCTGGGTTGGCCACACCAAAGGGGGCGACTGGCCGGGCGTGATAATCTGGATGTTGTTTCTTGACCTGTTTGAGAAAACTATCAAGGCGTTTGCACTGACGGCAATCAAGGGTAAAAGATGGTGTTGACATTGATTCGCCAAGATAAAAATTTACAGTTTGTAATTGCCCGAGATAATACCATGCTCGATGGCTAAGCGGGTCAATTCAATATCAGTTTTAACCCCCAGTTTTTCATGCAGGCGAGAGCGATAAGTACTGACCGTCTTGGGGCTAATATACAATTTATTGGAGATTTCGCTGACCCGTTGACCTCCCATTAACATCATCAAGACTTGCAGCTCGCGTTCAGATAGTTCAGTAAATGGCGATTTATCATCATCCACCGCAGTGGCCATTTTCATCGCCAGTTCGGGGCTAATGTAACGTTTGTTGGTCATGACATCTCGAATGGCACGCATAATCTCCTCAGATTTGCAGCCTTTGGTCAGGTAGCCACTAGCCCCAGCCTTTAATAAACGCTGTGGAAACATAATGTCATCTACCATGGTGACAATAATGATCCGAATGTTGGGAATCAGATGTTTGAGCTTTTTGGTGGTTTCCAACCCACCTATACCTGGCATGTTGAGATCCATCAGCACAATGTCGGGGTTAAGTTCCTTGATCAGGGAAATAGCCTCTTCACCACTACCAGCCTCACCCACAACATCCATATTCGGGTTGTCTTCTAACAAACGCCTGACACCTGTTCGTATCAACTCATGATCATCAACCAGCATGATCTTTATCATAATATCCCCGCTCATCTAGCCATTCATAATCATGCTTCTGTACAATTTCTTAGGCTAGTATAGCCGAATCATTTAATAGGGTAATAGGTAATCGGGTATTAACCTAACAATAATGCCTGTGAAATCGCCAGTTCTAACCGGGCTTTGATTTCAGAATGAGTGACGTTTAGGGATTAGTTGTAAAATATGTGCTGACCAATCGTGGCAACACTGATTTTTTTACGTGCCCAGCTAGGGCGAATATGCCGAGCATGATAAAACAAGGCATTTTTCAAGTTTTGTGCCTCAGGATGATGGTAGATATCTTCTGCTATATAATCAGCTTTTAGCCAGGCTTTAGAGTCAGTTGATAGCAAAGTATCCAGTTCCGTCCAGGAAAAGGCACTGACATAACGCTTACGTAAATAATCCCAACGCTTCTGAAAAACCACATCACAAACAGTGTTGGGATAACGCCCTGAAGCAACTCGATTGAGGGTGACACTGGCCACAGCATATTTCCCTTTGTCGGGTTCTCCGCGAGCCTCGTGATAAATATTCAGTGCCAGACAGTGTATTTCCCGTGCCTCTTGTTGATTGATGATAGTTAGGTAGATAAACAAGCTCAGAATGAAAAAAATTAGCATGATGCCAGAGATAAATACGGTATTGCTGCGATCACCGCTATGCCAGTAAAAAAGTACATCCGAACAAATATCGCGTGGTGACAAGCGGTTACGGAGGAAGGAGAAAATTTGTCTTATTATGCGCAACATATACGGTCAAGTATAGATGGCCTGTTTTTCATCAGGTGAGAACTTTGTCGCAGATCTCCCCTATCTGATCTTGATAGCTAAAAATACGCTATTGATTCCTACCAACGGTGTAATACAACCGAGTCGGGCTTGAGTTCGTAGTCTGGTCAATCCATACCATGTGTAAATTACGGTTGTTATCAAAGACTATAACCGCATTGGTTTGATCCCCGTCACCAGATGCCGGTGGAACAATAAGATCGTCACTCCATCCCTCATGGGTTTTCGTAGACAACAAAATATCCATTGAGTCTTCACGATCATCATACCAAACAATGGCGACATCCCCTTGTTGATTACCAGCAATCGCCGGATTCCATTGGGAAAAATTGTCGCCAAAGGCATCCTGTACTTGCTGATTTTTACCAAACTCAAATTGATCATGACGACCTAATGCTGCGCAGATATCATAACCGGTTTGCCGGTTACGTTTGTCCATCCAGGTTGCGACGATTTGCCCCTTGCCATAGTTGGCTAGTGCCACACGGGTGACACCGCTGCCTTTACCATATTTATCTGATTTTTTGATAATATCATTCAACACCCTGAGTTTAGAAAATGAATGATCGTCCTGTTTCACACTATAAACAAGCATGGTATGTCCACGACGACGGTCTTCCCAAACAACACCAATACTGCTTCCGGCTTTGCCTAATACAGGAAAAGATTGATTTTGTTCTCCATTTATTCGATCCAGCGCTTTGATTGACCCCACTTCCTGAGAAAATTTGTGCAGGCTCACTGGGGCTGAAACGATATAATTGTTTGTCCCTTCATTCTCTGACCACGCGGCCAATAATCTATTATTCGATATTTCTACGAGTGAAACCTGCCGTCCAGGTTTCTTTGAAAGTCTGCTTGCTTGTCCAAATTTATGATGGCTACCAGTTTGCATCCAGATCTGTCCATCCTGTTCCCAAGCTATAGCAAAACGATCCTGCCCCAAGGCAATAATGCAGGGCTCATAGGCTTCCTTGCCCGTGCTGAGACGAATTGGTTTAGCAAAGTTTTTTGCGCTCAGTTTTTTATAAGCAACATAGGTTTGGGGTGAACCGGTATGATTATCTTCCCAGACTACGGCCAGAAAATTACCGGATATTGCCATATTGGCTCGCCCCGAGGTATCGAGGTGATGAAACGTCTTGTTACCATTATTCTGAGGGGCAACATCAAGCTTATCCGAGAACAGCCATTCAGCCTGTACGGTGCATGCCAGAAAGTTCAGCATAAAAATCAGCATCCATCGTTTCATGATGCGTGTTCCTTGCCAAATTCATTGAATGACTTTGTTTTATAATGATTACCTTGGATGTAATTATCAAACATAATAAGATCTTTGGCCGTTTTAAAACCAGGAGCCTTAAAAATAAATGTACCATCTGATTCCAAAAACAGAAAATAAGGCGTACCCAATACCTTTTGTTTGGCACCAAATTGTTGTTCTGTTATCTGTTCTCCACTAGGCAAGGTCATACGCTTACTTCCTTCAGCATCGATATAAACCAGTTCGTAATGCTGCGAATAACGTTGCTTAACCTCTTTTTTACTGAATGATTTTTTGTTAGTCATGTCGCAGAAACCGCAACCCTGCCGACCATAATAAAGAAAAATCTTTTTTCCGTTCTTGGCTGCTTTGTGGATCGCCAGATTATAATCACCAAATGCATACGCTTTTGGCGGTTCAGCTTGGGCTAGCGGTATCCAGCAAAGAGATATCATGATCCCTACTTTCAATAGTTTGATCATATTAAAATAATGATTCATTACATTACTCTCTTCCTTGTCAATATAAAACAATCAATCGAATGCGACAATCTCATACCACATTATAAGTGCCGTGGCGGTAATTAACACGGCCAAAATATGCCTCAATAATTTCTTTGGGGTCTTCTGACTAATTTCACTACCCAGTTGTGCACCGAGCAAGACACCCGCAACCAGCACAAACGACATCAGATAAGGTATTTGACTGGTTTCTATTCTGCCGATCAGCACCGCAAAAGATGAGGCAATACCGATTACCAGGGCAGTGCCAATAGCGATTCGAGTCGGAATACGTAAGATAAATATCATCGCAGGAACAAATAGAAAGGCACCGCCCTGCCCGATAATGCCGGAAAGGATCCCAACCGACGCGCCTATTGCGACCGCAAGCAGTTTATTGAATTGCAGCTCCTGTGTTTCCTGTTCTTGTTCCGTCTCCGGTATTGGAATAAACATCATCGCGGCTGCGACAATGGCCATACCGGCAAACACCAGAAGCATCATTTTTGCGCTGACATAAACTGAAAATAATGAGCTTACCAATGATGCGATCGCCATGCTGCCACCCATCACAAGGGCGAGTGGGAGATTAATGCGTTTATGGCGCTTGTGTCCAAAGGTTCCGGACACGGCACCAAAGAAACTTTGCATTGATGTCATACCAGCGATGGTTTTCATACCCAGGACGCCGACACCCAATGCAGGAGGGACATAGAGCAAGAGTGGCACCATAATGATGCCCCCGCCAATGCCCAGCAGACCAGAGAGAAAACCACCAAACAAGCCTAAGACAAAGAGACTACTGAGGAAAGCAAGATCCATTTATTATAAAAATATCACCGGGTGCATATGGTCGCCCGCTACTTTTACCTGTCCAATAATTGCAACTTCGGGATAGCCCATTTGCTGAAGGATGGCGACATATTCTGACGCATAGTCTGCCTCAACGGATACCAGCAGGCCACCATTAGTCTGAGGATCACTAAATACCAACTGACGATCCATATCCCATTGCTCAGAAAAATATAAGTCATCGCTATAGCCATGCATATTGCGATAGGCCCCTCCGGGAACAATCCCCTCTACAACATGCCTCCAGGCTTCTTCTATTACAGGCACCGATACAGTGTCAATCTCCATACATACTTTTGCACCTTTGGCCATTTCCAACAAGTGACCGGCTAAACCAAAGCCGGTGACATCGGTCATGGCATTAACACCGGCTTGTTTGCCCAACCAGCCACCGGCTTTATTAAGCATGGTAATGATGTCTACAAATTGCTGATAACCTTGTTTTGAAATCTTGTCCAGTTTGAAGGCGCTGGCCATAATACCCACGCCAAGGGGTTTGGTCAGAATCAACACGTCACCCGGTTTAGCACCGGAATTGGTTTTAACCATGGCAGGATGAACCATTCCAATAACGGCCAGGCCAAATACTGGTTGTGGGTTATCAATGCTGTGGCCCCCCGCCAGAGGAATACCGGCTTCCTTACAAACATCGACCCCGCCACGCATAATCTCCTGCATACAGTCGATGCTGAGTATATTGACCGGGAAACCGACAATGGCATTTGCCAACAACAGCCGCATCATCATTGTTCTCAATACCAACCAGTAATGGCTTGCACTCGGTTGATTGAGGTACGTTGGCCAAAATTTGATGCAGCAAAGCAGAGTCAATTTTACACCCGCAACCACCACCGTGTGATATTTCAGTTAATCGAACTTCTTTTTTTCGGTCTTTTTATCGTAGCTGATATATTAGACCGACCCACTGTGGACACGGTCATGATTAATCAGTATGCAGTGTTTATCACCTGATTAGAGGTAATGTGTTGATCGACTTCCGGGGTAATGGAAAATCCCCATGGGGAAGATTTCATCCAGCATGACAATTCCTGACAGGGCAATGGCTGTGAAAAATAATAACCCTGAGCAACCTCACAGCCCATACTGGTCAGCAGGGTCAGGGTTTCATTATCTTCCACCCCTTCAGCAACGACCTTCAAACCTATGTTATGTGCCAGGTCAATGGTTGAACGCAC